>DATAQE010000001.1:0-38142 GCA_036264835.1 Candidatus Elarobacter sp.
GCGCGGCGCCGCGCGCACCGCCTCCGCGACCCGCGCGACGCTCGTCGCGGCGACCGTCGCGCAGCCCCACGCGCGCAGCACGAGCGCGAGCCCTTCGAGCGAGAGTCCGTCGTCGTCCACCACCGCGATCGTCTTCCCGGCGAGCGGGTCGGCGTACGCGCGGACGTCGGCGGCGGCGGCGACGTCGTCGTGTCCCGACGTCGCGAGCGGGAGCGCGACCGAGAACACCGACCCGCGCCCGAGCCGCGTGCGCACGACGACCTCCGCGCAGAGCAGCCGCGCGATCCGCTTGACGATCGAGAGCCCGAGCCCGACCCCGGCCTCGTCGCCGCTGAGCCGCCGGAACTCCTCGAAGGCTTCGTCGATGCGGTCGCTCGGGATCCCCGGCCCGGTGTCCCAGACCTCGACCTCGACCGTCTCGCCGCGCCGCCGGCAGCCGATCAGCACGCCGCCGCGCGCGGTGTACTTCACCGCGTTGCTGACGAGATTGCGCAGCAGCCGCTCGAGCAGCGTCCCGTCGGTTCGGACCGCGAGCGCGGAGGGAACCGCGCGGAAACGCAGCCCCTTGTTCTCCGCCATCAGCCCGTACTCGTTGCCGATCTGCCGCAGCAGCGGCTCGAGCGGGACGCTGCGGACATCCGGGACGACCGCGCCGGCGTCGAGCTTCGAGATGTCAAGCAGCGTCGCGAGGACGTTGTTGGCGGTCGAGAGCGCCTCGTCGGCGCGGCGTGCGATCGCCAGCGTCTCACCGTCCGGCGCGCGCTCCGTCAGTGCCTCGACGAAGAGCCGCGCCGCGTTGAGCGGCTGCAGCACGTCGTGGCTCGCCGAGGCGAGGAACGTGGTCTTGTGCGCGTTCGCGCGCTCCGCGGCCGCGGTCGCGAGCCGCAGCGCGTCCTCCGCCTGGATCCGCTCCTCGATCTCGCGACGCAGCTGCTCGTTGAGCCGGAGCAGCTCCGCGGTCCGCTTGCGGACCGTCTCCTCGAGGGTGATCGCGGTCTGAAAGAGGGTGAACGCGGTCCCTTGCGCGTCGGTGCTGCGCTCGACGCGCTCGGTGAGCGCGCGCGCGATCTTGCGCAGCTTCTCGTTCTCGCGGCGAAGCTCGTCCTCGAGTGAGCCGTTCACGCTAGGCCGCGCCGGCGTCTCCGAACGCGACGCCGGTGAAGGTCAAGTTCAGGTGCATCGCGTTGTACTGCTCGCCGTAGGTCGAGAACCCGATCACGTTGTTCGCCGCGAACATCTCCGAGACGCGGCGGTCGGCGTGCTGCTCCTGGAGCGTGAGGCGCCGGAAGAGGCAGTCGAAGCCGAGCACCGCCTGCGGCTGCCCGATCTTCTGGCGGATCCGCTCGAAGAGCCGCTGGATGTCCCAGGCGATCGGGTCGCTCAGCGCGCTGCTCATCACGATCCCTTCGTCGATCGCGCAGAAGAACGTCAGGCTCTCGTCCTGGTTCACGCTCTGGATCGTGCGGGCGTAGTTCTCGCCGCCGACGCGCACGACCAGCGGGTGCAGCGCGAGCTCGCGGGAGCGCACGAGCGCCGTGCTGACACCGCACAGGCGCGCGTACTCGCGCGCCGCCGGCTCGGCGTTGATCTCGGTGACGACGCGCCGGCCCGGATCGGCGCCGGTCACCACCATCCGCACGCCGGTGCTGCGCACGTGCTGCGTCTTGAAGACCTCGAACGGCACGTCGGTGTGGATCAGCACCAGCACCGCGCTCGTGGGCGTGAACGTGCCCTCGTGGAGGACGTGCGTGCGGACGAAGCGCTCGTCGTCGCCGGCCGAGCCGCCGACCAGCGGGATGTCGCCGAGCTCCATCGTGATCGCGCTGAGCACCGCCTCTTCCCTCCCGGAGAGACCGTCGATCAGCAGCACCGCGACCGTGTTCCCGCGGCCGGCGTTCGGCGCGCGAACGCGCAGCCGCCGCAGCAGCGAGCGCACCATCTGGTAGACGTTCCACATCGAGCCGTCCTCGAGCTCGTCGACGCGGTCGGCGACGACGATGTAATCGTCGGCCGGAAATCCCATCGCGACCGCCGAGCGCGTCCCGTACCCGTACGGCGAGATCTCGCCCGCGGTCGTGCAGCCGACGAGATCGACGCCGGCGAGTCGCGCGGCGAGCTCCGCCTGCAAGACGCCGAGGTCGTAGCGCGACGAGCAGAACAGCAGCGCCGAGCCCAGCGAGGCGGGATCGAGCTGCTCGGCGAGCTCGCGCGCGACGTCGGCCGGCTCCTCGCACTGCGAGACCGCGCGCCGGATGGCGCTCACAGCGGGTGGAGTTCCCGATCCTTGATCTGTTCGAGGTAGTGCTGTGAGGAGACGACGGCTTGAAGCCGGTTCTTCACGTTCAGCTTTCGCAGGATCGCCGAGATGTGCGCCTTGACCGTAATCTCCTCGATCCCGAGCAGCTTCGCGATCTGCCGGTTGGAGTTCCCGAGCCCGAGCTGTTCGAGGACCGCGGCTTGGCGCGGCGTGAGCGGCGCCGCCGCCGCGACGTCGTCGGCTGGCTCGCCCGCGACCGCGCGCGGAACTGCCACGCCCCCGCCGAGAACGCGGCGTACCGCCGCTTCGAGCTCGCTCTTCGGCGTCGACTTCGGCACGTAGCCGGCGACGCCGCACGCGAGGACACGGCGGATCGTCGCGGCGTCCTCGCGCCCGGAGACGACGATCGTCGGCGTTCGCGGCGCGCGGTCGCGCAACATCTGCAGCGCGGTCAGCTCCATCCCGCCCGGCATCCCGAGGTCGACGAAGATCACGCCGTACGCTTCACCCTCGCGCGCGATCAGCGCGAGGAGATCGGTGTAGTTCGAAGTCTCCGTGCACTCGACCGCTACTCCGATTCCTGCGAGTACCTGCTTGATCGCCTCTCTGAAGAGAGGGTGATCATCGGCAATCAACGCGCGCAGAACCTGCGGGCACGAAGAGTCTTTTCGCAGCGGTGAACGCAACTTGCACCTCTTTTGTGTGTGCCCGGCCGCGTGGTGTTCTGCTCGATGCCCTTCTCGTACCTTTGTCGCACGCGACGGCGTTCGCGCGCGACCGATGTCGCAGAGCGCGTCAGACGCGCGCGGCGTGCTCGCGGAACGGGTGCAACGGCAGCGGCCCGCGCGGCCAGCCGTAGACGGCGAGCACCGCGCCGTCGTTCGGCGCGGTGATGATCAGCGTGCGGTCCTCGCTCAGTGCGACGTTGGTGAACTCCTTGGCGGGACCGGGGACGAAGACGTCGATCAGCCGCGCGTCGCGGTCGTACGTCTCGATCCGGCCGGGACCGTCGGCGGTCGCGATCGCGGCGGTCGTGAGATTGCCTTCGGCGTCGAAAAGGAAGCCGTCGGGTTTGTACGTCCCCATCCGCGCGAAGATCTCCGGCTTGCCCCAGCGCCCGTGGTCGAGCGGGAGGCGCATGATGTCGAACTCCGGCCCGGATTTCGCGACGTAGACGGCATCGTCTTCGATGCCGAAGCCGATCCCGTTCGGATACCACGGGACCGTGAGCAGCTCGGCCTCGCCGGTCGCGACGTCGATGCGGAAGATGCGCCCGTCGTCGCGCGGCTCCCGGTAGCGCGTCGGATCGGTGACGTAGAGCAGGCCGTCGGGACCGAAGCACAGATCGTTCGGTGCGATCGGATCGGTGCTGACCCAGCGCACCGCGCCGTCGCGCGTCACCGCCTGCACGCCGGCGACGAGGCTCCAGTCGGGGTGCTTGTTGCGCCCCCAGCGCCCGCCGCACTGCGCGACGTAGATCGTCCCGTCGCGCGCCTCGGTCGCGCCGTTCGGCGCGCCCGGAAGCTCGGCGAGCACCGACGTCACGCCGTCGTTGATGCGGCAGAGACGTTGCTGGTCGAGCGAGACGAAGACGATCTCGCCGTCGGCGCGAATCACCGGACCTTCGGTCGCACCGACGCCGCTCGCGATCTCGCGCACCTTCAGCTCGTTCATCGCGCCGAGCGTTCTGCGCGCCGGTGCGCATCCTTCCGCGGTGCGCGCGCGTCGCGCCGAATTGCTACTTTCGCATACTTGCTCGCGCGCGCGGCGCACCGTATCCTGGCCTGAGTCTCGTGAGAACATCGACATGAAACGACGCGTGCTCGGCCGCGACTTGCACGTCTCCGCGATCGGACTCGGCTGCGGCGGCATGTCGAAGGACGCCGATGACGCGGAGAGCACGGCGACGATCCACCGCGCGCTCGAGCTCGGCGTGACGTTCTTCGACACCTCCGACGTCTACGGGTTCGGTCACAACGAGGAGCTCGTCGGTCGCGCGCTGCGCGGGCGCCGCGGCGAGGTCGTGATCGCGAGCAAGGTCGGGAACTACAAGGATCCCGACGATCCCTCGAAGCTCCGCACGAACGGGCGGCCGGAGTACATCAGGGCGGCCTGCGAGGCCTCCCTGCGTCGGCTCGGGATCGAGACGATCGACCTGTATTACCTGCACCGCGTGGATCTCAACACGCCGGTCGAGGAGTCGATCGGCGCGATGGCCGAACTGGTCCGCGCGGGCAAGGCGCGCTATCTCGGGATCTCCGAGGCGAGCGTCGAGTCGATCCGCCGCGCGCACGCGGTCCACCCGCTGACCGCGCTGCAGACGGAATGGTCGCTCTTTTCGCGTGAGCCCGAGGAGCTCGGGATCTATGCGACGACGCGCGAGCTCGGGATCGGGTTCGTCCCATGGGCGCCGCTCGGACGCGGCTTCCTCGCGGGCCGCTTCAAGACGATGGCCGATCTCCCGACCGACAACCGCCGCACCATGCCGCGCTTCCACCCCGAGAACTTCCGCCGTAACCTCGCGCTGGCCGAGCGCCTCCGCGAACTCGCCGCGGAGATCGGCTGCAGCTCGGCGCAGCTCGCGCTGGCGTGGCTGCTCGCGCGCGGCGACGATGTTGTACCGATCCCGGGCGGCGAGCGCCGCGAGTTCCTGGAGGACAACGTGCGCGCGGCGGAGATCGCGCTCACCCCCGACCAGCTCCGCCGGATCGAAGACGCCGCCCCGAGCGATGCGGTCGCCGGCGCCCGCTACGCCGACATGACGTGGGTCAACCGCTAGCGCAGGCCGTCAGTCGTGGGCGACGAGCGCCGCTTTGCGGGTCGCCTGGCGCAGCGCGTCGGTGATCTCGCTCGGGCCGTAGCGCTTCGAGAGGACACAGTTCGCGCCGGCGAAGCGGAGGCGGTCGGCGCGAGGGCCTTCGCCTTCGGTGTAGGCGCAGATGAACGCCCGCGGGAGCGCCTCGCGCATCGCGCTGACCGCATCGGCCGGGTCAACGTCGAGGAAGTCGGTGTCGACGAAGAGCGCCTCGGGGTGCGAGGCGCGGATGTCGTCCACGTCCAGCGTCTGGGCGACCCGGACGACCCGCAGCTCGGCTCGGGCGAGCACGTCGCTCAGGTACGGGACGAAGAGCGACTGGGGTTCGACGACGTAGGAATCCACACTTGCTCGGTACCGCGCAATGTGGTCCCCTTACACGGAGGCTTGCGGCCTGCTGGGGGGAGGGTCCGTTAGGCCAATCCGGTCTTGATGGCGTGGACAGCCGCCTGGGTGCGCGCCGTGATGTTCAGCTTCGCGAAGATCCGGCTGATGTGGTTCTTGACCGTTTTCTCGGAGAGGTGCAGCTTCGCGCTGATCTCTTTGTTCGACATCCCGCGCGCGATCAGCCGGATGATCTCGGTCTCGCGGACCGAGAGCTCGTTCTGCGCGGCGCGGCCGAAGCCGTTCGAGCGCCGCTTCAGGACGCCGCCCGCGACGCGCGGGTCGACGTACGCGTGCCCGCCGGCGACGCTCTTCACCGCGCGGATCAGCTCGGCCGGGAGGATATCCTTGACCACGTAGCCGTCGGCGCCGGCCGAGAGGCAGCGCTGCATGACCTCGGGCTGGACGTGGGTCGAGAGGACGCAGACCTTTGCCTGGGGCGCGAGCTCGCGGCAGGTCCGCATCGTCTCGGAGAACTCGACGTGGTGGCCGTCGAGGTCGAGGACGATCAGGTCGGGACGGAGGCGGCGCAGCGGCGCGTTCGCGATCGAGTCGGCGTCGCCGACCACGTCGATCTCGGGGTCGCTCGCCAGCACCTGGCACAGCGCTTTACCGAAGAGCGCCTGCCCTTCGACCACGAGGACACGAACCGGCTTGGTGACGGACGGGGCGGGCGTGGCGATCGTTCCGAGCATCTCTTCTTTCCTCAGTCCTTTGGGGAAGGCCGTTCAGACTAACCCGGCCGTCTATAGTGTCGCCCCTGGGGGTGCCTGAGGAACTCCCCTGAATTGGGGGTTTTCGCATAGGACCCTCGACCCGGCCGCCGTGAGAGGCGGCGTCGAAACGGATAGGAATAGAGTCGTGCGCAACCGCCGAACCTCCCCCGCCGCCGCCGTGATCACGGCCGTCCCCGAAGCCGATCGCACGCGCGCCTTCGTCGGAGAGCTGCGGACGCTGGTCCGGGCGACCTACGTCGTCTTCGCGCGGTACGACCAGAACGGCATCCAGAACGAGATCATCCTGGCCGAGGACCACGGGAACCCCTCGCGCCAGACCGAGTGGCTCCAGGCCGAACGGCTCCTCCAATCCCGGTCGGAGGCCTCGATCCCGCGGGTCACCGACGCGATGATCGCGCTCGACGGGATGCGCGGCCTGGTCGCGGTCTACGGGGTCGACCGCACGATCTTCGGCCTGGCGATCGTCGCCCGCCCCCGCGCCTTCACCGCCGAGGAGCGGAAAGCGTTCGAGGGGACGCTGCGCTCCGGCTCGGAGCTGATGCGCCGGCTCTCGACCTTCGAGGGCGAGCAGAGCGCGCAGGAGCGGACCGCCGAGCGCGCCTCGGCGGCGCAGTTCGTCCTCTCCCGCGACTTCGCGGTCGAGTCGCGCTGGATCCCGGACGACGACCCGAACGACGTCCTGCAGAACATCCTCGAGCTCTCCGGCGAGTCGCTCCCGCCGGTCGTCGAGAGCGCGGTCCGCACCGTGACCGCCTCCTGGACCGACGACCCGGCGACCTGGCAGCCCGACACCGTGGTGCCGCTCCCGTTCATGGTCGTGCGCGTCGCCCCGCTGACCGGTCCGGCCGGGCCGAAGATCGGCGTGCTGGTCGAGCGCTACCGCTCGCGCAACGCGCTGCGGTACGCGGCCGACAAGTTCGGGATGAGCTCGCGCGAGCTCGAGGTCCTCGCGCTGGTCCTCAAAGGCTTCGGCACCCCGCAGATCGCGACCGCGCTCGACATCGCCGAGTCGACCGCCCACGACCACATCAAGCGCATGATGCTGAAGACCCGCGCCCGCAACCGCGTCGAGCTCGCCGCAAAAGCGCTCGGGTGGCGAGGCGCTTAGGCGGGGTCGAGCTCCAGCCAATCGCGGTGCCATAACAAGCCGCAGCCGCGGTGGCAGGGGCCTTCGGTGGTGAGCGACTCGCCGCGGCAGCGCAGGCCGTCCAGGATGTACCACTCCGCGCCGGGGCGCCGCCACCACGTGACGGCGGTCGCCTGGACTCGTTTGTGCACCGGGAATCGCTGCCCGGCATAGCGCTCCATCGCGGCGCAGAACGCGATCCCGTCGCGCGCGCCGCGCGCGTCGAGCGTCGCGCGGATCTCGGCGAGCGGCCGCACCCGGGCGTAGCGCGCGTGCGCGCGCGGCTCGGCGAGCGCGGCTGAGGACGGTTCGAGCCACTCGTCGCGGAAGAGCAGCGCGCACGAGCGGCCGCAGCCGCCGTCACGGTGCGGGCCGTCGCACGCGGCGCCGTCGAGCCCGACGGTGCGCGAGACGCGCGTCATCCGCCCGTAGTCGTTCATCATGCGGCGCACGACCGCGTCGACGCGGAACGTCTTCCCGCAGTACGCCCACTGCTCCGCGGTGAACGCGAGCCCGCGCAGCGTTCCGTTCGCGTCGAGCGTCGCGCGGATCGCCTCGGCGTCGCACACGCGCACCCAGTCGCCGGCGGCGTAGCGGGACGGTTTCCCTTCACCGCGCGCCATCGCGTAGCGGTCGGGGAAGCGGCGCACCGCACGGCGCAGCGAGCGCAGCGTCTTGAACGGCCCCGGATAGCGGTAGACCGAGCTCTCGAACTGGCAGCGTTCGCGGTAGATCATCACAGCTCTCGCGGCCGCCGGAACACCGTTGCCCGCGGCGTTCCGGCGGCCGGCCCCGGCCTTACGCTGAGTGCGGCAGCTCTTTGAGCGCCGGTGTGGAGGCCGCGAAGTAGTCGCTGTAATCGTCGACCTTGGTGGTGGAGCGGTTCACGACGGTCCCGACCAGCTCGTTCACGCCGACCGCTTCGAGCCGGCCGAGCGCCTTGCGCGTCGAGCGGACGTCGGTGTGGCCGGCGGAGACGATCATCACGGTGCCGTCGGTCTTCGCCGCGACGATCGCGGCGTCGAAGACGGGGATCAGCGCCGGCGCGTCGACGATCACCGTCTCGTAGCGCGCGCGCGCCTCGTTCAGCAGCGCGTCGAAGCGGTTCGACTGCAGCAGCTTGATCGGGTTCGGCGAGTGCGTCCCGCTGGTGAGCACGTCGACGCCGGGGCGGTCGGTGCGCTTCACGCACTGCGCGAGCGAGGCCCGCCCGATCAGCACGTCGCTCAGGCCGATGTCGTTTGCGACGTCGAGCTTGCGGTGCAGCGAGGGGCGGCGCATGTCGGCGTCGATGATCAGCACGCGCGCCTCGCGCTCGATGCTGGAGACGGCGATCTCGCCGAACGCGCCGGCGACGTTCATCGCGACCGTCGACTTGCCGTCGCCCTTGAGCGGGCTGGTGATCGTCACGCTGCGCAGCGGGTGGTCGGAGCTGTAGCGCATCGCGAGCACCAGCTGGAAGTACGACTCGAGCGTGGCGTTGCGGACCGAGGCCGGGATCGCCGCCGCGCCGTCGCCCGAGGGCAGCTGCGGGATCGAGGCCAGGACCGGGAGCTGCAGCTCGTTCTCGAGGTCGCGCTCGTCGCGGATGCGGCCGTCGAACCAGTCGACCAGGAAGACGACGCCGAGCGCGAGGAGCAGGCCGACGATGCTCGCGACGATCAGGTTGATCGAGAGGTGCGGGCTCTTCTTCGCGAGCGCGGCCATCGCGGGCTCGGTGACGGTGACGTCGCTGATCCCGGTCATCCGCGAGACCTTGGCGTCGTTCAGCTTCTGCGAGAGCGCGTTGTAGACGTCCGCCGCGAGCTTCTCCTGCCGCTGCAGATCGGCGAGGCGCGCCGCTTGCGCGGGCAGCGCCTTGATCTGCGGGTTGACCTCGGCGCGCTGCTTGGCGAGCTCGATGAGCTGCGCGGAATCGCTCTCGCTCATCGCGCGCGCGGCCGAGAGCTGCTGCGAGAGCTGCTGGTAGACCGGGTTCGCGATCGTGCTGGTCGTCGAGACGATCGTCGGCTTCTCACGCGCGATCTGCTTCCTGAGGTCGGCGATCTGCTGCTTGAGGCTGATCACCGTCGGGTGCGAGTCGGTGAACTGCTGCTCCGCCGCGGCGAGCTGCCCTTGGTACTGCGCGAGCTGCGACTGCATGCTCGCGAGGACTGGGTTCGGCGAGACGCTCTGGCCGCCGCCGGTCGTCGCGCTCATCCGCGCGAGCTGCGCCGCGAGCGAGCCGACCTGCGCGTCGGCCTGCCGCTTCTCGAGCTGGATGCTGTTGATCTTCGCGTCGATGTTCGTCGCCAGGTTGACGGTCGCCGTCGTCTGCGTGGTGAGGTCGGCGATGTTGTGCGTCGTCTCGTAGGTGCGCAGCGCGGTGTCCGCGACGGCGAGGTTCCGCTGCGCCTGCGGGAGCTGTTTCTGCAGGAAGTCGACGGCGCCGTTCGCTTGGTCCGAGACGAGCTCGGCCTGGCGCGCGACGAAAACGCTCGCGAAGTCGTTCGCGATCTTCGCCGACGTCGCGGGATCGCCCCAGGTGACCGACAGCGTGAGGATATTCGTGTTGGTGACCGGCTTGACGCGCACGGCGCCCTGCAGCGTCCCGACGTCGGTCTTGAGGTGCAGGTCGTCGATGACGTGCTGCACGACCGGCGTCTCGCTCATCAGCTCGGCGTACGTCTCGGCCGACTGCGCGGCGTTCGGAAGGATCAGCGCGTTGAGCACCGAGAGCCCGGTCTGCGCGGCCTGCGGGTTCTGCGCGACCGTGTTCGGGTTGCCGGCGATCATCTTCACCTCGGTGGTGAAGCGCTTCGGCGTCATCAGCGTCATGATGAGGACGGCGAGGACGACGCCGAAGAAGACGATCGCGAAGAGGACGCGCCGCCGCGAGAGCGTCCCGATGAACGAGTGCCACATCGCGACCGGGTCGATGTCGGTCGAGCGCTGGCCGACGATCGGGGTCGCCAGCGGGATGCTGGTGCTGCCCGTGATCCGCTGAGGTTCGTACATCGGAATCCTTTCCATGACCTAGAAGCCGAGGAGCCGCCCGAGGGCGCCGAGGACGCCGATCAGCGCGGGGCTGACGGTGTGGGCCTCGGGGACGAGGATCTTGTCGTCCTTGCGCAAGATGGGGTCGTACTGAATCTTCCCCTGCTGCAGCGCCTGGTAGACGTTCACTTCGTACGAGACGTTCTTACCCTGACTCGGCTCGAACCGCGTCAGGAAGACGCGGTTCAGATCGGGTTTCGCCGCGGTCTCGAGGCCGGCGCGCGCGAGCGCCATCGAAAGCCGCTCGCCCTCGGTCACCTCGACGTTCCCCGGACGGGTGACGGCGCCGAGGACCTGGACGCGGAACGTCTCCCCGCCGGTCACGTAGATCAGCGTGTTGTCGGCGAGCTCGACGTTCTGCGTCGAGTCGCCGTCGTGCAGGAGCTTCTGCAGGCTGACGGTCTTGAGGTCCCCGTCGGGCTCCGAGACGCGCGCGTCGGGGTAGTCGCCGTTCTGGTTCGCGACCCCGGACGAGGCCGCGATCGCGTCGATCAGGTGCGAGCCGTTCCGCATCTGGTACTTGCCGGGGATCTTCACGTTGCCGAGGATCGTCACGCTGATCGCGCCCTGCTGCTGCACCGCGAGCGAGACGATCGGGTGCTTCAAGTACTTGAGCAGCGCTTTGGCGAGCGCGTCGCGCGCTTCGGCCGCGCTCATCCCGCCGACGAAGACGCGCTGGACGAGCGGGTACTGGATCGTCCCGTCGGCCTGGACGACGGCGGTCTGGGTGAGGTCGGAATGGCCGTAGACCGCGATCGCCAGCGTGTCGCCGGGACGGATCACCGAGCCGACGGTCGACGCGCTCGGGGTCTGCGGCTGGGTCTGCGGCGCCGCGGGCGGGGCCGGCTGCACTTCGCTCGGCACGTTGAGCGGCTGCGGCTTCTCCTGCGCGAGCGCCGCGAACGGCGCGGCGGCGAGGAGGACCGCCGCGGCGGCGCCGATCAGTGCACGAACGGGATGAGCGAATCGAACGATCATGAGAACCCTCCGGCTTCGCGCCGCGCGCGAAGAATCTGGGGCGCGGTCGCGCTCGCGCTGGCGGCGGCGCTGTTCTGGGCCGCGACCAGCAACGAGGTATACGATCTCACGTCGCCGCCCGCGTTTTCGTTCCACGTGCTGCTCCGAAAAGCATACAGCATCGCGGCCTTCGCGCTGGTCGGGTTCACCGCTCGCAAGGCGCTCGGCGCAACCGCGCTGACTCCCGCGCGCGGCGCGCTGCTGGTCGCGGTGTACTCGGCCGCGATCGAGATCGTCCAGGCGATCAAAGGTTCGCACGAGGGCATCGCATGGAACGTCGTCGACGTCCTCTGCGGCGCCGCCGGCGGCTGGCTCGGCGTCGTCGCGGGCCGCATCAGACGCTCGCGTCGTAGAGGGTGAAGTGCTCCTGCTGGAGCGCGTCGATCGTCGTGACGCCGGCCGGCACGAGCAGCCCGCCGGGGATCAAATTCCGGCGTAGCTCCGCGTGCAGCGCGGCGGCGTCGCTCGTTCCCGCAAACCCTGCGGCGACGGCCTTCATCGCCAGCCCGCGCAGCGCGTTGTCGCAGACGAAGAACGTCGCGCCGCGCCGCAGCAGCGTCTCGATCGAGGCGTCCTGGTTGTAGGGCGCGCCGAGGTCGGTGTCGTTGCGCGGATAGGACGCGGCGGGGTGCAGCCACGGGTTGCCGCGGTCGGCGCCCGCGGTCTTCACCGGATCGCCGGCGTTCGCGAGCAGCTGTGCGAGCCGGTAGCGCGCCCACATCGCGTCGTTCACGCCCTGCGCGACGCCGTTCCCGTTCAGGACCGCGGCGGCGTGGAGCGTCCCCGGGCCCTCGCCCCAGCCGAACTGGTAGCCGTTCAGCGAGTTCCGCATGTAGGCGAAGATCGCGCCGTCGTTGGCGCGCGGCGACGTGAACAGCTGCTTGTGCTTGAACGGCGCGCGCGCGGTGGCGAGGAACGCGTCGTACGAGATCACCGCGCCGCCCGTAGCGGCGAGCGCGGTTCCGCGCGAGGCCGGGAAGGCGCCGGCCGCCGCGATGGTCGCGGCGGCCGCGCTCAGGAAACTCCGTCGATCGATGCTCACGTCACGAATCCTTTCGTTCAGCGCTCGGGGTGCCGGGGGGCCGTTCCGTGGCCTAGGGGCAGGGCGGCGGCCCTACTACCGTTCCCGATCCGGGCGTCGGCGTACCGGGCGAGTTCGAGGTGTGGACCAGGAAGGGGAGCAGCGCTGCGAGCGGGAGCAGGTTGATCCCGTGGTGCACCGGC
Source organism: Candidatus Elarobacter sp. (assembly GCA_036264835.1). Classification (GTDB taxonomy): domain Bacteria; phylum Vulcanimicrobiota; class Vulcanimicrobiia; order Vulcanimicrobiales; family Vulcanimicrobiaceae; genus Vulcanimicrobium. The sequence continues at coordinate 12,597 of DATAQE010000001.1, forward strand.
GGCGGCGGGATCGGCACCGGCGCGGCCGGGGCGACGAGCGGCGCGGGAGGCAGCGCGGCGGCGACCTCGGTGGTGCAGTTCGGCTGGTAGCTGCCGACCATGCCGGGGCCGCAGGGCTGCGGCGCGGTGACGGCGGCGACGTGCGGGACCGGGAAGTTGCGGACGGCCGCGACGTGCGGGAGGGTCCGGCGGATTACCGAGAGATTACCGCACTTCGCCGGGAGGAAGAGCGCGATGATCTTGTCGCCCGAGTGCAGGTCGACCTCGACGCCCTTCTGGTTCGCCGGGATGATCACGTCGTGCAGAACGTGCACCTGGCCGCCGGAGGCCCAGGTCATCGCGTCGAGATGGCGCGGGACCGTGACCCAGTTGGGTTTCCCGACTTCGAGCGCGAGCCTGAACTGCTCGTACTGTTCGCTGGTCAGCCCGAGGTCGGAGCCGGCGCGCCGCATCAGGGCTTCGTTCTTCTTGAAGTTGTACTGGAGCTCGCCGGCGTTCGTCGACTGGCCCATCAAGGGCGCGCGTCCGAGCGTGACAATCTCGATGGGCTGGGCCATCGCCGGCAGGGTCATCGACAGGGCCAGGGCTGCGGCCGCGACCGGGCGGGTGATCCACATCGTGCTACTCATCTCCTTACGAGGCTAGATGAGTGATGCCCGATGCACCTCCCGCCGTGACGTGGCCGCAGTCCCGGTTTTCACGGGACAATGGTCCTAGTGTGGTCCCTAGTACATCGCCAGGGTGCCGTCGACGCGCGCCTTGTTCACCGCGCGGACGAAGATCCACAGCGAGAGCGGCATCAGCAGCACCGCGGCGACGAGCAGCCACACCGCGTCGGGCATGACCTGCGCGACCGGGACGCCGCCGGCGGCGGCGCGGAACCCGTTGAGCGCGTGGGTGATCGGCATGCACCACCCGATCAGCTGGAGCGGGAGCGACAGCGAGGTGAGCGGGACGTAGACGCCGCCGAACAGGTTGGCGGTGGAGTACGAGAGCCACTCGACCGGACCCGTCTTCTTGATCACCATCGCCAGCGCCGCGGCGAGCACGCCGAGCGGCGAGACCGCTGCGACGGTGAGGACGAGGAAGACCAGCGCGGTCAGCGGGTTCACGTGCGAGAGGTCGAGCCCGAACGCCATCGCGATCAAGAGCCACACGACCGTCTGCAGCACCGTGAGCGCGAACGACCACACGCCCGAGGAGAGCACGAGCACCGGCAGCGTCGTCGGCGTCGCGAGCACGACCTCGAGCGTCCCGGTGAGCTGTCCGTCGCGGATCGCCTCGGCGAAGCTGTTCAGCGCCGCCGTCTGGAAGCGCACGAACGCGAAGTTGATCGCCAGATACTGGAAGTACGGGACCGCCTTGCCGGTCGCGCCGAATTGCACGGAGTGCGGGACGAGCTTCGAGAGGTACCACGCGATCACGACCTCGACGATGATCGACAGCCAGGTCAGCGCGAAGTTGCCGGGATACGAGACGGTGACGATCGCGTCGCGACGGAAGATCGCGCGGACCTTCGCGAGCGTCGAGGCCGGCGCGAGCCTAACTGCGGCTGTCGTCATCGTTCGTCACGTTCTTGAAGATGTCGATCGCCTCGGCGTCGATCGGGCGGAAATCGCGCAGGCGCGCGCCGTCCCACGAGACCGCGCGCATCAGCGCGCCGAGCGTCCCTTCGAGCGGCTCCGTCTCGACGTGCAGGTCGACGCCGCGCTCCGAGCGCACCACGCGCAGGTCGCGGAAGCCGGGGATCGTGCGGGTGCGCGCGAGCAGATCGTCGTCGACGTCGTCGACGGTGATGCGGTAGTGCGCGACCGCGCCGAGATCGCTGCCCAGCTCGCGCGGCGGGCCCATCGCGACGATGCGCCCGTGGTTCACGATCGCGACGCGGTCGCAGACCTCCCACGCTTCGTCGAGCAGGTTCGTCGCCAGGATCACCGTCTTGCCGGCCTTCTCGACCAGATCTTTGCGGATCAGCTTGCGCAGATCTTCGGCGTGTACCGGATCGACCGCGCGCGTCGGCTCGTCGAAGAAGATGATCGACGGATCGGCGAGCAGCGCGCGCGCGACCGTCATGCGCACGCGCATCCCGGACGAGAAGCCGCCGATGCGCCGGTCGAGGTGCGAGGTCAGGTCGACGCGCGCGACGCACTCGTCGATCCGCTCGCGCAGGTGCTTCCCGCTCAAGCCCATCAGCGCGCCGAAGAACATCAGATTATCGCGCGCGGTGAGGCGCAGGTAGAACGAACGCTCGTCGCTCGCGCACAGCGCGATGCGCCGCTTCGCCTCGAGCGGCTCGGCGGCGACGTCGATCCCGTCGATCGTCATGCGGCCGCGGTCGGGGACGGTCAGCGTCGCGAGCAGCTTCAGCAGCGTCGACTTGCCGGCGCCGTTCGGGCCGAGCAATCCGAACAGCTCGCCGCGCCCGACGCGCAGGTTCACGTCGAAGAGCACCTGGCGGCGCGGCGTCTTCTGGCCCGCCAACGACCGCAGCATCTCGCCGAACCCGTGGGCGACCGGAAACGACTTGTCGACGTGCTCCACCGTGAGCATCGCGTCCCTCATGGTCGTTCCGTTCATCCCCCCATCGATGAGCAAGCTAACGCGCGGCGGCGCCCGCGGGCTCCGGGGCGCGCAGCGCGCCGAGAAGCCGGCCGAGCGCGAGCGTCGCGAGGACGACCACGATCGGGGTCAGCGGGAGCAGCGCGGTCCGGTTGATCTCCAGGGGGTTCGCCAGGATGGCCGCGAGCGCCCCGGCCGCCCCGCCGAGCAGCAGGCCGAGCTCGTCGCGGCGCGCGATCCGCGCGCCGTAGACCGCCAGCACCAGCGGGAGCAGCGCCGCGTACTTGTAGACGCCGACGGTCAGCAGCAGCCCGATGGCCGCGGCGACGGCAAAGACGTACCAGTGGACGAAGCCGCCCGACGACCAGGGGCCGCCGGTCGCGACCTGCCAGTCGTACTGCCAGCGCAGCTGCGCGACGAGCCCGGGGCCGTGCGCGAAGACGCTGTAGACCGCGAAGACGATCCCGACCCCGGCGGTCACGGCGAGCAGCCGGAGCACCTCGGGCCGGCGCGCGCGGTCGCCGCGCAGCGCGACGGCGAGACCGCAGGCGGCCGCGAACGGCAGGTATGCGGCGGGGCGGGTGAACGTGAGCAGCAGCGCGGCGACCAGCACCGCCGCGAGCGCGGCCGGGCTCGGCGCGCGCACGTAGCGGAGCATCGCGCCGAGCGCGGCGATCCAGAACAGCACCGCCAGCTCGTCGGTGAGCGGGAGCGCGGAGAGGTCGAGGACCTGCGGCGCGGTCGCGAAGGCGAGCGCGCCGAGCCCCGCGACGACCGGCGTAACCCAGGCGCGCAGCAGCCCGAACATCAGCAGCGTCGCGAGGACGTAGGCGGCGGCGCTGATCAGCTTCATCCCGCGCTCGCCGAGCGCGCCGTAGAGGGCGGCCGAGAGGAGCGGGTAGAGCGGCCGCGAGCGGAACAGATCGAACTGCTTGGCGTAGTACGGCGGCGGGTTCGGCCCGTAGAAGCCGGCGCTCTCGGGGATCTTCGCCTCCGGCGTCGTCATCATGAAGCGGTCGGACTCGACCTTCGCCTGGGCCTCGGTGAGGCCGCGGTCGCCGAGCGCCATCCTCAGGTAGACCGCCGAGTCGGAGGTCCAGATCGCGGCGTCGTGCCGGAGCCGGTACGCGGCGGTCGCGAGCGAGACGAGCAACACGACCGCCAAGACGAGCGGCACGGGGACGGCGTTCCATCGCATGTCGTGATATGCGTACCCTCACGAACGAGCGTGCAAGCGGATAACTGAAGCCGATCCGGGTACGCTGCCTCCACATGCGCGTCGTGCACGTGTGCGGAGACCTTGGACTCTACGGGGCGGAGAACGTCGTCGCCCTGTTGATGCAGCACACCCGGGAGCCCGACGTCGAGCTGTTCGCGATGACCGTCTACAAGTCGCGGCACCCCGAGGCGCGCGAGCGGGTCGGGGTCCCGGTGATCGCGATCGACCGCGACGGGCGCAAGGACTGGCCCTTCCTCTTCCGCATGGTCCGCGCGCTGCGCCGGCTCCGCCCCGACGTCGTCCACACTCACGGGCACCACGGCCGCTACTGGGGCCGGCTCGCCGCCGTGCTCGCCGGCGTCCCGCTGATCGTCCACACCGAGCACAATCCGGACCTCACGCCGCCCGAGCCGCGCTGGGTCTTCAGCGGGCTGAACCGGCTGCTGAACCCGCGGACCGCGGCGTTCATCGACTTCACCGCACGCCGCCGCGAGGAGCTCGCGCAGGCCGAGGCGATCCCGATCGAGCGGATCGTCGTGATCCCGAACGGGATCCCGCCGGTGGCGGGCGGCGCGGAGCGGCGCGCGCGCGGCCGGGCCGCGCTGGGGCTCGCGCCCGGCGAGCTCGGAATCGCGGTCGTCGCGCGGCTCTTCGAGCAGAAGCGGCAGGACCTCGCGATCGACGCGGTCGCGGCGCTCCCCGCCGAGCTGCGCGCCCGCGCGCGGCTGCTGCTGATCGGCGACGGCCCGCTGCGCGGGGCGCTCGAAGCGCGCGCGGCGGCGGCGGGGATCGCGGACGCGGTCCGGTTCCTGGGCTTCCGCACCGACGCGCGCGAGCTGCTCGCCGGCGCGGACGTCGCGCTGCTGACCTCGGCGCGCGAGGCGATGCCGCTGGCGATCATCGAGGCGATGCTCGAGGGCGTCCCGATCGTCTCGACGCCGTGGGCCGGCGCCGGCGGGATGCTGAGCGAGGGGCGCTTTGGGCTGATCGCGGCGGACTTCACCGGCGAGGCGATCGCGGCGGTGCTGCGCGAGGCGCTCGAGAACCCGGACGCGGCGAGCGCGCGCGCGGACGCGGCGCTGGCGTACGCGCAGAACGAGTACGACGTCGGGACCCAGGCGCGCCGCTACGCGGCGCTCTACCGCGACTTGAGCGCGCGCACGCGCGCCGCGAAGCCCCTCATCACCGCCGCGCGGTCGTAGTTCGCCCGGACGAACGGCGGCCCGTTGGCGCGGAAGCGCGCCTGCATCTCCGCGTCGGCGAGGACCCGGCGGATCCCCTCGGCGAGCGCGTCCGGATCCTCGGGCGGGACGACGAGCCCCGCATCCGCCTGCTCGACGACGCGCTTCGCCTCGCCCGATGCGCTGAGCACGATCGGCGTCCCGGCGATCATCGCGTCGAAGAGCTTCGTCGGCAGCGTGTCGACGATCGTCGCGACCAGCGGGACGACGGTCGCGGCGGCGTCCTGCAGCGCGCGCGCCGCGCCGGCGCGCGGGAGCGGGCCGGTGAAAACGACGTTCGTCAGCCCTTCGGACGCGGCGCGGGCGCGCAGGCCGGGCGCCGCCGAGCCGCCGCCGACCATCACGAAGCGGATCGTCGGGTCGTCGCGCAGCCGCGCGGCCGCGTCGATCACGACGTCGAGCGCCATCGAGAGCCCCATGTTCCCGACGTAGACGACGTCCCGCACGCCGGGGAGCGGCGGCACCGCCGGCTCCGGCGCCGGCTCGACCGGGTCGAAGCCGTTCGAGAAGAGCGCGACCTTCGCCGGGTCGACGCCGCGCGCGACGATCTCGTCGCACTGCGGCTTCGTGACGGACGTGACCAACGAAGCGCGGGCGTACAGCGCGTCGGCGACGCGCCCGACCGCGCGCGCGACCGCGGAGTCCTCGCGCCAGGCGCCCATCTTGATCGCGACCTCGGGGAAGACGTCGCGGACGTCGACGACGAGTGGGGAGACGTGCGCGAACGACGCGGCGAGCGCCGCGCTCGCCAGCGTGATCGGCGGCGAGGAGACGATCACGGCGTCGTAGCGCTCGCGGACCGCGACGATACGGGCCGCGATCCCGAGCGAGACCGAGAGCCAGTTCAGGATGCGGCTCGCGGGGGCGGTGTCGGAGGCGTAGGTCCAGACGCGCTCGACGGTCACGGCGCCGTCGCGCTCGACCAGGTGCCGGCGGCCGCGGTAGGCCTCCGGGATCACGCCGTCGGGGAACGACGGCATCCCCGTGTAGACCCCGACCTCGTCGCCGCCTTCGGCGAAGGCGCGGGCCATCGCCGAGATGCGGTTCGCCGCGGCGAGCGGCTCGGGCGGATAGAACTGCGAGATGATCGCGACGCGCACCGGGTGCCTCCTTGCTGCGACGCGTATTCCCATTTTCCGTGCGAGTCGTCTGGGCCGCCGCCTACGGCGGGCTGCAACGCGGCGGATTCATCCCTGCTCTGGAACGCGTCGCCGATCGGCTGATCGGGCGCGGCGACCGGCTCGACGTCGTCGTCCCCGACGTCGGCGCGGCGCCGTGGCACGACGACGTCCGCGCGCGCGGCGTCAGGCTGCACGTCGTCCCGAACGACGGCCGCGCGGCGGCGCGGCAGGTCGCCGCGCTGCGCGGCGACGTCGTGCACGCGCACTTCCACGACTGGCTCGTGCCGGTGACGCTCGCCGTGTGGTCGTCGCGCGCGCGGCTGCTGTGGCACCTGCACTCGGCGTTCGAGACCGACACCGTGACCGTCCGCGTGAACCCGCGGCGGCGGCTGAAGTTCGGGCTGGTCGGGATGCGGGCGGCAGCGTTCGTCTGCGTGACCGAGACGATCGCCGAAGGCGCCCGCGCGCTCGGCGCGTCGCCGCGGAAGATCGTCGTCGTCCCGAACGCGGTCGACGCGGCGCGCTTCCACCCGCCGGACGCAGCCGCGCGCGACGCGGCGCGCGCGGCGCTCGGGCTCGGGCCGGAACCGGCGGTCGCGTTCTTCGGGCGCCATCCCGGAATCAAAGGCGCCGACGTGCTCGCCGGAGCGCTCCCGCGGCTCGACGGCGTGACGGTCGTCGCCGTTGCGACACCGCCCGGAACGGTGGCGGAACTGCGCGCAGCCGCGTCCGCGACCGGCGGCGCCGGCGCATCGGACGTCGCGCGCGTCGTCGACGTGCCGTTCACCGACGACGTGCGCGAGGTGCTGTGGGCGGTCGACGCGCTCGCGCTGCCGTCGCGCGGCGAAGGGATGCCGTTCGTCGCGCTCGAGGCGCTCGCGTGCGGGCTCCCCGTCGTCGCCTCCGACCTGCCGTGGGCGGTCGAGCTCGCCGGGCGGAACCCGGCGGTCCGCCTCTTCCGCAGCGAGGACCCGGCCGCGCTCGCCGCCGCGCTGCGCGACGCGCTCGCCACGCCGCCCGTATCGTCCGCGCCCGCGCCCGCGGGTTCGGCGGCGAACGCGCCGGCCGCCGCGGGCACGGACGAGCTCGACCGGTGGGCCGACCGGATCATCGCGCTCTACCGGCGCGGGCCGCTGCGATGACGCGTGCAAGGGGTTATCCGCTCGGCGCGGCGGGAATGTACTGAGTCGACCGTGGACGTCATCACCAGCCTGAACGGATTCGAGGCGGAGCGCGAGCGTTGGGAACGCCTCTATCGCGCCGACGAGTGCGCCCAGGTCTTCCTTTCCTGGCCGTGGCTGGCCGCGTATCTCACCGACGCGCCGCGCGGCTGGCGGATCCTCGCGCTCCGCGAGGACGGCGAGCTGATCGCCGCGCTCCCGCTGCGGACCTCGCCGATCCCGAGCCGGTTCTTCCCCGTCGCGCGTCAGCTCGGCTTCGCGAGCGCGCCGGTCGCCGACTATCAAGGGATGCTGTGCGCGCCGGGCCGCGAGCGCGACGCCGTCCGCGCTTTCGCCGGCGCGATCCGGCGGATGCGCTGGGACCGCATCTGGTTCAGCGATGTCGCGGACCCGCGCGTCCGCGAGCTGCTCGCCGCGCTGCCCGGCGGGACCGGCGCCGTCGAGACCACGCTCACGACGATCTGCCCGCGCGCCGACTTGCCGGCGACGTGGGAGCAGTACACGGCCTCGCTCGGCCAAGGGACGCGCGGCACGACGGTGCGCTCGATCCGCCGGATGCGCGAGGAGCTGCCGGAGTTCCGCATCAGCTCGCCGACGGACGGCGACATCGACGCGCACGTCGAGGCGATGGTGCAGCTCCACCACGCGCGCTGGGGCGGCAGCATCCGCACCTCGCGCGCGAAGTACGGCCGCCTGCACCGCGCCGCGCACGTCCGCGGCTGTCTGCGGATGATCGTGCTGTGGGACGGCGCGCGGCCGGTCGCCGGCGCGTCGGCATTTGTCGATCCGGTGCGCGGGACGTATAATCTCTATCAGCTCGTGTTCGACGCGGCGTACGGGAAGTACAGCCCGGGGAAAGGTGCGGTCGGCCTCGCGATCCGTGACGCGATCGAGGGCGGCTTCCGCGTCTTCGACTTCCTGCGCGGCGACGAACCGTACAAGACGTCGTACGCCTCGGGCTCGATCGTGACGACGCACTTCCGGGTCGTGCGCGGCGGGCTGCGCTCCTCGCTCTTCGGCGCGATCAACCCGGCGTACCGGACGGTGAAAGCGGCGGCGGTTCGCGTCGTCTACGGACCCGGGCGGATGTTCTAGCACCATGGCACACGGAGGAGACGCCACGATGCAGCTACAGCGGATCACTACGATCGAAGGGTTCGAGGGCGCGCGCGCCGAGTGGGAGGCGCTCGAGCGCGAAGACCCGCACGCGACCGTCTTCATGACCTGGAACTGGCTGCGCGCGTACCTGCCCGTCGCGCGCCACCGCTGGACGATCCTTGCGCTGCGCGAGTCGGACCGCACGATCGCCTATCTACCGATCGCGTGGAACGGCTCGGTCCTCGACCGCGAGCTCTTCCTCGGCGGGAACCCGGTCGCCGACTACACCGGGATGCTGGCATCGCCCGCGCACGAAGAGGCCGCCATCGGCGCGTTCGCCGGCGCGCTGATGAAAGAAGGCTGGGACGGCCTGAACCTCTGCGACGTGAGCGATCCGCGCATCGAGCGGCTGGTGCGGCGGCTCGTCGACCGCGGCGCGCAGCTCGCGTTGACCGAGGAGTCGCGCTGCCTCTCGTGCGCGCTCCCGCCGACGTGGGACGAGTACGTCAACACGTGCATCACCGCGAAGACGCGCGTCAACACCGTGCGCGTCGAGCGCCGCCTCGCCGAGGCGCTGCCGAACTTCCGCGTCTCCGAGCCGACCGCCGAAGACATCGACGCGCACGTCACGGCGATGATCGAGGTCAACCACAGCCGCTGGGGCGGGAACCTGAAAAACGCGCACCGCCGCTACGGCCGGCTCTTCCGCAACGCCTTCGACACCGGCGTGCTGCGCATGATCATCTACTGGGACGGCGAACGGCCGATCGCCGGCGCGACCGCGTTCGTCGACGAAGCGCGCTCGTACTTCGGGCTCTACATGATCGGGTTCGAGGAAGAGTACGCGAAGCTCTCGCCCGGCAAAGGGATCGTCGGGCGCGCGATCCGCACCGCGATCGAGGCGGGCTACAAGCGCTTCGACTTCATGCGCGGCGACGAAGAGTACAAGGCGCGCTACGCCGGCGAAGTGCACACGCTGCAGCAGTACCGCCTGACGCGGCCGGGTCTGCGCGCCGCGGCGATCGCGTTCGCGCGGCCGAAGTGGTTCCAGCTCAAGCTCGCCGTCGCGAACGTCGTCTACGGACCGGGGCGCACGCTCTAAGCCTCGGCGGGGAGCGGCTTTCGCGCGAGCAGCTCGTACGCCGCGGCGATCAGCATCGCAAGCATCGCGAGCTGGCCGAGGCCGAGGTGCGGGAACGCCGGCTCCATCAGCGCGGCGACGAACGGCAGCGGGACGAGGACCGCGACCACGACCTCGCGCCGCAGCGCGGCGTACGGCAGCGACCAGATCAGGTACCACGGATACGTCAGCGAACCGAGCGCGATGAACGACCAGCCGGTGGTACGCCACACCGCGCCGCGCACGAACGCGCCGGCGAGCGCGACGCACGCGACGATCAGCAGCCCCGTCTTGATCGCGCGCGCGGTGAGGAGGTACAGCACGCCGGTGGACGCGCTCGTCTGATGCAGCCGCGCGAGAAGGTCGTGCACGTACGCGGCGCCCCCGAACAGCAGCGAAAGCCCGACCGCCAGCGCGATCGCGGCGAGCACCCACAGCGCGCGCCGCGCCAGGTGGTCGCGGCCCGCGAACACGTACAGCGCCGCGACGGCGAACGGGATCTTGATCAGCGCCGCCGCCGCGACGGCGCACGCGGCGGCGAGCGGCGCGCGGCGCGCGGCCGCGGCGCCGATCAGCAGCAGCGCGACCGCGAAGAGATCGTTGTGCGCGTTCGCGACGTAGAGCGCGTAGACGGCGGGATTCAGCGCGAACAGCGCGACCAGCGCCGCGTCGCGCCGCCACGCGGCGAGGACGAACGCGATCGCGGCGAGCGCCAGGACCTCGAGCGCGCGCAGCGCGAGGATCGTGCCGCCGAGCGAGGCGATCCCGCCGGCGACCGCGTGCGAGAGCACGACCCACAGCGGGCCGTAGTAGCACGGGACGAGCGGCGTCCCCCACACGTCGTTCACGACGCCGAGCTCGCCGGGGAACCGCACCGGCGGCGGCGTGTACGCGGCGGCGAGCGAGCCCAGCTTCGCGTAGCCGGCGTACGCGTAGGCGTCGAAGCCGGTCATCGCCGGCGCGCGCAGCGCGACGACGACCATCGCGGCGGCGATCAGCGCGAGCACGGCGCGTTCTCCGCGCGCCGCTTCGCGTCCGCGCATCGCACGGTACAGCAGCAGCAGGACGCCGCTCTGCACGAGCCCGACCGCGATCAGCGCGAAGTGCACCCGCCGCGGCGGCCCCAGGGAGCTGTCGACGACCGCGTACGGGAGGGCGTGCGCGAACGCCGTGAGCCGCTCGGCGTGCGCGGCGATGTTCATCAATTGCGCGGCGAGCGCGAGCGATGCGGCGAGCACGATCGCGAGCGCGGCGGTGTACGCCGGTGATCCGCGCAGCGAAGCCTCGAGACGGAGGATCGCGTTGACGCGCGCGCTCCCCGCCGCCGTCGTGCTCATCCTCGCGGCCGTTGGGCTCGGCGCCTACCTATCCCTCCGCGCGTCCGCCGCGCCGCCGCCGCTCCTCGCCCGCTGAGCGCTCAGCGCAGGATCGCAGCGCTCAGCGGGGCCAGCGACGCGGGGACGCTCGCCGTCCACGTCGCCTTGCCGCCCGAGTACATGCTCTTGTCGTCGAGCGCGAGCGCCGTCGTGTAGTGCCCGCTCAGCGCCGGCATCGCGACCGCCGAGGAGGTCGGGTTCACGACCGCGGCGCACGGGCCGATCGCCGTGCCGGCCTGGTAGCAGCTCGCGAACTCGCGGACGTACGCGCCGGTAGCGCTGCGCAGCGCCGAGATGTCGGACGTCGCGCTCGCCAGCGGACCGCGCGGGACGATCTCGAACTCGGGGACGACGGTGAAGCCGTCGTTCAGCGGTTGCGACGTGTACGGCGCGGCGACCGCGTACTGCTCGTTGTAGGTCATCCACCAGGACGCCATGTCGTAGATGCGGTTCGCCGGCGTCGGCTGCGCGTACATCATGCAGACGGCGGTCGCGTGGTGCGCGTAGGTCGTGAGCAGGCTGTTCGACTGGTACACCCAGCGGTTCGCCTGCGAGCCCGCGACGGCCGAGCCGTCGGCGTAGCAGCCCTCGTAGTTCTGCGCCGCGACGTTCGGTGAGTCGATCCATGCGCCCCCGTACGACGGCTGCAGCGTGTACGGCGTGATCCCGTTGACGATCACCGGCTTCGCCGCGGCGGCGAGCATCGCACGGTTCGCCGGGATGAACTGCGCGTCGGTCGTGATCTCGACGGCGGGCTCGTTGAAGCCGTACATCCAGCCCGTCATCTGCGTGCCGTCGTCGCCGATGAACACGCCACCCGAGTCGTCGGCGAAGAAGTAGTCGATCGGACCGTTCGCGAGTATCGCCTGCGTCGTCGCGCGGTACGCGGCCTGCGAGGCCGGCGAACCGGGATTCAGCGCTTCTTGATAGCCGAAGCTGTTGTCGACGAAGCGGCGCACGCGCGTCCCGTCGGCGCCGTGCAGCCACGCGCTCTCGTCGGTGACGAGCTTGCCGACCTGGCCGCGGCACGTCGCCTGCGGCCCGGAGAACGGCGCGAAGCAGTACGGCACGTAGGCGGGATCGGTGTACGAGACCGCGTACTTGCCGCCCGCGTTCTTGAACGCGGTCGCGTGCTGCACGCCATCGCCGTCGTCCTCGACGTAGTCGGCGTGCGCGGCCATCCAGCTCGCCGGGATCGACGCGTTCACGCCGTTGATTCCGTAGAAGTAGTACGTCTTCACGTGAGCGGGCGCGCTGCCCGACGGCTGCGGCGCGCTCGGCGGCGGCGTGGCCGGCGCGGGGTTCTGCACGGTGAGCGTCGCCGGCTGCGTCGTGATCTGCGCGCCGGGGATCGCCGCGGCGACGTGCACCGCGCCGAGGCCCGCTCTGCCGTTGTACGCGAGGCTGACCGGCGCGCCGGGCGCGGTCACGGTCGCGGGCGAGAGCGAGGTCGCACCCGACGCGTCGTCGGTGCTCAGCGTGATCGGCGTCGCGTACGGATCGCTGCCGACGACGGTGTAGCCGGCCGCGTCCTTCGCGGTGACGGTCACCGGGATCGTCGCCGGCGTTCCGGCGGTGACCGCGCTCGTGCCGAGCGCGACGACGACCGTCGCGACGACCGCGCCGAAGGTGACCTTCACGCTATTGCTCGTTCCGGCGACGATCGTCGTCGTCGTGCTGCCGGTCGAGAGCACGTGTCCGGTGCCGTTCGAACCGTCGTAGAGGCTCAGCGCGAACGTCACCGTGCCCGGAGTCACACTCGCGTTCAGGTTGCACGCGGTGTCGCAATTCGCCGTCTGCGTGGTCCCCGCGTAGCTCACCGAAGCCGACTTCGTCCCCGCGGAGATGTAGCGGACGCGGCGCAGCGACGAGCTCGCCGAGGTCGCGGACGGGATCGCGATCGAGATGGCGACCGAGGCCGGCGCCGACGAGGACGGCGCGCCCGAGCCGCCGGTCGGCGGCGCGACGGGCGGCAGGCTGGAGGCTCCGCCGCCACCACCCCCGCAGGCGGTCAGCAGAGCCGCCGCGAGGCAATAGGAAAACCAAGACGCGACGATCCGCGCACGCATGAACGAACTCCGATTCGGATGTTGCGCTCGACGCGTGACTTAGGTTACACTTGCATAAAGTCAGTACGCCGAGGCAGGCTGCTGGCGAACACGCTCCACCGCCGGCGTAGCTTGCCGGCATGAACGGCGGTGTAGCGGATCTTCCGGAGGCGACCGCTCGTGCGGCGCCTCCGTTTTTTTAGGCCAATTCGACCGGCGTCTTACGAAGTGTTTACGCCGGGTCGCTTTCCTGTTATCGGACGTTCGCGGGCGCGCTTAAGCGAAGGTCGCTTCCTTCGCCGGGGGGCGCCGCAGCACACGGCGCGCCAGGCGCACGCCCTTCGTCACCGCCGCGGGCAGCTTGCGCAGGTCGCGGTAGACGTGCTTGCCGTCGACGACGATGCGGCCCCGCGTGAAGCTCACGGTGTGGATCCCGCCGTTCCAGCGCCCGAAGGTGCGCGCGTCGTGGCGCTGCACGATCGTCTCGCGATACGAGACCGGCGTGAGCTCGTCGATCCGCGCGATCGCGAGCCCGCCGCCGTACGAGTCGGAGCAGTCCTGCGCGGGGCGGTAGAGCGCGCCGTCAACGACGAACGGCTGCCCCGCCGGGCGCGCGCTCGAGACGTCGACGACGATCGGGTTCAGCGCGTGCGCGGTCCACGGCCCGCGCGGCGAGCCGGCGTGGAACGCGTGGAGCGCGAGCGTCGAGCCGCGCGAGTAGCGCGTGCAGAACGCCCACCACCGTCCCTCGTGCGCGAACAGCGTCGTGTCGACGCCGTCGAACGCCGGGAAGATCGCGCTTTCGCGGACCCAGCGGTCGGGGAAGTGCTCGCACCGGTACAGCGCGACCTCGTTCGCCTCGGCGCTCTCGGGGATCAGGTACAGCTCGCCGTCGATCTCGAACGGATACGGATAGCTGAGGTGCGTCGGGCCGCCGAGCACGCGCTCGCGGCGCACGACACGGTCGGCGTCGTCGAGGACGAGCGCGTCGATCGCGCCGCGCCGGCCGAAGTAGTCGTACGTCTCGACGAACAGGGCGCGCACGCCGTCCCGCTCGGCGACGAACGGGTCCGCGATGTACGTGAGCGGCGCCGGCGTGGGCAGCCAGCGGACCTCGAGCGGCTCGGAGGAGAGCAGCCGGCGCGGGCCGCCCTCGACGAAGCCGACGTTCCACTGGTCGACCTCGAACAGCGCGGTGCGCAGCGCGCCCGCGAGCCGTCGCGCGAGCGAGGCGCCGAAGCGCACGCGGCCCATCGCGCCGTCGCGGCTCGGTGACGAGGCGATCGGGACCGGCTCGGCCGTGAGCGCGACGCCGGAGGCGAGCACGGCGGCGAGCGTCGCCGGCCACCGCGCGGTCTCGCGGAGCGCGAGCTTCACCGTCGACGGATACCAGCGCTGCACCGGGAACCGCCCCGCGCGCAGGCACTCCACCGACCCGCCGAGCCGCCGGACCAGGATCGTGCGGACCGTGCGCCGGCCGGCCGCGATCTCGCCGGCGAACGGCACGTCCGCGTCGTCGCTCTCGTCGAGCCGGAACGACCACACGCCGTGCGGCGCGCTCGCCGGCTGCGCGGCGCCGGTGAGGTCGACGATCAGGTCGGGCTCGCCGAGGCCGCCGGCGTCGAGCGCGACGTCGACCGGCGCGAGCACCGTGCTCGTGAGCGGCGCGAACGGACCGCGCGCGACCGGAGCGTCGGGTCCGCCGAGCGCGACGACGCGCACCGTCAGCAGCGGCTCGCGGCGCAGCGCCTCGATGCACCACGCGTGCCACGCGGGGACGCGGCGCGACGGAACGGTGACGGTGACGTTCATGTTCACGTCGGCGCCGGCTCCGGCTCGACGACGTGCACCATCCCGCGCCGCCTCGGGCGCGCCTGCGCACGCATCCGCTGCTGCTGCGGCGGCGGCGGCTCGTAGACCGCGAGCGGGACCGGCGCGGCGCGGCGCGCGCGCGCGACGGTGCGCAGCTGCGCGGTCGTGGCGAGCGTGATCCAGAAGTACTTGTAGTTCTGCAGATCGATGAACATCGAGCAGATGCCGAGCCCGATCAGCGAAGCCGTCAGCGCGATGCGCAGATCGAACAGCCCGCTCTCGCGCGTGATCCCCTTGAACTGTCGGAACGTCGAGACGTATCCGACGATCATGATCACGAGCCCGACGACGCCGAACTCGATCGCGGTCTGCAGCACGGTGTTGTGCGGCGGCCGGCTCCAGCCCGTGTTGTAGAACTGGAAGACGTTCAGGAAGTTGTGGTTGTACGCTTCGACCGAGCCGCCGACGCCCCAGCCGAACCACGGGTGCTGCTTGAACGACTCGAGCCCGACTTGCCAGATCGAGGTGCGCCCGGCGCCGCCGGTCGCGATCGCGTCGGCCAGGCGCTTGCCGATCGTCGGCACGAAGACCGGGACCAGCGCGATGAGCGTCGCGATCGTCACCAGGCCGATCACTTTGCGCCGCGAGAAGGCGACGGTGATCAGGAAGATCACGATGCAGGCGAGCATCGCCTCGCGCGAGAGGCTCATCAGCTCGCCCGCGAAGAGCACCGCCAGCGCGAAGAACGAGCCGAGGATGATGTGCAGCTTGCGCGAGTTCAGCAGCGCGACGAGCGAGAGCGCGATCGGCGTGAGCATCGCGTTGGCGAAGTGGTTCGCGTCGATCGTCCGGTTGTCGACGTTGATCATCAAGCGCCCGGCTTCCATCCCGGCCGGCTGGTCGTGGAGCAGGTACATCCCGTAGAAGCTGGAGGCGATCCCGCCGAGGACGATGCAGGAGCAGATCGCGCGCAGGTCGCGCTCCTCGACCGGCGCGACCGAGATGACGGCGTACATGGCGATCAGCGAGAACATCGCCTGCATCGTGTTCATGCCGTTCGCGACGTCCGCCGACCACAGCATGCTGAGCATCGTCCACGTCAGGTACGCGAGCCACGCGTAGAGCGTGAGCGGCGGCCTGTTCAGGCCCTTGCGGCGGAAGGCGTAGACCACGATGAAGATCGTCGAGAGGATCCCGAGGAACTTCGTCAGCGTCCCGGAGCCCGAGATCTTCAGCATGTTGTCGAACGGGATCAGCACGACGTAGATCCCGTACGGGAACAGGTACGAGCGCTTGAGGGCGAGCACGAGCAGCGCCGGCGCCACGGCGACGCCGGCGACGAGGACGGTGAGGCGCACGTCGCCCGACCCGATCGAGTAGACGAACGCGGCGATCAAGGCCCCCATCACGGCGAGACCCATCGAGAGCCGGGTGCGCCGGTCGCTGAGATCCGGCCGAAGGGCGCCTGTCATCCCTGAACCTCGCGCCGCATGGTTCCTCCAAGCAAGTGTTTGGTCCGTCTCAACCTACCCGTTCGAATGGTATACCTCACACCGCGATGAGCTTTCCCAGCCGTGCGCTGGTGCGGCGGCCGTCGAAATCGCGCTCGACCCGCTCGCGCGCGGCCGCCCGGAGCCGTTCCCGGAGCCCCGGCTCGCGAGCGATCCGCTCGAGCGCGGCGGCCAGCGCCTCGGGGTCGGAGTGCGGGACGAGCAGCCCGGTCGTCCCGTCGACGAGCTCGCCGATGCTCCCCGAGTCGGTCGCGACGACGACCGCTCCGGCGACCATCGCCTCGATGATCGCGACCGGGACGCCTTCCATCAGCCCGCCCGGCCGCTCGATGCTGGAGATCACCGAGACGTCGAACTCGCCGGCCCCGAGCCGCGCGAGTAGCTCGTCGTGCGGGATCGTCCCGGCGAGCCGCACGGCGTCCGCGAGCCCTGCCGCGTCGATCCGCCGCCGCAGCGCGTCGCGCAGCTCACCCTCGCCGGCCAGCGTGCACGCGAACGGGACGCCGCGCGCCCGCAAGAGCGCGAGCGCGTCGATGAGGTGCTCGTGGCCTTTCACCGGGACGAGCCGCGCCGCGCACAGGATCCGGAGCGGACCGCCGTCGCCGCCGGGCTGCGACGATACGGCGGCCGGCTGGAGCGCGATGCCCAGCCGGATCAGCTGCACTTTCGCCGGGTCGCCGCCCGTCATCGCGAGGAGATCGGCGCGGCCGCGCTGCGAGATCGTGCGGACGAAGGTCGCGTCGGCGAGCTTCCGGCGCGCCATGTTGTTCTCGTAGAGGTCCCAGCGGTGCGTGGTCGCGCTGAACGGGATCCGCGCGACGCGCGAGGCGAGCCAGGCGACCGTCGCCGGGGTCGAGAGCCAGTACGCGTGGATGCGGTCGAAGCGCTGCGCGCGCGCGAGCTCGGCGAGCGCGAGGCCTTTCGGGACGACGGCGAGGTTCTTCAGCTTCCCCCGCAGCGGGTAGCGCTCGCCCAGCAGCGCCGCGAGCGCGCGCAGCGTGCGCCCCGGCCGGCGCGCGAACGCGCGGAACGCGAGCCCGAACGTGCGCGGGCCGAAGAGCGGGATCGAGAGCACGCCGGCCGGGACGTTCGCGTAGCCGTGCTCGCGCGCGGCCGGCGAGGTCGGGAAGACGGTGACCTGCTCGAACGACGGCGCCAGCATGCGCAGCTCGGTGTCGAGGAACGGCTCCGCATGCCCGAACGGATACTTCGCCGAGACGATGCAGAGCCTCACTGTGGCGAGCGTACGCGAGCCTGCGGCGCGCCCCTAGGCAGCGGATTCCGCGGCGAGCAGCGCGGGATGCGCTGCCTCCGCGGGGCGGTTGACGTCGGCGTCGATCGCGCGCCGGAACGCGGCGCTCAGGAACGGCCGCTCGAAGACGCGGTAGAAGCCGTAGGCCGCCGCGAGGATCAGCGGGATCAGCACGGCCCACACCGCGACGCTGACCATCGTGCTCGCGTGGATGCGCCACAGCGCCGCGCCGACGACGTCGACGATCGGCGCGTGGATCAGATAGAGGCTGTACGAGAATGTGCCGAGGAAGACGACCGGCCGCGCGGCGAGCAGCCGCGCCGGCAGGATGCGATCGTCGCGGTGCGCGGCGACGAAGAACAGCGCGACCATGACGCCGACGATCAGGTCGGCCGGCCACAGCAGCCAGTCGAGCTCGCCGTCGACGTACGGGACGAGGACGGCGACGCAGAGCACCGCCGCGATCGCGGTCAGCAGGTTCCACGGCAGCCGGGGCAGCTTGACGCGCGCGCACAGATCGGCCGCCGCGACGCCGAGCGCGAACAGCGCGACCAGCCACGGCACGGTCCAGTCGAACGAGTGCGTGAGGATGTGCGGGAGGAATCCGAGCACGAGCGCGAGCGCGAGCTGCGCCGCGGGGCCGAACTTCCGCCACACCGGGACGAGCAGCAGCGCGAACGCGACGTAGATCTGGCACTCGAGCGCGATGCTCCACAGCGGCCCGTTCAGGTACTCGGTCGTCAGGAACGAGAGGTTGTGGATCAGCGCGAGGTGCAGCACGACCGCGAGCGCGATGTGCGGCACGTTCACATGCGCGCCGTAGAACAGCCCGGTCGCCGCGAACGGGATCACCGAGAGCAGCACGACGGGGACGTACGCCGGCATCAACCGCCGCGCGCGGCGCAGGAAGAACCGCTTCCCGTCGAACGGCATCCCGGCGCGCTGCGCGACCGGCAAGCCGAGACAGAATCCCGAGACGACGATGAACGCCGCGACCGAGAAGTGCCCGTACTGCAGGAACTGCGTGTACGCGAACCAGCCCCCGAGCGTCGCGCTCCTCGGATGCTGCACCGCGGTCTGCCAGATGTGAAAGATGAAGACGTACAGCGCCGCGACGCCGCGAAGGCCTTCGACGTGCGGATAGTAGCTGCGAACCGCCGGCCCGGGTGCGGCGCTCACGGCGCGGCTCCTACGCGGCCTTGTGGAACAGGACTTCGGCGGCTGTCTTCAGACAGATCGCGACGTCCATGAACAGCGACCAGTTTTCGACGTAGAAGAGATCCCCGCGCAGCTTGTCGGGGACGTCCTCGAATCCGAGGACGCGCTTTCCGTAGACTTGCGACCAGCCGGTGATCCCCGGCGCGACGAGATGGCGCTCGGTGTAGCGCGGATACTTCTGCTCGAACTGCTCGACGAAGACCGGGCGCTCGGGGCGCGGGCCGACGATCGACATGTCGCCGCGCAGCACGTTGATCAGCTGCGGCAGCTCGTCGAGCGAGGTGCGACGGATGAACTTCCCGACCTTGGTGACGCGCGCGTCGCCGGCGGTCGCGAGCCGCGCGCCTTCCTTCTCGGCGTCGAGCCGCATCGAGCGGAACTTGAGGATCTGGAACGTCTTGCCGTCGCGGCCGACGCGCTCTTGGCGGTACATGACCGGCTCGCCGTCCTCGAACGAGATCGCCGCGGCGACGAGCGCCATGATCGGCGCGAAGACGACCAGCGCGAGCGCGGAGACGGTGACGTCGAAGAGCCGCTTGCCGAGCCGCGCGCCGGGCTGCGTCGCGCGGAGCGGCCGTGCGACGATCAGCGCCTGCTTCCCGATCGACTCCATGTGGAGATCGTAGGCGTGGACGCGGATGCGCGGCGGCGCGAACGCGATCGTCATCCCGAGGCGCTGCGCGGCGGCGAGCACCTGCGGCATCATCGAAGGCGCGAGGATCTCGGTGAAGACCAGCGTGTCGCAGCCCCAGGCGGCGGCGTGCTGGAACCACGGCTGCGCGGCGACGGCGTCGGGGCTGAGCGCGCCGAGCCCGTCGATGTTGGGGACCGCGAGGCGGAAGACGCGGGCGTTGGGGAGCGCGCGCATCGCGTCCTCGGCGAACTCGAGGCGCGAAGGATGACCGACGACCGCGATGCGGCGGGGACGCGCGAGGACCACGGCGTCGCGGACGCGGTGCGCGACGGCGCGCGAGACGCCGACCATGACGATCGCGAAGAGCAGCCCGAAGATCGCCACGACGCGCGAGGTCGAGATCATCGGGAAGACCGAGAAGGCGATCAGCACCGGCGCCGACGCGAGCGCGAGCGCCGCGGCGGCGTGGTAGAACTCGTCGCGGACCGACATCGCGAACGAGCGCCGGTAGAGGCCGAGCTGCCAGAAGACGAGGACGGTCAGGACCGCGGTCAGCGCGGCCGGGACCGCGACGTGGCGGACGGCGAGCGACGAGGCCCAGAAGCTCTTGACGAAGAGCCCGGCGAGATACGTCGCCCCGAGGAAGAGTGCTACGTCCATGACGAGCAGCGCCGCGACCCACGCACGAGAGAACGAATGCACGCCGGGACGTGCATCTTCGTGGGGGAGAGCCGCGAATTCGTGTTCTAGGGCGACGGCCATTGTCGGTGCGATCCTCGCGTGTGACGTTGCGCACATCGTTGCGCACGAACACTTTTCGCCAGGCAGCATTGGGACTATGTGAAGCCTACGTCCTCAGTCTCGGGGTGCATAGGCCCTGATATTGGGCTGGGACGAGGCGGATGGCCCGAGCCGAACGTCCTGCCGCGATACCGTGGATTTGAGGGGTCGGGTCGCTCAGCGGGGTGCCGCGAGCTCCATCACGGCGATCCAGGCGTAGGGCTGGATCGCGGGGACGCTGAGCAGCGCGCGGTCGAGCGCGGACAGCGCGCCCAGGACCGGCTTGAAGAGCGGGGTCTTCGCGAAGGCGACCGCCGCGAGCGCGGCGAGGTGGTAATAGCGGATGTCGACCTTGCCGAACCGGCGGCGGGCGTCGGCGAGGTCGGCGCGGAGCAGCGGGTGCTCGTCGGGGGTGCGCTGGCCGGGCGTGACGCGCCGGTAGAGGTTGATCAGCGCGTTGTGGCCGAGCGGCTCGACGAACACGGCACGGCCGCCCGGCGCGAGCAGGCGCACGATCTCGGCGTAGGTGCGGCTCAGGTCGAGGTGGTGCAGGATCCCGCTGCCGACGATCAGGTCGAACGAGGCGTCGGGGAAGGTCGTGTGCTCGGCGTCCATCACCAGGAACTCCGCCTCGAGCCCTTCGTGGGCGGCCCGCTCGCGGGCGATCTCCATCGCGACCGGCGAGATGTCGATCCCGGTGACGCGCGCGCCGCGGCGGGCGAGGTCGAAGGCATGGCTCCCGGGGCCGCAGCCGTACTCCAGGACGCGCTTCCCTACGCAGCCTTCGAAGATGAGGTCCCGGTGGAGGCCGTACGACTCGTCGGTGATGCGGTAGAAGACGCCGGTGCCGCCGCGCGGCTTGGCATCGCCGAACACCTTGTCGTGGAACTCTTGCTCGCGCGCCTTCCGGTCGCCGTCGGCGATCATGTCACGACCGCTATACCCGAGCGAGCCCTCGTCTATCGCTTAGTTGCTGAGGCCGTGGGCGACGAGCCAGCCGAGGACGGTGCAGTCGACCATCGCCAGGGCGATGAGCCCGAACATCAGCATCTCGATCGGATTGAGGCGTTCCGTGCGCGGCTTGGCGTTGAATGACGCGCGGGGTGTCCGCGCGCGAAGACCCGATTCCATGGGCACTCCTCTCGCGAAAATTCGTTGCGGCGGCCGCCGGTAATCTTCTCTATCGGCAGTCCGGGCTGCGACGTTGAGCGGTGCAGCCAGGTGTGATCGCCACGGCGTGCGAGAAAGGGAGGCGGCATGCCGGTTCGGTTTTGGTTCGCGGTGTTCGTCGTGTGCGGCGCGGTCGTGGCGGGAAGGGCGGTCGCGGGGGCGCAGGGGGTGCCGTTCGAGCAGATCATTGCGGGGTTGAACGGGGTGCATCAGTTCTCGCAGGTCGCGATCTCGCCGGACGGGCGGCGGATCGCGTACGTCGAGAGCGCCGGGGATCGGAGCGCCGTGCGGGTCGCGGAGGTCGCGCGGGCAGGGGTGGCGCGGACGCAGGCGGTGCGGACGGTGACGGCGTGTCCGGGGCGGGCGTGCGACGAGAGCGAGGTCGCGTGGTCGCCGGACGGAAGGCGCGTCGCGTTCGTGACGAGCGATGCGAAAGGGCAGCCGCAGATCGCGGTCGCGGACGCCGGGGGCGGCGCCGCACGGGTGCTGACCAACGCGAAAGGGCCGCTCGCGACGCCGCGCTGGTCGCCCGACGGGACGCGGATCGCGTTCCTGTACTCGCCGGGCGCGCCCAAGGTGCCCAGCCCGCTCAATCCCTCGACGCCCGATGCCGGCGTCGTCGGGTCGAAGATCTACGAGCAGCGGCTCGCGGTGATTCCGGCGGGCGGTGTCGCGGCGGCGTCCGGGTCGCCGAGCGCGGCGATTCGGCTGCTCGGGCCGGCGGATCTGAACGTGTACGAGTTCGACTGGTCGCCGGACGGGACGCGCTTCGCGGCGACCGCGGCGCACGGGAACGGCGATGCGAACTGGTGGATCGCGCAGCTGTACACGATCGACGCGGCGAGCGGCGCCGCGAAAGCGATCCACAAGCCGGAGCTGCAGATCGCCTCGCCACGCTGGTCCGGCGACGGGAAGTCGATCGCGTACATCGGCGGGATCATGAGCGACGAGGCGATCACCGGCGGCGACGTCTACGTCGTCCCGGCGAGCGGCGGCGCGGCCGTCGACGTGACGCCCGGATTGAAAGCGTCGGTGACGACGATCGCGTGGAACGGCTCGCCGAACCGCATCCTCGCGACAGAGCTCGCCGGCGACCGGATGCTGATCGCGTCGGTCGACGTCGCGGCGAAGACGCAGCGGCAGCTGTGGAGCGGCCAGGAGACGATCTACGCGAAAGGCTTCGCGGGACTCGCGCCGGGGGACGAGGGCGTGTCGGTCGCGCGCGACGGGAAGACGGCCGCGACGATCCGGCAGTCGATCACCGCGCCGCCGGAGATCGCGGTCGGCGCGCTCGGCGCGATGCACGCGGTGACGTCGGCGAACGCGCACGCGCGAAAGCTGACCGGCGCTGCGCGCAGCGTGACTTGGACGAGCGAAGGCGCGAAGGTGCAGGGCTGGCTGATCTTCCCGCCCGGCGCGAAACCGGGCGTGAAGTATCCGATCGTGACGTACATCCACGGCGGGCCGGCGTTCGCGCACTATCCGCTGTATCCGAGCGGGCCGTTCGCGTTCGAGGCGGCGCTCGCGGCGCGCGGCTACATCGTGTTCGAGCCGAACCCGCGCGGCAGCTACGGGCAAGGCGAAGCGTTCACGCGCGCCAACGTGAAAGACTTCGGCTACGGCGATCTGCGCGACGTGCAGCTCGGCCTCGACGAGGTCGGCCGCACGATCCCGGTCGACCCGAACAAGCTCGGGATCTTCGGCTGGAGCTACGGCGGCTACATGACGATGTGGGCGCTGACGCAGACCAATCGCTTCAAGGCGGCGGTCTCCGGCGCGGGGTTGTCGGACTGGCTGAGTTATTACGGGACGAACGAGATCGACACGTGGATGATCCCGTACTTCGGCGCGAGCGTCTACGACGATCCGGCGGTCTACGCGAAGAGCTCGCCGATCAACTACGTCAAGCAGGTGAAGACGCCGACGCTGATGGTCGCCGGCGACCGCGACGCCGAAGTCCCGGTGACGCAGTCGTACGAGTACTGGCACGCGCTGCGCGAGTTCGGGGTCCCGACGCAGCTCGTGATCTACCCGGGCGAAGGGCATCTGTTCTACAAGCCCGCCGATCAGCAGGACGTCTTCCGCCGCGTGACCGGCTGGTTCGACCGCTGGCTGCGTTAATCGAAGAGCGTCGGTTCGTTCGCGCGCCAGCCTTCGCCGCGCAGCATGCGGAGCTTCACCGCGACGCCGCCCGGGGCGGAGAAGCCGTGCATCTTGCCGTCGGCCGCTACGACGCGGTGGCAGGGAACGATCGGCGCGAACGGATTGTTGCCCAGCGCGCGGCCGACGGCACGTGCGGCGCCCGGGTCACCTAGGCGCGCGGCAATCTCGCCGTAGCTGAGCGTCGTGCCGGGCGCGATCGCTCGTGCGACGTCGTAGACGCGCGCGTCGAACTCGGGCACGCCGTCCATCTCGAGCACGACGCCGGAGAGATCGCGCGGCTCGCCGCTCAACAGCGCGCGGATCGCGTCGATCGCCGCCAGCGCGTGATCCGGCGGAGGCGCTTCCGGCACGCCGGGGAAGCGACCGCGCATGCGGGCGCGCGTTGTGGTCTCGTCATGGTCGGGGAGCTGCGCTCCCGCGATTGCGTCGTCGGTCCACGCGATGCCGCAGTAACCGATCGCCGTCTCGAAAACCGAGAAACCGCGCGCTTTCCCGGCGACCCGTTCACTTCCGTCCATCGCTCATGAGGACGCTCGGTAGGCGTTCGGCGGTTGCGGTCCGGGTATATCTTGCCAGCTATGAGCAAGACGTCTACTGCTATCGAGATCTTCCGCCCGGTCGCCCTGGGGCTCGGGATTTTCGGCGCCACCGCCGCGATCGGCGCCGCCCAAGTGGCGAATCCGTGCGCGACCAATACCACCACCACGCCCGCCGGAACGACTACCACGACGACGGTGAACACGCCGTACGGCCCGCAGACGTGGACGACGTTCGATCCGGCGTACAACAACGTCACGTCGTGGCAACCGACGTGGGACACCGGAGGGTTCGACCGCAACCACGTGATGGTCGGCACCGTCACCAAGTACGCGAAGAGCCGTCTGACGCTCCAGAACGGAGCCGGCGACACGGACGTTGTCGACCTCAAGGAAGGCACCGTGATCCTCCCGACGGGCGGCACCCCGACCGCCGGCCAGCGCGCTGCGGTGTTCGGCTACTGGTCGAACGGCACATTCATCGCGAATCGCGTCGTGCTGCACGGTTAA
Source organism: Candidatus Elarobacter sp. (assembly GCA_036264835.1). GTDB lineage: Bacteria > Vulcanimicrobiota > Vulcanimicrobiia > Vulcanimicrobiales > Vulcanimicrobiaceae > Vulcanimicrobium. The sequence goes on from DATAQE010000001.1 coordinate 37,146, forward strand.
CCCCGACCAGGGGTCTAGAGTAAGGCCCGGCACCCGATGCCGGGCCTTCTCGTCGCGCTACCGCCGGGACTCCTACTTGGTTACGTCGAACGTGACTGACTATCTTGCCATCTCGAATGTTACGCCGTCACGTTAAACATCCCGGCGATCTGAGCGGCGCGAGGCACCCCTCCGGATTTGGTCGCTTCGCCAGGCACGGGGCGGCCTCGCTGTAGAAGACCGAGTCATGCGAGCATCGGTCCCATTGCTGTGGCTAGAATCCGAGGGTGAAGCTGCTCAAGTCGGCCGCTACATTGACTTAGGGGCGTGCGCCGCCGTCTACGTCGGGAAGTCGGGCCACCGCCGGGACGTCGGAGACGGGTACCTTACGGGAAGATTTCATGAGTACGACGTGCGAAGGCGCGAAATCGCGCAAGTTGCCGTCACCGCGAGCCCTGAGCTGACTGAAATCGTGCAGTTTGGGATCCCGGACATCATTGTCTCTGCCGGTCCGGCACCCCGAGCTGCGATTGAGCTCACCAGCCACAAGCCAACGTACAACAACCTCTTCCAGCGGTTTCCGAAGCTGTACCGGCCTTCAGAGCGGGGAATTCCGAGTTATATTTTTCAACTCCACGACCCCGCAACCATGGTGCTCGGGAAGGCAAACCTAGTCGCCGCTGCCGCTCGTGCGGAAATGCTAAACGGCACGCCATGCGTTGTCTACCTCTACGAAGATCACGAAGTTGATTCGGTCCACAAGCTCATTTCCGATCTCATCTTCGCACATTTGAGAAATGATAAGCGCTGGCTCCGCGAATTCCATGCTGCTGCTCGCAGTCGGAACGAACCGTTAATCGCACGTTATGACGAAAAGAGCTTTGGCGGTAAAACGTTCGAGGTCCATCGCGACCATGTCGTAGCCAACATGCGCGTCGTGCGGAACTGCGATTCGTTTCCGGAAATCGAGTGCGGGGTAAACCACTGTGAATCAGCGGCTGCTCAGCGCGTCACAGCG
>DATAQE010000011.1:0-11817 GCA_036264835.1 Candidatus Elarobacter sp.
GAAGCCGCGCATCTTCGCCTGCAGCGGCTCCTCGGCGAGCGACTCGGTGTACCACCCGAGCTGCAGGAAGAAGTCGCGCTGCGCGAGCGAGCGCAGGAACAGCTTGAGCGACGTGCGCTCCTCGACCAGCAGGAACGGGTCGGCGCTGCGCTCGCACGCCGCGCGCACGACCTCGCGCGCGGCGATCGTCCCGAAGGTGAGCGCCGCGGACAAGCGCGAGGTGTCGCCGGCCGCCGGGACGTTGCGCGCGACACCGTACTGCAGCGCCGGCCCGGCGAGGAACGCGCGCAGCTTCGCGCGCGCCGGCGCTTCCCCGACCACTTCGCCGGGCTCGGCCTGCGAGCCGAACTCCTCGGGGAACGGGAGCGGTTCGCTCGCGATCTCGATCTTCGCGAACTCCGCCGTCCCGGCGTCCTCGAGCGGGATCAGCGTCCGCCAGCGCGCGTGGTACGGGACGAACGCGCGATACCCGTCGCCGCGCGTGTGGCCGGCCGCCGAGTCTTCCGGCGGGACGGCGGGCGCGTCGTGCACCGGGAGCGCGCGCAGCCCGGCCTCTTCGAGCGTCGACTGCAGGTCGCGGTCGCGGCGGACGGTCTTCGCGTCGTAGCCGCAGCTCCAGCCGACCACGCCCGCGCCGACCGCGCGCGCCAGCGCGCGCAGCGCTTGGCCGGGGTTCCCGCGCCGCACGATGAGCCGGCTCCCGCGCGCCTGCAGCGCCTCGTCGAGCGCGCGCACTGCCGCGCAGTAGTAGGCCGCGCGGCGCGGCGAGCGGCGCAGCCGCGCCGCCGAGACCGGGTCGACGACGTGGACCGCAACGACCTCGCCGTGACGGGCCGCCGCGGCGAGCCCGGCGTGATCGCTCAGGCGAAGGTCCCTCGAGAACGCGAAAACCGCCCGGGTCACGACCCGGGCGGCGTTCACTGCGGCGGCGGCCCGGTCCTAGAGGGTCTGAACGTAGGCGGCCGCGTCCTCGACGTCTTTCTGGCTCAGCGGCGAGGGGTAGAGCTTGGGCATCGGCGGCTGCGGGTTCTTGATCCACGCGACGGTCTGCGCGTAGTTCTTGCGGCTCTTCTCGTTCTTGAGCGACGGGCCGACCCCGCCGCCCGCGCCGCCCGCGCCGTGGCACGTAGCGCAGTTGGTGTCGAAGATCGTCTTGCCGTGCGCGGGGTCGCCCTGCGCCGTCATCGTCGCCGACGCTCCGGTGGTGCTCGTCGTCGCGGCGGCGGTCGCCGCCGCTTCGGGCGCGGTCGAGGCGGTCGTCGTCGTCGTGCTGGTCGTCGAGCTGCTCGACTGGTCGCTGCCCTTGGAGCATCCCGCGCCGATCAACACCACGATCGCGCCGGCGGCCAGCAATGCTAACGCCTTCGAATGCATGACTCTCCTCTTCTCGGCAGTGGGACGGTACCCCTCATACCGAGGGGTGACACCTCCGACGGGAGTTCGGCCGCCGCTCTTCGTAGACGCAAGGTGTGAGCCGGGTCTTCATCCGTTACGCTTTACCGCGGGACGCCGACCGGCTCGTCGCGGACGGCGTCGTCGGCGGGCCGACGCCGACCGGCGAACCGTGGCTCGCGCGCGTGCAGAAATGGCTCTCCGAGCAGCAAGCCGGGCGCCGGCTGATCCTCGTCGCCGAAGACGTCTCGGGTCTGCTCGGGATGGTGCAGCTCGTCTTCCGCTTCCCGCCCGGCTATGCCGACAGCGAGGCCGCGAACGGCGTCGACGTCGCGATGGTCGAGACGCTGCGCACGCGCAACGACGCGCCGCACGGCGTCGCGACGCAGCTGATCACCGACGTGCAGAACATCGCGCGCAAGCGCAGCGTCAAGACGTTGACCTTCCTGCTGCACATGGGCGACAACCGCGGGATCGCTCAGGCGAAATCGTGGGGCTTCACGGAGTTTCGCATCATGCCCGAAGGGGGCCGGCTGCTCGCGTTCTTCCGAAAGTCCATCGACGCCTAACCGCCGATCTCGCTGAAGGCGCGCATCATGCTCGAGGTTTCGCCGAGCTCGAGGTGATGGCGTTCGGGCTTGACGTGCATCGCGCCGCGGAAGAGCCCGACGATCGCCGCTTCACCGCCGCCGGCGCGGAGTGGCGTGCGCAGGTCGATCAAGTGGTCGCCGAAGAGGCAGAGCTTCAGGCGGCCGTCGGCGGAGAGGCGGACGCGGTTGCAGCGCTCGCAGTAGTCGTGCGCGAGCGGCGAGATCACGCCGAGCGTGCCGGGCGCGCCGTCGTAGGCGAACGTGCGCGCGGGGCCGTTGCCGTGCGGGTTCGGGACCGGCGTGAGCTCGCCGAGCGCGCCGAGCCGTGCGAGGACTTCGTCGGACGAGATCCACGCGTCGCGCTGCAGATCGACGTTGTCCTCGACCGGCATCACCTCGATGAAACGCACGTGTACCGCGCGCTCGCGCGTCAGCTTCGCGAACGCTTCGAGCTCGTCGTCGTTCGTGCCGCGCATCAAGACGCAGTTGACCTTGACCGGCGTGAGGCCGTGCGCGACCGCGGCGTCGATCCCGGCGAGGGTGCGCTCCAGGCCCGGGCGGCGCGCGATCGCGGTGAAGCGGTCGTCGTGCAGCGTGTCGAGCGAGACGTTGACGCGGCGCAGCCCGGCCGCGGCGAGCGCGGGCGCCTGCTGCTCGAGGAGCAGGCCGTTCGTCGAGAGCGCGATGTCGTCGATCCCGGGGATCGCGGCGATCATCGCGACCAGGCGGTCGAGGTCGCGCCGGATCAGCGGCTCGCCGCCGGTGAGGCGGATGCTGCGCACGCCGATGCTCGCGGCGGCCCGGACGATCGTCGTGATCTCCTCGAAGCTGAGGATGTCGGGCTTGGGGATCCACGGCAGGCCGGCTTCGGGCATGCAGTAGACGCAGCGCAGGTTGCAGCGGTCGGTCACCGAGACGCGCAGGTACGTGATCGGACGCCGGAAGGCGTCGACCAGGGGCTCCGCGACGGTCTCGATGAGGTCGATCACTGCCGCTAGGGATTCCCCGAAACCGGCAAGGGTTCCGGCTGGGCGTGCGCCAGGGTCAGTCTTTGAAGACGGCGTCGCTGACGGGGACGTTGATCTTGTAGTTCGCGAACGTCGAGCTGATGTCGGCGTTGTAGTGCGGGATATCGACCTTCCCGGTCTGCTGCTTCACGACGAAGTTGCCGGAGATCTGGTCGTACTGGTTCGTGAACTTGATCGAACCGCCGCCTTCGCTCTCCTTGTAGACGTACGTCATCTCGCTGACGGTCGCGGTCTTGTCGTCGACCTTCACGTCGACGTGGTCGATGCGGCCGTTCTTCTTCCGCACCAGCCGGAAGTTCGCGACGTTGCCGTCGTCGCCGGTCTTGGTCACGTCGTAGAGCCGCGGCCAGTCCGCCGGCGGCTCCATCTGGCCGACGACCTTCTTCAGCTGGCCGGCGAGCGCCGGGACGGACTGGAACTGGACGGCCGTTTTGTCCGGCTTCTTGTAGTACGCCTTGCCTTCGAGCGTGGGGCTCAGGAAGGGGAACGTGTTCATCTTGATCGCGACGGTCACGTCGGCCTGATACGAGTTCAGCCCGGTGTTCACGCGCTGCATGCGCGCGTAGAGATCGTCCTGGGCGGAGGCCGAGACCGCAGGCGCGGAGAGCAGGAGCACCGCCGCCGCGGCGAGCGAGAATGCGAAACGTCGGATCATCATAGCGTCTGAGGCTGGAACGCCCCGCGAGGTCCGGACGGTTCCAGGGCGAGCGCCACTTCACCGAGGACCGCTCGGTCGGTCTCGGTGCGTGCCGCGGTCCGCAGCGCGGCGTACGCTCGCGGCGAACCGATGCGGCCGAGCGCCCAGGCGGCATGACTGCGGACGAGCGCGCTCGGATCGTCGCACAGGGCCTCGGCGAGCGCGGGGACGTCTGCACGGTCGAGCCCGTTGCCGAGTGCCACGGCGGCATTGCGGCGCAGCACCGTCGCGCCGCGCCAACCCATCGCGGTCTCGCGAACGCGTGCGAACGCGCGGCCGCGCAGGCCGAGCAGCTGCTGCAGGTCGGGCCGAGCCATGTCGTCGCCGAGCGGTGCGAACGCCTCGTCGCCCGCGCGGCCCGCGATGCGGCTCGGCGGGCAGGCGTCGTTGCAGAGGTCGCAGCCCCAGACCCAGGTTCCGAGCAGCGGCCGCAGCTCGCGCGGGATCGCGTCACGGCGTTGGGTCAGATCGCTGATGCAGCGCGTCGCGTCCATCGTCCCGTCACCGCGCAGCGCGCCGGTCGGGCAGACGTCGACGCAGCGCGTGCACGCGCCGCACGACGTGCGCAGCGGCGGATCGGGCTCGAGCGCGAGCGTCGTGACGATCTCGCCGAGGAACACCGCCGAGCCGAGGCCGTGCACGATGAGGCTCGTGTGCTTCCCGATCCATCCCAGGCCCGCGCGCGCCGCGAACGCGCGCTCCGCGAGCGGTGCGGTGTCGCAGACCACGCGGGTCGCCGGCGGCTGCGGCGCATCCTTCGACAGGCTCAGGATGACGTTTCCGTTCGGCTCGGTGTTTTGATCCGCCGCGAGCTTGTCGATGCCGGATGCGATCTCGCGGAGCGTCGTCTGCATGCGGCGGTGGTAGTCGCGCGACCACGCGTACGCGGAGACGCGGCCGTGGCCGCGGCGCTCGCGCGGCGCCGGCGTCGCGTATGGGATCGCGATGCAGACGATGCTGCGCGCGCCGGGCAGCAGCGTCGCCGGATCGCTCGCCGCGTCCGCGTACTCGCCGTCGTACGACCAGGTCGCGAGATCGCCCCGCGCGACCGCGCGGCGGAACCGCGCGCGCGTCTCGGCGTCGGCTTCGGCGGATGCGATGCGAACCGCCGCGGCGCCGTGTTCGCGCGCGAGCGCCTTGACGGCGCTAGAGGCTCGGGAGGCCTCCACGCCGCCGTCTCACGGGGAACGCGCGATCGATAGCGGCGACGTCGTCCTCGTCGAGGCGGAGGTCGCCGGCGCCCGCGTTCTCCTCGACGTGCGGGACGGTCGCGGCTTTCGGGATCGTGAACGCGATCGGGTCGCGCGTCAGGAACGCGAGGATCACCTGGCGCGCGGTCGCGCCGTGCTTGCGCGCGATCTCGTCGAGGACGTGCGCGCCGGGACGGTCGGTCCAGTCACCGCGCCCGAACGGCGTATAGGCGACGATCGCGATCTCCTGCTCGCGGCAGTACGGGAACTCGTGCTCCTCGATCGTGCGCTCGCCGAGATGGTAGAGCACCTGATTGCACGCGATCGGCTCGCGCTCGAGCGCGACCTGTGCCTCCTCCAGATCCTGGACGTCGAAGTTGCTGACGCCGAGCGAGCGCGTCTTGCCGTCGCGCACGAGCTGCTCGAGCGCGCGCATCGTCTCGCCGAGCGGGATGCTGCCGCGCCAGTGCAGCAGATAGCAGTCGAAGTAGTCGACGCGCATCCGCTTGAGCGCCGCTTCGCAGGTGCGGATCGTCCCCTCGTACGATGCGTTGTGCGGCATCACTTTCGAGACGATGAAGAGCCGCTCGCGCGGCAGCTCGCGGATCGCCTCGCCGATCAGCCGCTCGGAGCCGCCGTCGCCGTACATCTCGGCGGTGTCGATGTGCACCATCCCGAGCTCGATCCCGCGCCGCAGCGCGCGCTTCGCCTCCTCGGCGCGCTCGCCGCGCAGCGGCGTGTTCCACGTCCCCTGCCCGATGATCGGCACGTCGCGGCCGGTCAGGCCGAACGGGCGCACGATCACGGGAGGAAGTCTTCCGGGACCGCGGCGTCCTTCGCGGAGATACGCGGCTCACCGACCAGCGGCCACTGCACGCCGATCCGCGGATTCCGCCAGCTCACCGCGCCTTCGCTCGCCGCGTCGTACGGCACGCTGTTCTTGTAGTGCACGACCACGTCGTCCTCGAGCGCCAGGAACCCGTGACCGAACCCGGCGGGGACGTACAGCTGCTTGTGATTGCGGTCGGTGAGCAAGAAGCCTTGCCACTGCAAGTAGGTCGGCGAGTCGCGCCGCAGATCGACGATCGCGTCCCAGATGCGACCCTTCAGGCACTGCACGAGCTTCGCCATGCGGAAGTCGTAGTGCAGCCCGCGGATCACGTTGCGCGTCGACCACGAGCACGAGTCCTGCGCGAAGCGCTGGTCGAGCCCGAGCTCCGCGTATTTCGGATCGGACCACGTCTCCTTGAAGAACCCGCGGTCGTCCTCGTACACGTCGGGGACGAAGACGCGCGCCTCGGAGAACTTGGTCGGGAGCACCTGGATCACGGCAGGCGCTCTCCGCGGTCAGAACAGATCGAACGCGGCGTCGCGGGCGGCGAGGGCGAGGAGACCATCGCGCAGATGATAGACCCTGCCGAACCCCGCTTCCTTGAGGCGCTCCGCGGCCCAGCGCGATTTCGTCCCGACGCGGCAGGCGACGACGTACGTCTTCGCGGTGTCCAGCTCGTGCATCCGCGCTTCGAGCACGGTCGAAGGAATCGCGACCGCACCCGGGACCTCGCCGAGCGCGCGCTCGTGCGGCTCGCGGACGTCGAGCAGGAGCGCGCCCGCTTCGAGCGCTTCGTCGAGCGCGTCGAGGTCGAGCTCGGGGACGGTGCTCGGCGGCGGCGCGCGGTCGGGGACGCTGCCGACCTCGGTGATCGTGCGCCGCTCGCCGCAGAGCGGGCACTCGGGGTCGCGCGCGATCCGCACCTCGCGCACGCGCGCGTCGAGCGCGTCGATCAGCAGCAGACGGCCGATCAGCGGCGTGCCGATCCCGAGGATCAGCTTGATCGCCTCGTTCGCCTGGAACGTGCCGACCATCCCGGCCAGGACGCCGAGGACGCCGCCCTCGCTGCACGTCGGGACGAGATGCTCCGGCGGCGACTCCGGATAGAGGCAGCGATAGCACGGGCCGCCGGGTGCCCCGAAGATCGAGATCTGTCCGTCGAAGCGGAAGATCGAGCCGTGCACGTCGGGTTTCCCTTCGAGCAGGCAGGCGTCGTTGACGAGATAGCGCGTCGAGAACGTGTCGCTGCCGTCGACGACGACGTCGGCGAGGCGCACCAGCTCGCGCGCGTTCGACGCGTCGAAGCGCGTCGCGAGCGCGTCGATCGCGATCTGCGGGTTCAGCGCGCGCAGGCGTTCGGCGGCGCGGTGGGCTTTGGGCGCGCCGACGTCGGCGGTGTCGTAGAGGATCTGGCGCTGCAGGTTCGTCACGTCGACGGTGTCGTCGTCGATCACGATGATGCGGCCGACGCCGGCGGCGGCGAGATACGCGAGCACCGGCGAGCCGAGGCCGCCCGCGCCGATGGCAAGGACGCGGGCGCGCGAGAGCCGCTCCTGACCTTCGAGACCGACTTCGGGGATCAGCAGATGGCGGCTGTACCGCCGCAGATCCCGCCGCCCCGCCATGGTGCTCATTGGTCTCTCAGAGCGGCGCGTCGATGAGCGGGGTTGCGGGCGCTTCCGCCGCCGGCGCCGTCCCGGATGCGCGCGGGTGCAGCGCGTTGAGCCAGTGCAGCACCGCGGTGCGGCTGTTGTCGCCCGCGAAGGTGTGATCGCTCGGGACGGTGACGAACGTCTTCGGCTCCGCGGCGCGCGCGTAGAGCGCTTCCACCGACGAACGCGCGACCATCGCGTCGCGCTCGGCGGCGACGAAGAGCACCGGGCGGCCGGCGAGGGCCGGGAGCGCCGCGTCGATCTCGGGCTGCCATTCGGCGACGATCTCCTGCAGCGTCAGGCCGTCGACGTACGACGATCGCAGGTCGACGACGCCGCGCGCCGCGAGCGTCTCCAGGACGGTGAGCCGGCCGTAGCCGGTCGCGATCGAGACCGCACCCGCGATCGAGGGGTCGCGGCCCGCGACGATCAGCGCGGTCGCGGCGCCCATGCTGTGGCCCAGCGTATACACGGTCGTCGCGCCGCGCTCGCGCGCGAACCGAACGACCGCGCTCATCGCGTCGAAGAGGTCCTCGTCGCTGCGCAGGCGGCCGCCGCTCGCGCCGAGCTTGTGGCCGGGGAAGTCCAGCGAGTACGACGTGTAACCGTGGCTGCCGAGGAACGCGCACAGGCCGTCGAGGTTCTGTTTCGAGCTCGAGTAGCCGTGGCCCACGACGAGCGTCACGCCGCGCGCGCGGCGCGCTTCGTACTCGAGCACGGCGACGTGGTTGCCGGGATCATCCTTCGACAAGCTCAGGATGACATTGGGGCTGGGCTCGACGGGGATGCGGTGGAGGGTGACGTTCACGACGGGGTGTTGGCGATCCACGCGGTGGCGCCGTCGCGGTACTGCTCGCGCTTCCAGACGGGGACGCGCGATTTCAATGCGTCGATCGCGTAGCGGCAGGCGTCGAACGCCGCGCCGCGGTGCGGGGCCGCGACGACGACCGCGACGGACGGCTCGCCGAGCGCGACGCGGCCCGTGCGGTGTACCATCGCGATCCCCAGCGGTCCGAACCGCTCGCGCACCTCGTTCGCGATCGCGTGCATCTCGGCGAGCGCCATCGCGTCGTACGCCTCGTAGTCCAGCGCTTCGACCGGACGCGGGTCGCCGGGCGACGTCTCGCGCGTCGTCCCGAGGAAGGTCACCACCGCACCGTGCGCATCCGTCTTCACCGCGCGCACCAGCGCATCGGCGTCGAGCGGCGCCGCGGAAAGTGCGATCACGGGCTGCTGCTCGTCGTGCGCCATCACTGGCTGCGGTTCTCGCGGTACGGGCGTCACCCTCCGCCGACCGGCGGCAACAGCGCGATCTCGTCGCCGTCGCGGACCTCGGTCGTCGCGCTCGCGAGCGCGCCGTTGCGCGCGAAGCGGGTCGACGCCCGCAGCGCCGCCAGCTCCGGCTGATCGCTCGCGAACCGCGCGAACAACGATTCCACGGTCGTGCCGTCCGGGACGCTGACGACGCGCTCGCCGAAGCCGAGCAGCTCGCGCAGGCGTGCGAACGCGAGGACGCGGACGTTCACTGGCCCCCGAGGTCGGTGGTGTAGCCGTGCTCCTTCAGCCACGCGCGGGAGTCGTCGTGCAGGCCGAGCAGATCGATGCGGTTACAGGTCAGCTTGTGCAGCAGCACCTCCCAGAAGTGCGGGCCCTGCGCGTAGACGTCGTCCGGGATCTGGTTGTGCTTGCGCGTGAACTCGCGCAGCGCTTCCCAGTCACGCTGCGCCAGGACCGTCCGCAGCTCGTTCTCGTACTCCGGGCTCGGCGCCGCGGGCTGCATGCTCACGCCGATTTCTTCGCCGCCGGGAACGCGAACCGCTCGATCGCGCGCGCGACGCCGTCCTGGTCGTTCGGCGCGGTCACGTACCGCACCGACTCCTTCACCTCGGGGAGCGCGTTGCCCATCGCGACGCCGATCCCGGCCCAGCGCAGCATCGGCACGTCGTTGCGCGAGTCGCCGATCGCGAGCACGCGCTCCGCGGTGATCCCGAAGTCGGCGCAGAGTCGCGCGAGCGCGTTCTTCTTGCTCGCCTCGCGGCTCAGCACCGCGCACTCGACGAAGTCGTACCACGTCTCGTAGCGGAAGCTCAGCGGCAGATCGCCGAACTCGCGCTGCATCCGCTTCACCGACTCCTCGCCGAGGAACCGGATGAACGTCGGCGCCTGCGTGAGGAGCTCCGAGAGCGAAGCCGCCTCGTGCCAGCCGGGGCCGCGCATGTCGTCCATGTAGATCTGGGAGCCTTCGAGGCGGTAGAACTTCTCGTCGAGATAGACCGCGACCGAGAGGCCTTCGCGCTCGGCGAGCTCGACCATCGGCTTCGCGTACTGCAGCGGGACCGGGATACTCTCGAGCGTCCGGTCGGCGCCGAAGTCTTTCGTGAGCGCACCGTGGCAGCAGATCACCGGCAGGTTGAGGCCGAGGTCCTTGGAAACCTTGATCGGCGTATCGACGCCGCGCCCGGTGACCAGCACGACGCGGATCCCCGCGGCGAGCGCCGCTTTGACCGCGGCGCGGTTGCGCGGGCTGATCGACTCGTCGGGCGCGAGCAGCGTCCCGTCGAGGTCGAGGGCGATCAAGTCGATGGGCGGGGTCGCCGGTTTCGGCGGTTGGTTCGGTGTAAGCGGCATCTCGTGACAGAATCGGTATCGGCGGAAAAGCACGTTACCCTGGGACGGTCCTCGGGAAGCGCAACGGCCGCTCCGCCGAATACGTTCCAGGAGCATGCGCACTTTCGTCGCGGTACTCGCGCTTCTGGCCGCGAGCATCGCTCCCGCGCTCCCGCAGCCCGCACAGCGGTGCTCGCGGGACACGTTCCCGGTCGGCGGCCAGTCCGTCACCGTGAGCGTCTGCGCCGGTGCGCCCGACAGCGGCAAGACCGTCGCCGTCGCCGAGACGTTCAAGACCGCCGCCGCTTCCTTCAACCACAGCTCCTCGATCGAGGTTCTGCCGGGCGCGGCCGCCTCGCGCACCGTCGAGGACGTCTCCCTGGCGCCGCTCGGCCTGCAGTTCACGCTGCACCTGACGCTCGCGTACCGCCAGGCGGCGGTCTCGATCGAGCACGCGCTGCTGCTCCCGGGAGCGGTTCCGCTCAAATAGCAGGCCCCGCAACCGCGTGGCCGCGGGACGGTTCTAGGGCACAGAAATGCGGTGTCGAGGCAGCTGATGCCCTGTACCAGCGTGGCCCCGGAGCTCGACCCAGCCGGTCGAGCACGGTACGTCACCGACCACCTCCCCTCCGGGCTCTTCCGAGTCCCCGACGGCGCCGACGGCAACGTCGCCTGGCGCGTCACCCCCGAGCCGTTCCCGCTCTCCCCGAAGACGGTCGCCGCGATCGAGACGCTGGGGAACGACCTGCTGGCGTTCTACCGAGCGCTCAACGCGCTGTACCTGCGCAGCGCGCGCGGGACGGCGCCGGCGTTCATCGCCGAGGAGCTCGACCGCGGCAAGCCGGAGCAGATCGTGAAGCTCGCGCGGCAGAACCGCTTCAAGCAGGACGTCCCGCGCGTCATCCGGCCCGACCTGATCCTCACCGACGACGGCTACGTCGCGAGCGAGCTCGACAGCGTCCCGGGCGGGATGGGCTTCACCGGCGCGCTCGCGCGCACGTACTGCGAGATCGGGAGCGACAGCATCGGCGGCGCCGACGGGATGGCCGAGCGCTTCGGCGAGATGCTCGCGGCGACGGCCGGCGTCGATCATCCGACCGCGGCGATCGTGGTGAGCCAGGAGTCGAACGACTATCGCGGCGAGCTGACGTGGCTGGCTTCGCGCGTGAACTCGCTCGGGCTCGCGGACGCGATCGTCTGCTCGCCGCAGGACGTCGTCTTCACCGAAGAGGCGCTGTTCGTGCGCCGCTCGGACGGGCGCGAGGCGAAGATCGACGTGCTCTACCGGAACTTCGAGCTGTTCGATCTGCTGAACGTGCCGAAACAGGAGCTGATCCTGTACGCGGCGCGCCACAACCGCGTGAAGATGACCCCCGCGCCGAAGGCGCACCTCGAGGAGAAAGCGTCCTTTGCGCTGTTCCACCACCCGGGTCTGCGGGCGTACTGGCGCGCGGAGCTCGGCGAGGCGATCGACGAGCGGCTGCTGGGGATCTTCCCGCGGACGTGGATCGTCGACCCGCGGCCCGCGCCGTGGCAGTCGGCGATCGCCGATCTGTCGGCGAACGGTGTTCCGGTGCACGACTGGTCGCAGCTCGAGGATCTCGGGAAGAGCGAGCGCGACTACGTGCTCAAGCCGTCGGGGTTCAGCGAGCTCGCGTGGGGCTCGCGCGGCGTGAAGGTCGCGAACGACCTGACCAAAGATGCGTGGAAGGCGGCGCTGCGCGACGCTCAGGCGTCGTTCGGGAAGACGCCGTACATCCTGCAGCGCTTCCACAAAGGCCGGCGCGTGCGCGTGCCGTTCCTGAGCGCGTCGAGCGGCGAGATCAAGG
>DATAQE010000022.1:0-22161 GCA_036264835.1 Candidatus Elarobacter sp.
GGCTGCGGCTACTGCGTGCCGTCGTGCCCGTTCGGCGTCGTCGCGGTGCAGCCGGACTCGGGCGTGGCGCAGAAGTGCACGCTCTGCTACGACCGCCAGAAAGACGGCCTGGAGCCGGCCTGCGCGAAGTCGTGCCCGACCGACTCGATCACCTTCGGACCGGTCGACGAGCTGCGCGCGAAGGCGAAGGCGCGCGTCGCGGCGCTTCAGGAACAGGGCCGCGAGGCGCATCTCTACGGGGTCGACGGCGAGGAGACGCGCGACGTCGGCCCGCTGAACGCGTTCTTCCTGATCCCTGACCGGCCCGAGGTCTTCAACTTGCCGCCGAAGCCGGTGCTGCCCTCGAAGTTCCAGCCCGAGGCGTACGCCGTCGGACTGCTCGCGGCGATGTCGATGGCGGTGGTCGGCATCTCGGTGTTCCGCGGCTTCCGCGAGGAGCCGGCGTAGTGGAGACCCAGCCGGAGAAGCCGGCGCAGCGCCACGGGAGCGAGTACGACGCGGCGGGACAGTTCTCGCCCGACGCGGTCGCCGCGTCGATGCAGCGCAACGACGGCGGCTTCGGCCGCGGCCAGGACACGTACTACGACCACCCGGTGCTGCGCAAGGCGCACTGGCGGTGGGAGATCGTCTCGTACTTCTTCGTCGGCGGCGCGGCCGCGGGGAGCGCCGCGCTCGCCTCGATCGCGCACCTCTTCGGCGATCCCGACGACGAGGCGCTCGTGCGCAACGGGCGGTACACCGCGCTCGCCGGCGCCGCGTTGAGCTCGGTGCTGCTCGTCAAGGACCTCGGCCGCCCCGAGCGCTTCTTGAACATGCTGCGGAACTTTAAGCTGAAGTCGCCGATGTCGGTCGGCGTCTACGCGCTGATGACGTTCGCGACGACGTCGGGCTTCGCCGCGCTCGAGCAGGCGCGTGCCGACGGCGTGATCGGCACCGACCCCTTCGGCTGGGTGCCGCGGCGCCCGCGCGGCGCGCTGCACGCGATCTCCTCGGCGTTCATGGCGTGCTACACCGGCGTGCTGCTCTCCGCGACCGCGATCCCGGTCTGGTACCGCGGGCGCCGCCACATCCCGGCGATCTTCGTCCTCTCCGGCGCCTCGACGGGCTGCGCGGTGCAGAACCTGCTGATCGCGCTGTTCGGCGGCTCACCGCGCACCTCGAAGAAGCTCGAGACGATCGAGGTCCTGGCCTCACTCGCCGAAGCCGCGCTGCTCCTCGACTACGAGCGCGCCGCCGGCGACCCGGGCAAAGCGCTCTTCCAAGGCGAACGCGGCCGCCGCCTCAAGACCTACACCCTCGGCCTCGGCATCATCCTCCCGACGCTCCTCTCACTCCCGTCCCTGCTCTCCACGAAACGCCCGGAAAAACCGCACCGCCTCCGCACGCTCGTGACCGCCGCCTGTGCCCTCATCGGCGGCTACGTCCTCCGCGAAGCGATCGTGTACGCCGGCCGCGACTCCGCCGACGACCCCCGAGCATATTTGCGCCATCCCGAATAGCGCAAGAGCGACCGCGAGCTGAAACACCATTGGCGGTACGGAAAACACCAATGGTTTACCGTAGGCAACGCACCGCGCGCGCTCGCTCGCTCCCATGTCGAGCGCGTCAGCGAGTATGCCGAGTTCGAGCCGCATTGGCGCCGAGGAGAGCCGCGATTCGCTCGACGATGTGGCGCGCGAACCGCATCCGAACGCGGGTTCCTCGCGCGAGCGGCGAGTCTTGCCGGTGCGCTATCCCGCGTTCGTTCATGAGAAATCCGAGCGCTCCGATCACGACGTCACAGCATTGGAGTAGCGCGTGCTCCTTGCTGTCGACGTCCGCGACGCGGATGATGCGGAACGGCGAAGACTCGCCGTACCGTGCGGAACGATGAGCGTGGGTCAGAACGTCGACCAAGGCCCGCTTCTTCTCCGGTTCATCGGGAAGCCTATCCGGGAAGAACTCGACGAGGACCTCGCCGTCTTCGTCATGGCGGGAGAGCCCGAACCCGGAGACGACGAAGAAATAGTAGAGGATGTAGTATCCGTAGCCCGCGTAGCGGGGATCCGTGAAAACGTCGTCGAGCGACTGCGGCAGCCACATGACGCGCAGCTTGATGCGCCGGTCCTCGATCATATCGAAGAACGCGTTCATGACGTGAAGGACGCGATCCGCGTTATAGGGCCGGACTTTCCGCCATTTCAGCTCGCCCAAAATTCCGAGCTCACCTGCGATCGATTCGAGCACGCGAGTGATCTCGGCGCGCTCATCCGCCGGCACCATGCAGCCGCCGTAGAAATGGCGATGTGCCAACGCCCGGTCGTGCGTGTTCGATTCATCGGCGTAGACGACGAACGAGCGGCTTCTCATGTACACCCGAAAAAGGAGAGCGGGCCCCGATCTCGCGTCGAGCGACCCTACGCTGCAGGGCCTATGCGAAACAGGGAGCCCGTGGAGAGTATATCGGCCCCTAGCGTACGTGGTCAACTGAGTTCCCTCGCCTTTCCGGACATCTGGACAAGTCCCGCCGTCGGCGGTAGTGTGTGAGGGGGTGCCTGCTTGGCGGTTGGAGGGATTTCGATGAACGCTCGGCGTCCGAACTATCTCGGGATTCTTGCGGGTGCGATCGTCATGTTCGCGTGGGGGGCGATCTGGTATACCGTGCTCGGGAACGCGTGGCTGGCGGCGGTCGGGAAGACGACGGATCAGCTCATGCGGTACGGATACGCGCCGTACGCGGTCTCGTTCGTCGCGTCGCTGTTCATCGCGTACTGCTTCGACAACATGCTGTGGCACTACGAGACCAGGAACGCCAAGAAGGGCGCGCAGGTCGGATTCCTGACCGGCGTGTGCATCTCCACCGCGATGATGGTCACGGAGTACGCGTTCCAAGGCCAGTCCGTCGCGCTGATGCTCATCGACGCCGGATACGGGATCATCGGCTTCGTGCTGAGCGGCGCGACGGTCGGCGCGCTGCGCGCACGGGCCGCCCGAAGCGCCGCCGCGTCGACCTGATCTGATTCGCTCGAAGTCCCGCATCGCGGGCGTCGTCCTCGCCGGCGTGCTTCTCGCCGTCGCCGTTGCCGTGCCGGTTGCACCGCGATCGGCCGCCGTCGCAGCCGCGCCGAACACGGTTCTGCTCGAGCAGCTCACGTGGACCGAAATTCGCGAGGCGATTCGCGCCGGGAAGACCACCGTCATCATCCCGGTCGGCGGGACGGAGCAGAGCGGGCCGTACATCGCGGTGGGCAAGCACAATGCGCGGGTCGCGGTCCTCTCCCAGCGCATTGCGCGCCTGCTCGGGAACGCGCTCGTCGCGCCGGTGATCGCGTACGTTCCGGAAGGGGACGTCTCGCCGCCGACCGGGCACATGCGGTTCCCGGGGACGATCACCGTGCCGCCGGAGGTGTTCGAGCGGACGCTGGAGTCGGCCGCGGAGAGCTTTCGCGCGCACGGGTTCCGCGACGTCGTCCTCCTCGGGGATCATGGGGGCTATCAGTCCAATCTTCGCGCGGTGGCAGAACGGCTCGACCGCCGCTGGGCAGCGACTCCCGCGCGCGCGCACTTCATCCCCGAGTACTACCGCGCGGGCGGCGGGCATGCGGACCTCGACGATACCTCGCTCACCCTCGCGACCGATCCGTCGCTGGTGCGCTTGCGCGCGCTCCGCGCGGTCGCGCGGCCGGGGCGTGCGGACGGCGTTTACGGCGATGATCCGCGCGCGGCGAGCGCCGACCGCGGTCGCGTGCTCGCGGACGCGCAAGTCGCCGCCGCGGTGCGCGCGATCCGGCGCGCTACGGCGATGAGAGGACGCCGCTAGGACGTGCGGTCGCTTTTTCGCACGGTCGCCGCGGTGCTGCTCGCCGCGGCGGCGATCTCTGTTTGCGGCTGCACACCGCCGCGCGCACAGCGCACCACCGAGCCTCCCCGCTCCGCGCCTCCGGGCACGCTAGCGCCGCGCACGCTCGCGCCACAGTCCTCGCCACAGTCGCAGCCCCCGCCGCCGCAGGCCCCCGCGTCGCGCGCCATGGTGCCGCGGCTGAAGGTGCTGCCCGCCGTTGCGCACGATCTGCCGCGTGTCTACGTGCCGAACCGCGCTTCCGGCTACGTCTCGGTGATCGACCCGCGCACGCTGCGCGTGGCGAGCCGCATCCGCACCGGCCGCAGCCCGCAGCACGTCGTCCCCGCGTGGGACCTGCGCACCCTGTGGGTCACCAGCAACGGCGCGGGGCGCACTGACGGCAGCCTGACCGCGATCGATCCGCGCACCGGGAGGCCGGGCCGCACGATCCCCGTCGACGACCCGTACAACATGTACTTCACCCCCGACGGCTCATCGGCGATCGTCGTCGCCGAGGCGCGCGCGCGGCTCGACTTCCGCGATCCGCGCACGATGCGGCTGAAAGGCTCGCTGCGCGTCCCGCTCTGCGCCGGGATCAACCACGGCGACTACGCGCGCGACTATCGCTACGCGCTCTTCACCTGCGAGTTCAACGGCTGGCTCGCGAAGCTGGACCCCGTGCACCGCAAGGTCCTCGGCTATCTGAAGCTCTCGAAGGGCGGGATGCCGCAGGACATCCGCGTCGGCCCGGGCGGGAACACGTTCTTCGTCGCCGACATGCACGCCGACGGCGTCTTCATCGTCGACGGCCTGCATCTCAAGGAAGTCGGCTTCATCCCGACCGGCGTCGGCGCGCACGGTCTGTACCCGAGCCGCGACGAGACGAAGCTGTATGTCGCGAACCGCGGCACGCACTCGCTGCGGGGCGCGCCGCGCAGCAAGTACGGCAGCGTGAGCGTGATCGACTTCGCGACGCGCCGCGTCGTCGCGCGCTGGCCGATCCCCGGCGGCGGCAGCCCCGACATGGGCAACGTCAGCGCCGACGGCCGCACGCTCTGGCTCTCCGGCCGCTTCGACGCGACGGTCTACGCGATCGACACGCGCACCGGCAAGGTACGGAAGATCCGGGTCGGCTCGGAGCCGCACGGTCTCACCGTGTGGCCGCAGCCCGGCCGGTACTCGCTCGGCCACACCGGCATCATGCGCCCGTAGCGGCTAGCGGCGCCCTATGCGGGCTCGCACAGGTCGTCCGCGAGCGCGTACAGCGCGAGCAGCACGGCGGTGATGGTCACGGCAGGGACGAGCGCGGCCCACGGCGCGACCGTGATGTTCGGCTCGGCGTTCACCAGCATGTTGCCCAGCGACGCGATCGGCGGCTGAACGCCGAAACCGAGCAACGAGATCGTCGTCTCCAGCAGAAACGCGCCGGCGATCAAGCCGACGCCCCCGCCGAGCGTCCGTCGCCCGAACGCTCGAAACGCCGGTATGCCCGCCGGCCACGAGACGGCGGCGATCAGCGCCGCTACGACGAGCGGGCTGGGCACGTGCGGCGAGCGCCACCTCGCCACGATCACCATCACGGCGGCGAGGATCAGCGGAAGCCCCGCGAGCGGACGAATCCCGGTCACGCCGAGCACCGTCCCGGTCTCGAAACGGCGCAGCGCGCCGGCCGCCTTCGCGACGGCGGCGGCGAGCGCCGCAGCGACCAGCGCCGCTCCGACCGCGATGGTGAGCGACGTGCGCAGACCGAAGAGCAGCCGCGCCAGCAGGTCCCGCCCGTTCTCATCGGTCCCGAGAAGGTGCCCCGCGACGCCGGGTGCCAGCGGATACCCGGACCAGTGAGCGATGTCGATGTAATACGGGCCGACCGGTGCGATGAGAGGCGCCGCCGCCGCGGCCGCGGCCGCAGCCCCGAGCACGATGCATGCGCCGACGCCGACCGGCGACAAGGAGCGTTGCGCCCTCGCAGTCCCCTCCTCGGTGATCGTCGCCGGCGCCGCCAGCCTGACCGCGAGGACCGCCCCGAGATACATGACGAGAGAACCGGCGACCAGCCGAACATCGAACTGCTGGAGCGCGCTGTAAAACACCCGAGCGATTCCGGGCCGTGCGAACCACGGCTCGACCAGCACGGTCGCCGCCGCCAACGCCGGGCCGATCACCGCGGCCGTCATCACGGTCGCCGCGACCGCGCTGCGCCGGGATGGCGACGACACCCGGAAGATATGGCAGAAGATCAGCGAGGACCACGCTGCGAACGGCACCCCGAGCACGACGACCGGCGCGACGAGATGCGCGAGCCGGTCGCGCAGGTCGAACGTCTCGGAGGATGCGATGCCGCCGAGCGGCAGTCCCCGTACGAAGAACACCGACGTCAGAAGCACGAGCATCACGAACACCGGGAGCGGGATCGCGCGGCACACGAGCACCAGCCCGGCGACAGCGCCGCGCACGACGGGCAGCCGCGCCCGCGCCCGCGCGAAGCCGGCGATTCCGCCGAGCAGAACCGTGACCACGAAGCTCCCCGCGAGCAGCTCGAGCGTCGCCGGCAGCCGCGTGAAGAGGGCTTGCGCCACCGGCTCGTCGGTCGAGGGCGACCAGCCCAGCGCGAACACCACGGCGGTGCTCGCGAGGAGCACGGCGAGCGCCGCGGCGAGGCGCTTCACCGCGCGCCGATCAGTCGGCGAGGCCGAGCGCGTACTTCCGCTCGTTCTCGAAGAACGCGACGTCGACGTCGCCGGCCCACGCGCACGACAGCGTCCCGTCGGGCCGGAACACGATCGTGGTCGGAAAGATCATCTTCCCTTCGCGGTACACGCCGCGCACGATCTTGTCGTAGCGGTCCATCGCGATCGGGTACGTGATCCCGAACTTCTTCCGGTACGCGCGCACGTCGTTGTCCTCTTCGTCCACGTCGACGCCGACCACCGCGGTGTCGTCCGGATGCGCGGCGGCGAACTCGACGACGGCGGGCGCTTCCGTCCTGCACGGCGGGCACCAGGTCGCAAAGACGTTCAGGAACACGACCTTCCCGCGGTACGCGCTGAGCTTGAACGGCGGCCCGTCCAGGACGTCCATGCTCCACTCGATCGGCCGGTTCTCCGGCAGCGTCACCACGCCGTTCCGCCCGTGCACGTGCGGCTTCTCGGTCTGCTCGGGTTTCGGCGCTGACCGGGCGCGCGCCGCGAGCGGAAGCGACGCCAGCGAAAACGCCGCGCCGAGCACGAACTGCACCCGCTGGATCATGCTACGGGAATACGGCGCGGGTCAGCACGATCCCCAGCAAGGCGGCGGCCGCGCCCGCCGCGACGCTGCCCAGCCCGTAGGCGAGCGCCTGCACCGCGTTCGCGTCGCGCGCGAGCAGCAGCGCCTCGTACGCGAACGCGGAGAACGTCGTGTAGCCGCCGAGGACGCCCGTCGTGAGGAACAGCCGCGCGCCCGGGGTCAGCCCGGTCCGCGTCTGCGCCAGCGTGAGCACGACCCCGATCGCGAACGACCCGGTCACGTTGATCGCGAACGTCCCCCACGGAAACCCGGGCCCGAACCGCTGCAGGAACCACGTCCCGACGAAGAACCGCAGCACCGAGCCGAGCGCACCGCCGAGCGCGACGGCGCCCGCGGCGGTCCACTGGCTCACGCGCCGGCGCCCGGGCGGTAGACGACGCGCTGGATCCGCTCGAGCGTGACCAGCCCGCCCGGGAGCAGCGTCTCGAGGACCGGGACGAACGCGCGCACCTTCGCCTCGTCGTCGACGACCTCGATCACCACCGGCAGATCGGCGAGTGCGTCGACCGCGCGCTCCGACGAGACGCGCCGGCTCGCGCCGAACCCGCCGATCCCCTTGAACGCCGCCGCGCCGCGCAGCCCGTGCGCGAGCATCGACTCGACGATCGCGCTCCGGTACCTGCTCTCGGAGAGGTAGATCCGCATCAGCAGCGCGTCGTGCTCGATCGCCACGCGGCGGCCTTCGGCGCGCGGCGAGGTCGTCCCGGCGCGCACCGCGTAGCACCCGCGCGGAGGGCTTCGCGATGATCGGTGACCCCGCGTTCGTCGAAGGCCGGCTGCTGCGCATCTTCGTCGGCGAGGACGCGCGCAGCGGCGGGCAGCCGCTCCACGTCGCGATCGTCGAGCTGCTGCGGCACGAGAACGTCGCGGGCGCGAGCGTCTTCCGCGGCGTCGAAGGCTTCGGGATGCATCACGAGCTGCACCTGAACCGCCTCTTCGCGTTCGGGACGAAGATGCCGATCCTGATCGAGGTCGTCGACGTCGAGCAGAAGATCGCCGCGCTGATGCCGCGGCTCGAAGCGATGGTCGAAGAAGGCGTGATCACGCTGGAGCGCGTCGACTTCCGCCGGTTCGGCCGCTTCGGCAGCTGAACGCGAAGAGAGACCGCCTCACGGCGGCCTCTCCGGGTGCACCTGGTTCGTTTTCGGTCAGGTCGCCGCGCCGACCGCGCTCGCCGAGCCGACCGTCTCCGGCGGCACCGGCTTCTTGGTGATGAACGGCAGGACGATCGCGATCAGGAGCATGATCGCCATCGGCATCAATGCGCCCGAGAACGATCCGGTGCGGTCCTTCACCGCGCCGGCGATGTACGGGCCGACCAGCCCGCCGACGCCCCACGCCGTGATGATGTAGCCGTAGTTCTGGCCGAGGTACTTCGTCCCGAAGTAGTCCGCGTTGAACGAGGGCATCGTCCCGAACCCGCCGCCGTAGCACGCGAGGATGATCGCGAACGCGATCAGCACGAGCGCGACCGAGTGGAAGTTCGGGAGCAGGAAGAAGATCACGACCTGGCAGGCGTAGATCAGCGCGAGCGCGTTGTTGCGCCCGACGCGGTCGGAGACCGCTCCCCAGAAGAAGCGCCCCAGCCCGTTGAACACCGCGACGAACGCGTACGCGCTGATCGCGGTCCCGGTCAGCGCCTTGACGGCGTCGGGATCGGTAACCCCCTTCGAGATCAGCTCGCGGATGATCGGCACCGCGTTCGAGACGACCAGAATCCCGGCGACGACGTTCACGAACAGCATCAGCCACAACAGGTAGAGCTGCGGCGTTCGCAAGACTTGCGCCGGGGTGTACGAGTACTGCGAGGCGGCCGCGGTCGCGGTGACGCCGCCGACCGTGTACCCCGGCTGCGGGTTACGGAGCAGCGAAGCCGCCAGGCCGCCGAGGATCGCGTAGACGATACCGCTGATGAGCAGGACGCTCATGATCGCGGAGATGTCCGCGGGCGTCATCGCGTACTGCGTCGGGTCGAACGTCGTGCCGGCCTTGATCGCCGCGGCCCGCGCGTCGGCGAACGCTCCCGCGTGCTTCGACGCGGTGACGAAGCTCGGGATCGCTTTGAGGACGAAGCCGTAGATGAACGCGCCGAGCCCAAAGCCCATCACGACCATCCCGCTTGCGAGCCCGCGCTTGTCGGGGAACCATTTGGTGACGGTGGCGACCGGCGTGATGTAGGCCATCCCGTTCCCGGTCCCGCCGATGACGCCGTAGGTCAGGTCCCACCACCAGACCTCGTGCGGACCGATCGCGGCCAGGATGTTGCCCAGCCCCCACAAGACGATGCCGGTGATCGTGACGACGCGCGGGCCGACGCGGTCTTGCCACCGCCCGCCGATGACGGCGCCTATGCCGATGAAGAAGATCGCCAGCCCGAAGATCAGGCTGGTCTGCGTCGAGCTCCACCCGAACGACGCGATGAGGGGTTGCGTGAAGTTACTCCACGCGTACACGGTGCCGGCGAGGATCATCACGATCATCCCGGCCCACGCGATAGCCCAGCGGTTGGTACCCGCCGACGCGTTTGATGCCATGCGGAACTCCCTTGAGGCGATTACTTTCCTGCGAACGTTTCTTTCTTGGCGCTCGGCTCCTTTCGTGGAGTGCCCAAATCCGCCGGCAGCGCCGGATCGTCTCTTCTCCCGGACGCGCCGCTTTGGGCCGTCCGACCCAACGCATCAGGAGAATCGACGATGATACGAACCCGCACGGCGGCGCTTTTCGCGCTCCTCGGAACCCTCGGCGCGGCCTCGCTCCCGGCGGGCGCGCAGGACGCGATGAGCGGCATGCACATGGACCATGGGCGCTATTCGCCGGCCCCCGTCTACACGGGCGCCCCGAACCTGCCCCTCACGCTCTCGGTCGTCGTCGCCGGCGGCGGGCCCTCGAAGTTCGACTCCACGAAGCTGGTCGGCGTCCTGGCGGGATCGCTCACGCAGGCGGAGGTGAACAAACTCGACGGTCAGTTCGGGGCCGGGAACGTCGGCTCGTTCCTCAAGACCTTCGACTTCGTGATCGGCGACGCGCTGGCGCTCGTCAAGAAGAACGACGTCGCGCTGCCGTCCGCCGCGGCGCCGTCACCGGCCGACGGCAAGGCGCTCGCGGCGGCGCTCTACGGCGCGGGCGTCACGCCGGCCGGGAGCTTCGACGTCGAGTACATGCTCGACCGTCTGGTCACCCATCCGCTGCACGTGCAGATCATGAACGACATCGACGCGAACCCGAACCTCGGGCCGAAGGCGGACGGCAACTACCACGCCGTGCTCACGCAGGCGATGCTCGACCTGAAGGCCGCCTACAAGCTCTAGGTCTCGCCTTCCGGGACGCGACCCGGGCCCTTGAACACGGCGAAGAGATAGAGCATCGAGGGGATCAGCAGGACGGCGCCGCAGGCGGCCGCGACCGCGAAGGCCTCGAGCATCGCGGGCGCGGCCGCCGCGGAGGCCAGCGTGTAGCGGCCGGGGACCAGCTGCGGCGCCTGCGCGCCGAACCAGCCGCCGAGCACGGCGACCACTTCGGCGCCGGCCGCGATGCGCGCGAGCGTGTCGCGGTGCCGCGCGATCAGCACCATCACCACGATCCCGAGCAGCATCGCGAGCGCGATCGCGATCCGCGCCGTCGAGCCGGTCAGCGCGGCGAAGAACTGCGGCTCGGCGGTGCGCGCGAGCAGCACGGGGATCACGCCGATGACCCAGACCGCGACCGTCGCGCGGAGCGCGCGGCGGCGGAAGTCGTCGCGCAGCGCGGGGTCGGCCGACTCGCGCACGAGGAAGACCGCGGCGACTTGCGCGCACAGTGCGACGTCGAACAGGCCGACCGAGAGCGCGAACGGCGATGTCCACGCGTAGCGACCGGTCGCGAGCGCGCCGACGGCATCGCCCAAGAAGAACGGTGCGAGCAGCGACGAGGCGCCGAAGACCACCGTCCACGTGCGGGCGAGCGCGACGTTGTCCGAGGTGTAGTTGCGGAACACGAACGCCGCGCCGCGCAGCACGATCCCGAGCAGCGCGATCGTGAGCGGCGCGTTGAGGTACGTCGCGATGTCGGCGTACGCGAGCGGGAAGCACGTGAAGAGCGCGACCCACGCGAAGATCAGCCAGACGTGGTTCGACTCCCACACCGGTCCGATCGCGTTCGAGATGAGATCGCGCTGCGCGTCGCGGCGCGGGCCGCTCGCGAGCAGGTCCCACACGCCGCCGCCGAAATCGGCGCCGCCGAAGACGACGTACAGCGTGAGCGCGACCAGCGTGATCCCGGCGTCGACCTCGAGCGCCGTCATGCCGGCGAGCTCGGGTACGTCGTCGCCGACACGGTGTCGGACTGGTGCGCCGAGAGCGACCTCCGCTCGCCGCCGCGCGGTTTCGTCCCGACCCGGCGCAGCAGCCACCAGCACGCCGCGGCAAGGACCACGTAGACCAGCGAGAAGCCGTAGAACTGCACGTCGAGCCCGGGCGCGATCGTGACCGCGTCCGTCGTGCGCAGCAGCCCGCGCGCGATCCACGGCTGGCGGCCGAACTCGGTGACGAACCAGCCCGCTTCGACCGCCGCGACCGAGACCGGCCCGCAGATCGCGATCCCGATCAGCAGCCAGCGCGCGAGCTCGCGCCTGCGCAGCGCCGCGACGAGCCACACGATCGCGACGAGCAGCAGCAGCGACGCGCTCCCGACCATCGTGTCGAACGAGTAGTGCACCGCGGCGACCGGCGGCCGGTCGTTCCGCGCGACGCGGTCGAGGCCCGGCACCTCGGCGTCGGGATTCCCCGCGACCAGGATGCTGAGCGCGCCCGGGATCACGATCCCGTAGCGCACGCCGTCGGAGCCGACGATTCCGCCGACCGTCACCGGCGCATGGCGCTCCGAGTGAAAGATCGCTTCGAGCGAGGCGAACTTCGCGGGCTCGTGGTCGGCGTCGAAGCGCGCGATCACGTCGCCGGCGATCCACTGCAGCGGGATCGCGACGGTCGCGACGATCATCCCGATCGTCAGCCCCGCGCGCACCTGCTCGCGCCGGTCATCGGCACTGCGCCGCAGCAGCGCGAACGCGCAGACGGCCGCCGCGCCGAAGCCGGTCAGCACGTACGCCGCGATCGTCGTGTGCGTGACCTCGACGAGCCAGGGCGGGCTGAACATCGCCGCGATCGGGTTCACGTCGGTGACCTGCCCGTTCACGATCCGGAAGCCGGTCGGCATGTTCATCCACGCGTTCGCGGTCGTGACGAACCCGGCCGAGAGCGCGCCGCTGATCACGACCGGGATCCCGGTCAGCCAGTGCGCGCGCGGGCTGAGCCGGTCCCAGCCGTACAGGTAGAGCCCGATGAAGATCGCCTCGATGAAGAACGCGAACCCTTCGAGCGAGAACGGCAGTCCGATGATCCCGCCGGCGTAGCGCATGAACACCGGCCAGAGCAGCCCCAGCTCGAACGAGAGGACGGTCCCCGAGACCGCGCCGACGGCGAACAGGATCGCCATCCCCTTCGACCAGGTGCGCGCCAGGTCGTAGTACGCGCGGCGGTGCGTCCGCAGCCACATCGCCTCGGCGGCGACGACCAGCAGCGGCAGGCCCACGCCGAGGCACGCGAAGACGATGTGGAACGCGAGCGAGGTCCCCATCTGGGCCCGGGCTGCGATCACGTGGTCCATGATCGCAGTGTACCTCTCCGAAGAGGCCCCGGGCCCGATCTTTCTCGGCCGCTACCTCGTGCGCCGCGGCGCCGCGCTCGGCGGGTTGCCGGGCAGCCCCAAGTCCCCGAAGATGAACGAGAAGTCGGAGTTGCCGCCGCCGGTCGGCTGCGGTGAGGGTGAGGCGGCGCCGCCGGCCGCCATCGCGCGGAGCGCGTTCGCGCTCGGGCGCCGGATGTGGACCACCATCCCGTTCTTGCGGATCCCGCCGCGCGTCGCCATGAGCCGCAGCGGCGACCGCGCCGCCGTCGTATTGGTCGAGGGCGGCGCGAAGGCGTGGCACTCGATGCACGCGGTCTGCGGAGAGGCCGGCGTCCCTTGGATGTACGTCTCCATCGTGGTGTTCGCGACGTACGGGTTCTGCATGTACTGCGTGGTGAGCGGCGTGCTCGCGTTCGGGACGATCGCGACGTCCTGCGCCGGCCACTGCACGTTCACCAGCTCGTAGTTCTGGAAGACGGTGGTTTGCGGCATGACGGCGCGCGCCGCGCTCGAGGTCTGCTTCGACGCCGACGGGATCGGCGACTCGCGCGCGAGCTGCGTCGGCGCGTAGTTGCACGGCGAGCCGGACGGCGCGCACGACGGCTGGACGTTCGGCGAGGCCGCGACGCGCGGGTCGTTGTAGGTGTAGTGCCGGCCCAGGATCCGCGGGCCGCTCGCGTCCGGATCGTTGTCGACGTGCTCGAACGTCGACCACAGCAGCCGCTGCGCGCCCGCCATCTTGTGGATGATGTGCAGCCCGGTGAGCCCGAGCGTGCGGTTCGTCTTGAGGCCGCCGAGCTGCGCCGGATACTGCAAGTCGAACTGCACCGGCAGGACGAAGTAGCGCGAGAGCACGTCGGCCGGTGCGCCGGTGAGGTCGATCATCGCCGCCTTCACCTCGATCGCGCCGATCCCGAGCCCGTACTGGTGCGGATTACCCTGGCAGTCGACGTCGTTCGCGCCGCCGCGCGGGAGCTGCAGCCCGACCGGTCCGGCGGTGCACGCTTGCTGCGCGGTCGCGTAGATCAGCTGGTTCGAGGTGATGTAGCTCTGCTCGTCGGTGTTGACCCAGACGTCGTAGAACGTCAGCAGCGGGACGCTGGGGTTCAGCCGCGCCTGCGCCACGATCCAGCCGTTGGTGAAGGCCTGCTGCGTCCCGCTCATCGTCAGCATGTCGGGCTCGTTCAGCGCGGAGAGGATCATGTGCCCGGTGCGCGGGTTGCGGCGCGAGTACAGGCTGCGGAAGCGCGCGTTCGCGCTCGAGGGCGGCGGCGTGAAGAAGTCCTCGGGCCGGTTGTAGCTGAGCCACACCGGCTTCGCGACGCCGAACTGCCCCGGCGAGGGCGAAGGGATCGGGACGCCGCCCGCGCCCGGCCAGTTCAGATAGATGAACTCTTGCCAGGCCGTGCAGTTGGCGACGAGCTGGCTCTGCTGCGCGCTCGACGCCGGCGCGAACGACGTCGGAATGGTCGGCGAGAATTTCAGCGGCGTCCCCGCCTGCGTGCACGCGTCGGCCGCGAGAGCGCGCGCGCTCTGCGGCTGGACCGCGACCGTTCCGATCGCGATCGCGGCGGTGAGGGCGGCGAGCGCGACCGAGATCGCGCGCAGATCGACGCCTGGATGACCCGGTTCATTCGGCATGGCTTCACCCCGATGGGATTCGATTGTCGCTGCGAGCGGAAGACCGCTCTAGCGCCCTCTTGCCATGCCGGGCAAGCTGCTCCTCCCTTAGCGGAAGACGCCGTAGGGAGGCGGGGTCGCGGCGGCGCCTTTCGCGTCGTGCCAGAGGATGTCGTTGACGGTGGCCTCGTCGGCGGCGTCCGCGTGCGCGAAATCCAGGCGCGCGCTGTCGGCGGCGCGGTAGGCGGTCGTCGCGTTCTTCGCCTTCACGTCGACCTGCGCGGGGAGCGCGTCGAACGGCGCGAGGTTCGGCGTGGCGGTGAACGCGGCGGTGAGCGGCATGGCGCCGGCGTCGTACGGCGACATCGGCGAAAGCCCGAGCAAGATCTCGATCGTGCGCAGCACCGAGGCCTGCGTGTACGCCGCGTGCTGCACGCCGCCGGCCGCGTACGGCGAGATCAGGTAGAACGTCGAGCGCTGCTCGTCGACGTGGTCCGGCCCGTTCTGCGCGTCGTCCTCGACGACGAAGATCGCGGTGCTGCTCCAGTCGGGCGAGTGCGAGACCGCTTCGGCGAGCTTGCCGACGGCGAGGTCGTTGTCGGCGACCATCCCCGACGGCGTCACCTGGCCGGCGCGCGTCCCCGACGTGTGATCGCGCGGGAAGCGCACGATCTCGAGGGCGGGCAGCGTGCGCGAGCGCTCGTACGCGTCGAACTCGCGCTTCCACTCCGCGAAACGCGTGACGTCCTCGACGTTCAGGTCGAACGTCGCGAAGTTGCGGTCGGTATTTTCGTTGAGCACGCGGTTCATCGAGGAGACCGGCGTCGGCGCGCTCGGGCCGGCGGTGACGAACTCGCCGTAGTTGCGGAGCGAGACGCGGTGCTTCGCCGCATCGTCCCAGAGATAGCCCGCGTGCGGGACCGCGGCCTCCGCGCCGTCCTCGAAGTCGTAGAACGGCCGGCGGTTCGCGTAGTTCTGTGGCCACATCTTCTCGAGGTAGTCGTTGGCGAACGCGGCGGTCGACCAGTTGTGGCCGTCGGCGCTGACGTGCGAGTCCTCGAAGAAGCGGTCGAACACGCCGAAGCGCTTCACGAGCGCGTGCTGGTTCGGCGTGACCTTCTCGCCGTACATCACGATCGACGGGTCGCCGTCGGCGCCCGCGACGTCGCCGAGGACCTGGTCGTACGAGCGGTTCTCCTTGATCACGTAGATCACGTGCCGGATCGGCCCGTTCGCGCGCACGACCATGCTGGCGGGGACGTTTTCGTGCTGCGCGAGCGCGCGCACGTCGGCGAGCCCGCGCGCGAGCGCGGCGTCGTCCGGGATCGCGATGCGCCGGATCGAGCCGACGAGGCTCGCGGCGACGTAGCCGGTGTCGCCGCGCCCGGTGTAGCCCGGGTTCGCGTGGCCCGACTCGCCCTTGCCGTTCGCGACGTACAGCACGCGGTGCGCGCGGTCGACGGCGACCGCGGTCGGGTACCAGCCGGCCGGGATCGCTCCGAGCGGCGTCAGACCGCGCGGCCCGGTGCGGAACACCGCGACGGCGTTCGCCGCGCCGCACGGAACGTACAGCCGGTCGCCGTCGAGGGTGAGCGCGTTCGGCGAGGTGCCGACGGCGTCGCGGCGCGCGAACGGGATCCGCGCGCGCTGCACGAGCCGGTTCGTGGCGAGGTCGATCACCGCGACGGTGTCGTCGTCGCTGACCGCGGCGTAGAGCAGCTTGCCGTCGCTCGCGAGCGCGACGGGATGCAGGCCGACCGTGATGCGCGCGCGGCGCACGCCGTTCGCGGCGAACGCCTCGACGGTCTCCGAGCCGCGGTCGGCGGCGTACAGCGTCGCGCCGTCCGGCGCGTACAGCAGCGCGGCGGGATGGTGTCCCGCGTCGATCGTGCGCACCACACGCTGCTCGCGCCCGACGATCGCGATCCGGTTCGCGAGGTCGCCGGCGACCGCGACCTCGCCGCCGCGCGGATTCCGCGCGAGCGCGGCCGGATAGAACGGCACCGGGAGCGAGACGGTGCGGTCGACGCTGCCGCTCGCCGTGTCGACGTGCGCGATCGCCTCTTGGAACGTTCCGGCGACCGCGACCCAGACGCCGTCGCCGTTCGCGTCGCGCAGCGGCGCGCCGTACGCACCGCTCAGCGGGACGCTGCGAATCTCGTGCAGCGTCGCCGCGTCGAGGACGCGCAGCGCGGGCTTGCGGTATCCGGCCTCCAGCTCGAAGAGCTGCGAGCCGTCGCGCGAGAGCGCGATCCCGGTCGGCAGCGTCCCGACCGTCGCGACGGGACCGTCGGCGGCACGGATCTTCCACTGCGTCGGCAGCGTCGTGACCTCGACCGCCGCGAACGCCGCCGCGCCGAGCGCGACGACGCCCGCGAGCGCGGCGAGCACGCCCTTCGCACCGAGCGCGCGCTTCACGCCGCCGCCTCCGCGCGCGTCGTCGCAAGGAGCATCGCGACGATGCGCGGCGCGAACGCGAGCACGAGCGCGACGGTGATGAGGAAGAACGCCGGGTGCACCATCGGCAGGCCGTCGTGCGGGATCAGGCGGCAGCCGATGTCCGTCCCGGCCATCGCCATGCAGAACAGCCCGTAGGCGAGCTGCAGGCGATACGCCGGATCGACCGCGCGCGGGAAGAACGCGCGGCGGTGCTCGGGGAGCCACCACCACAGCATCGGGACGGCGAGCGCGAGGCAGAGCGCGCCGCTCACCAAGCCCCACGTCACGTCGAACGCCCGCGATCCCTCGATCCATTCCCAGCTCATCGCTTAACCTTCGATCTTCGAGAAGTCGGCGACTGCGCCGAGCGCGCTGCGAATCCCGGAGAGCAGCCGCAGACGGTTCGCGCGCACCGCCGGATCGTCCGCGTTCACCGTCACCTCGTCGAAGAACACGTCGACGAACGGGCGCAGCCGCGCGAGCGCGGCCATCGCGCCGGCGAAGTCCTCGCGCTCCGCGTGCTCGCGGATCTCCATCGTCGCGCGTTCGAGCTCGGTGAAGAGCGCGTTCTCCTCGGGCTGCGCGAAGAGCGCGGGATCGGGCGCGCCGTCGTAGCGCGTCGCGTCCTTCTGCTCCTCGCGGCGGACGATGTTCGACGCGCGCTTGTACGCGGTCAGCAGGTTCGCGCCGTCGGGGCTGGCGAGGAACGCGCTCAGCGCGCCGACGCGCGCGAGCAGGCGCACCAGATCGTCCTCGTCGCCGAGCGCGAAGACCGCGGAGACGAGATCGTGCCGAACGCCGGCCTCGCGCAGATGCGCCTTGAGCCGGTCGGCGAAGAACTCGAGCAGCTCGCGCGCGACCTCCTCGCCGCTCCGCGAGCTCGCCGCGATCTCCGGCAGCGTCTTCGTGTACGCGTCGTACGCCGCGAGGAACGGTGCGGTCAGCGGCAGGCGCAGCCCGTTCTCGACGATCAAGCGGATCACGCCGAGCGCCGCGCGGCGCAGCCCGAACGGGTCTTTCGAGCCGGTCGGCTTCTCGCCGATCGCGAAGAAGCCGGCGAGCGTGTCGATCTTGTCGGCGAGCGCGACCGCGACCGAGACCGGCGCCGTCGGGCAGCGGTCGCTCGGGCCGAGCGGCGCGTAGTGCTCGGCGATCGCGTCGGCGACGCGCACGTCCTCGCCCTCCGCGAGCGCGTAGTAGCGGCCGATCTTCCCTTGCAGCTCCGGGAACTCGCCGACCATCCCGGTGACCAGGTCGGCTTTGCAGAGCGTCGCGGCGCGGTTCACCTGCTCGATGCTCTCGCCCGCGCCGGCGCTCGTCGCCAGCTCGACGGCGAGCGACTTGATGCGCAGCACCTTCTCCATCAGCGTCCCGAGCTTCGCGTGGAAGACGAGGTTCGCGAGCGCGGGGACGCGCTCTTCGAGCGGCGTCTTGCGGTCCTGCTCCCAGAAGAACTTCGCGTCGGAGAGCCGCGCGCGCAGCACGCGCTCGTTCCCGGCCACGATCGCCGCGCCGCCGTCGCGCGCCTGCATGTTCGCGACGAGCGCGAAGCGCGGCGCGAGCGTTCCGTCGGCGGTCTCGAGCGCGAAGTACTTCTGGTTCGCGCGCATCGTCGTGGTGAGGACCTCGCGCGGCAGCTCCATGAACGCCGCGTCGATCGAGGCGATCAGCGGGACCGGCCACTCGACGAGCCCCGCCACCTCGTCGAGCAGCGCCGGATCGTCCGGGAACGTCAGGCCTTCCGTCGCCGCGAGCTCGGTGATGCGGTTCGCGATGATCATCCGCCGCTCGCCGGGGTCGAGCACGACGTACGCTGCGCGCAGCTTGCGCTCGTAGTCCTCGAACGAGGTGACGGTGATGCGCTCGGGTGCGAGGAAGCGGTGCCCGTACGTCGCGTCGTTCGCGCGCAGCTCGTGCGCGCGCAGCGCGACGCCGACCACCGCGCCGTCGAACACGCACAGGATGTTCTGCAGCGGGCGCACCCAGCGCATCGCGCCGCTCCCCCAGCGCATCGACTTCGGCCACGCGAACGCGTCGATCGTCGCGACGACGAGGGCGCTCAATACCTCGGCCGTCGCACGCCCCGGCACGGTGCGGCTCAGATAGTAGTAGTCGGCGCCGCCGACCGTGCGCACTTCCGCGCCTTCGAGCGTCGTGAGGCCGGCGGACTTCATGAAGCCTTCGAGCGCCTTCGGCGGCGCGCCGGTGTGCGGGCCTTTCTTCTCCTCGACGACGTCCGGCTGCCGCACCGGGAGACCGTCGACGACGAGCGTCAGCCGCCGCGGCGTCGCGAACGCCTCCGCGCGCGAGAACTCCAGCCGTTCTTCCGCGAGGCGCGCGGTCACCGCGGCGCGCAGCTGCTCGACCGCGGCGCGCTGCATGCGGGCCGGAATCTCTTCCGAGAACAGCTCGAGAAGCAGCTCGGCCATCGTTCAGACGCGCTCGCCGCGCGCGAGCCAGCTCTCGCAGCAGCCTTTCGCCAGCGCGCGGACGCGCCCGATGTACGCTTGGCGCTCGGTCACGCTGATCACGCCGCGCGCGTCGAGCAAATTGAAGAGATGGCTCGCCCGGATGCATTCGTCGTACGCCGGCAGCGGCAGCCCCCGCTCGAGCAACGCGCCGCACTCGGCCTCCGCGTCCTCGAAATGGCTCGCCAGCCGCTCGACGTCCGCGTACTCGAAATCGTACGCCGAGAACTCGCGCTCGTTCTCGAGGAAGACGTCGCCGTACGTCACGCGCGGCGTCCCGGGGCGCGCGCTGTACGGGAGATCGTAGACGTTGTCGTAGCCGAGCACGTACATCGCGAGCCGCTCGAGCCCGTACGTGTACTCGACCGAGACCGGATCGGCTTCGATCCCACCGACCTGCTGGAAGTACGTGTACTGGCTGACCTCCATCCCATCGCACCACACTTCCCAGCCGAGCCCCCACGCGCCGAGCGTCGGGCTCTCCCAGTCGTCCTCGACGAAGCGGATGTCGTGCGCGAGCGGATCGATCCCGATGCGCCGCAGGCTTTCGAGATAGAGCTCCTGCGCGTTCGGCGGCGACGGCTTGAGGATGACCTGGAACTGGTAGTAGTGCTGCAGCCGGTTGGGGTTCTCGCCGTAGCGCCCGTCGGTCGGGCGGCGGCAGGGCTGTACGTACGCCGCGCGCCACGGATCCGGGCCGAGACTGCGCAGCGTCGTCGCGGGATGGAACGTCCCCGCGCCCATCGCGACGTCGTAGGGCTGGAGCACGACGCAGCCCTGCTCCGACCAGTACTGCTGGAGCGTCATGATGAGCGACTGAAAATCGCGCGGCTCGGCGCGCTGGGCGGGGGGTGTCACGTCAGTCGTCCAGCGTGCGGCGGATTCCGGCTCGGCACCTCCCGCGCGCGTTGCGGCGCGCGCGGCCACACCGACGTGTCGACGACGTGCGGCTGCTGCGAGGTCGGACCGCGAACCGTCACGACGTGCCATGCGCCCTCGGCGCGCACCAGCTCGGCGGTGAGCGGGTTCTCCGAAGGGCCCAGCACGACGCTGTGCGCGCGGATGTACGGCGACCGCGCCCATGCGGCCGGCTCGCTCGCGGTCCACGTGAACGTCGCGTGGAAGACCTGCGCGTCGACGCCGCCCGCGAGCCGCACCGTATGGATCGGATCGGTCGCGACGACGCGCTCCGGCACGATCGTCGAGTAGCACAGATACGGAATCGCCGGCGGGTTGCTGCCGTGCGCGTTCTCGCTGAAGAAATACGGCATCGACTTGAGCGTGAGCCGGTACTTCGAGCCGCCGGGACGCGCTTCGCGGTCCAACATCCCCTCGCGCGCGAGCGCGTTCATCAGGTCGGCCGTCGCGCGAACGTCGGCGCGCTTCAGCTGCCGGTCGCCGATCGACGCGATCCACATCGCCGGGAGCCACACCTCTTCCTCGCTCACGACGACGTTCGCACCGGGATAGTACGTGCCCGCGACCGGAACGGGGTTCCACCCGAGCGGCACGCACTC
This sequence comes from Candidatus Elarobacter sp., assembly GCA_036264835.1. GTDB lineage: Bacteria > Vulcanimicrobiota > Vulcanimicrobiia > Vulcanimicrobiales > Vulcanimicrobiaceae > Vulcanimicrobium. Next base: position 20,811 of record DATAQE010000022.1, read on the forward strand.
GTGATACTGCTGTGCGAGCTCGGTGCGCAGCTCGCGCAGCACGACGCGCGGATCGGTCGGCGAGCACGACGGCGTCACCGCGGCGAGCGCCGCCAGGAGCATCGCGCGCGCGAGCTTCATGCGCCGAGCAGCGCGCCCAGCACCGCGGCGACCACGACGACGAGCCACGGTGCGATGCGCCAGACCGCGACGGCGGCGAACGCGGCGAGCGCGATTCCGACGCGCACCGAGGCGCCGCCGAGCGAGAGGATGACCGGATCGTACAGCACCGCGGCGAGCAGGCCGACGACGCTCGCGTTCGCGCCGCGCACGGCGGCCGCGGCGCGCGGCGCGCCGGCGACGCGGTTCCAGACCGGTGCGATCGCGAAGATCAGCGCGAACGAGGGCAGGAAGATCAGCACCGTCGCGACGACCGCGCCGAGCAGACCGTGCAGCGGCGTGCGGTTCGCGTAGCCGAGGAACGCGGCGAAGGTGTTGATCGGGCCCGGCATCGCCTGCACCGCGCCGTAGCCGGCGAAGAACTCGCGCCCGCCGATCAGCCCTTCCTGCACCATGCTCTGCAGCAGCGGCAGCACGACGTGCCCGCCGCCGAAGACGAGCGCGCCGGCGCGCACGATCGTCGCCAGGAACGCGATCACCGGGGTCTTCGGCAGCAGCGTCAGCGCGACGAGCGCGAGGAAGACGAGCGCCGCCGCGACCGACGCCGCGCGCGGAACGCGGATCGGCAGCGCCTCGTGGCGCAGCTCCGGCGCGCGGAGCCACAGCGCGCCGGCGAGCGCGCCGAGCAGGATCCCGATCCACTGGAACGCCGGCCAGGGCCGGAGCGCGAGCGTGACGATCGTCGTGGCGAGCGCGATCGTCTGGGTCGGCCGGTCGGTGCAGAGCGAGCGCGCGAGCGCGAGGACCGCCTGCGCGACGACCGCCGCCGCGGCCGCGAACAGCCCGTCGAGCAGCCCGCCGAACCACGGCGGCGGCCCGTGCCGCTCGGCGCCGGTCAGCGTCGCGGCGATCACGATCATCGCGACGGCCGAGGGCGTGGTGAACCCGAGCCAGGCGAGGAACGCGCCGAGCGGTCCGCCGCGCGTGAAGCCGACCAGCATCCCGACCTGGCTCGACGTCGGGCCCGGAATGATCGAGCAGAAGGCGAGAATCCGGGCAAAGGTCGCTTCGTCGAGCCACCCCAAGTCCTCGACGAACGTGCGGCGGAAATAGGCGTAGTGAGCGATCGGCCCGCCGAACGAGGTGAAGCCCAGCCGAAGGAAGGTTCCGAACACCTCGCGCACGTCGCCCTGCTTACCACCGGAGGAGTCCGACTTCATGCAGCTGGCCGACCTGACGGTCTATCACGACG
>DATAQE010000121.1:0-7375 GCA_036264835.1 Candidatus Elarobacter sp.
CCGGCCGGGACGGTCCTCCCCGTTCCGCCGGCCAGCTACAACAAGCAGCTGCAGTACCTGGGCGACACGCTCGACGGGCTGAACGCCGGGATCCTGACCGACGAGGGGATCGCGGCGGACCACAGCATCGCGGCGACCTCCGGCTGCTGACGACCTGAGTCGTTTCACCGCGGCCCTTGCGGCGGTACGGTACTGAGGATGTTCCGTGCCGTCTCGCTGGCCGCGGCCGCCTGCGCGTTCCTGCTCGCCGTCCTCGGCAGCTGGGTCCGCATCAACGGCGCGGGGATGACCTGTCCCGACTGGCCGCTCTGCCACGGTGCGCTCGTCCCGGCGCTGCAGGGCGGCGTCGTGCTGGAGTGGTCGCACCGGCTGCTCGCGCTGGTCGTCGGGCTCCTGACGCTCCCGGCGCTGTGGACCGCGTGGCGCGCGCGCCGGCGGGTCGGCGGCGTGACGGTCGTGCTGGCGTTCATCGGCGCGGTGTTCGTGGTGCAGGTCGCGCTCGGCGGGCTCACCGTCGCGCTCTCGAACACACCTTGGTCGGTGGTCGTCCACTGGGGGACGGCGATGCTGCTGCTCGCGGGGCTGACGGCGCTCGCGATGCTGGCGGTGATCGCGCCGGCGCGCGTCGCGGTGCGGCATTCGGTGCTCGGCGGCGTGCTGACGGCGTGCGCGGCGCTGGCGCTGCTCGCGATGCTGGCCGGATCGTACGTGAGCTCCAGCAACGCGGGGCTGGCGTGCTCGACGCTGCCCGCCTGTGACGGCGGCTCGTGGACCGGGGTCGTCCCCGCGCAGATCGCGCAGATGACGCACCGCTGGATCGCGGCGGCGTTCTTCCTGGTCGCGACGGTGGCGGCGTACATGGCGGCGCTCGGGACGACGCCGCGCGTGCGCGCGGCGACGGTGGCGGCGTACGCGCTGGTCGTACTGCAGGCGATGCTCGGGATGGCGAACGTCGCGTGGCAGCTGCCGACGCTGCTGCGCGAAGCGCACGCGGCGAACGCGTGCGCGGTGTTCGTGGCGTTCGTCGCCGCGCTCGTGTTCGCGGCGATCGACGGAACCGTGCCGGTGCGAGCGCGCGCGACTGCTTCGCAGCGCATCACGCTGCCGGCCGGTCACGGTGCGGCTTCGGTGCTCGTCCCCGAGCCGGTCGAGAGCAGCGCGCGATGAGCTCGACGCTCTCGCGCGTCGACGGCGGCGTGCCGGGTCGCGGGAGCGGCGTGCGCGGCGTGCTGAGCGACTACTACGAGCTCACGAAGCCGCGGATCATCTACCTGCTGCTGGTGACCACGCTGGCCGCGATGGTGATGGCGGCGCGCGGCGTTCCGCCGCTGCTGCTCACGCTCTGGACGCTGCTCGGCGGGGCGCTCTCGGCGGCGTCGGCGGGGGCGATCAACTGCGTGTGGGACCGCGACATCGACCGGCTGATGAAGCGCACGATGTTCCGCCCGGTCGCGCGCGGCGCGATCTCGCCGCGCGACGCGCTGATCTTCGCCGGGCTCGCGCAGCTCGCGGGGTTCGCGATGCTGTACGTGCTGGTGAACCCGCTCGCCGCGTGGCTCTCGCTCGCCGGAAACGCGTACTACGTCGTCATCTACACGATGTGGCTCAAGCGCGTGACGCCGCTGAACATCGTGATCGGCGGCGCGGCGGGTGCGGTTCCGCCGCTGGTCGGTTGGGCGGCGGTGACCGGACATCTCGGCTCGCCGGCGTTCGCGCTCTTCGCGGTGATCTTCTTGTGGACGCCGCCGCACTTCTGGGCGCTCTCGCTGATGACGAACGTCGACTACGACCGCGCCGGGATCCCGATGCTGCCGAACGTCAAGGGGATCCCGCGCACCAAGCGCGAGATCATGATCTACTCGCTGGTGCTGGTCGGCGTCTCGCTGGCGTTCTTCCCGCTGCACGTGCTCGGGCCGTGCTACGGCGGCTGCGCGCTGATCCTCGGCGCGATTTTCCTGTGGGACGCGTGGAAGGTGAGCGGCGATCCGACAAAGCGCTACGCGCGCGTGCTGTTCAAGTACTCGCTGCTGTACCTCGCGCTGATGTGCGCCGCGATGGTGCTCGACCGCATCGTCCGGTTCCCGCACACGCTCTGATCGCGCGCGCGTGAGCGCCGCCGCGCAGACGACCGTAGCGGGCCACCGGCTCGATCGCGGGACCGTGCCGCTGCTGATCACGCTGGGCCTCGGCGTGTTCGCCGGCGCGCTGGACCTGGGCGTGCTCTCGCCCGCGCTGCCGGCGCTGGGCGCGGCGTTCGGCGTCGGACCGCGCGAGCTGGCGTGGGTGTTCACGCTGTACCTGCTGGCGAACGTCGTCGCGATCCCGGTGATGTCGAAGCTCGCCGACCGCTACGGCCGGCGGCCGGTGTACATCCTGTGCGTGTCGATATTCGCGGCCGGCAGCGTGCTCGCGATCGCGGCGCCGTCGTTTGCGGTGTTCCTGGTCGCGCGCGGTATTCAGGCGGCGGGCGCGGGCGGGATCTTCCCCGTCGCGACCGCGGCGATCGCGGACCGCGTCCCGGTGGAACGGCGCGGCGCGGCGCTCGGGCTCGTCGCGGCGACGTGGGGGCTCGCGGCGGTGATCGGGCCGGTAATCGGCGGGCTGATCACGCACTTCGTCTCGTGGCACTGGGTCTTCGCGATCAACGTGCCGCTCGCGGTCGTGGTCATCGCGCTCGCGCGCGTCCACGTCCCCGCGACGATCGCGAACGCGCGCGGCCCGCTCGACGTCGCGGGGATCGTGACGCTGGCGATCGGCCTGCTCGCGACGATGAGCCTGCTCTCGCGCCTGTACGTGATCGACGGCCGCGCGAACGCGGCGCTGGCCTGGACGATGCTGATCGTCGCGCTGATCGCCTTCGCGCTGTTCGCGCTCGCGGAGCGCGGTGCGGCGCAGCCGGTGATCCCGCTCTCGTTCTTCCGCGACCGCCAGCTCATGGTGACGTACGCGCTCGAGGTCTTGATCGGCGCGCTCGAAGGCGCGCTCTTCTTCATCCCGGCCGCGCTCGTCGCCGCGCAGCATCTTACCTACGCAGCGGCGGGCGGCGTGGCGGCGCTCGGCGCGTTCTGCTTCGTCGCGGTGATCCCGCTCTCGGGCCGCGCGCTCGACGTCGTCGGAAGCCGCACCGTCCTCGCATGCGGCGCCGCGCTCACCGCGCTGGGGATGCTGATCTTCGCGCTCGGCTTCGGCGATCTGTGGCTGGCGCTGCTTGCGATGATCGTCGCCGGCATCGGCTTCGGCGCGCTCCTCGGCGCCCCGACACGCTACATCATCACCAACCGCACCGCACCGGAACAGCGCGCGAGCGCGGTCGGCATGCTCTCGGTGATGCTGATCATCGGCCAGATCGTCGGCGGCTCCCTCGGCGGCGGCGTCGCCGAATCCCACGGCGACGTCGTGCACGGGTATCGGGTCGCCTATCTCGTCTTCACCGGCATCGCGATCGCCGCGGCGGTCCTTACCGCGGCGCTCGCATCGCGGCGCGCCGAACGCCGAATGGATCGTTCTCGCACCTGATCCGGCGGGCGGCGATCACGCGATCTCGGGCTGCGGCAAGACGGGGTCCGCGTCATCGGAGGGGACCGCGACGGCAGTGCTCCTGCGGCCGGTCAGGAGCGGCACCGTCGCCATGTGCTCGTCGATCAGGCGGAGCGTTCGCGGGTCGAGCTCCGTCTCGCGCTTGAACGCCGGCCACGTTTCGCGGACCCGGTCCGCCATCTCCCGTGCCGCCCGGAGCACGACGCCGCGCGGAACGCCGGCTCTCCGAGCGAACCGCTCGAGCAGCTCGTCCGAGATATCTGACCACGATCGCGTCTTCGCGATCGAGAGCGCGAGCTTGTCGTTCGGGACATAGACGATCGTCGAAACGTAGTCGTACGCAGGAGCGAGCGCCGGCGTACGGGTGTCGCGATAGATCACGCTCCAGTTCTTCAAGTGCATGTCGCCGTTCCCGATCGCGGCATTGAAGATCAGACGGCGCACGAACTCCCGAGTCTGTTCTTCTCCGAGTACCTGCCAGATGCCGGCGAGCATATTACCATAGCTGGCGTACTTGTACTTGTCGGCCGGATACTGGCCGAAGATTTGGTTGAAGTCTTCGATGTGCACCCTGCCGTCCGGCGTCCGGTCGAAGCGCTTGATGGACATCGCACGGCCGAGGTCGCTCCGAACTTCGGCCGGAAGGTTGCGCACCGTGCTCGTGTCGACGAGATGATGCTCCGGCACGTCGATTCCGACGCGTGCCGCGAAGTGCAGCATCGCGTGCTCGTTCTCCGGAACGCGCGCGTACGTCGGCGACGGCATCTTCACCATCCAATCGCCGTCTACACCGTGAACGGGTATCGTCAGGCCGCCGTCAGCTTCGAGGATCGCGCTGAACTTCAGCTGCACGCCGGCGAGCGAGAACTTCAGCAGGCCCGGATCGTTTTCGGCTTCGGCCTCGGTAACCGCGGTCACGTCGGGATCATCCGGCGGCGTCGTCAAACCGTCCGCGTGCGAGACGACGACGGCGCCCGGAAGGTCCTCGCCCGCGAGCCATAACAGCGGGAAATCACGAGCCGGATTGACGCCCGCGCGGCGCGCCAAGTACGAGCGTAGATGCCCTTCAGGCAACAGGTTCGCGAAGAACGGTAAGAGCCGCACGTGCGGCGTGCGCACCGGGACGCTCAATTTCCGCTCGGCGTTGAAGAATCCGAGACTCAAGACCGGCGCCGACGCATCGTTCGCATACTCGTCGCTGAAAGCGAAGAGGTTGTGGTCGCTCGCGAGGTTCGTGATCGTCCCGACGAAACGACCGTGCAGCATCACGTTGAGGACGTGCGGCATCAGTCCGGCTCCGCGGTGAAGAGCGGCCGCTCGTCGGATCGCGGTCCTTGCCCCAGCTGCGCTCGAACGGAACCGACGAGATCCTGCGGGACGAGGACCAGCTCCATCGACTCGGCGCGGGCGATGTCCGCGAGCGTGCTGAGCCGGGGATCGACCTTCCCGCGCTCGATTTTCGAGAGATACGTCTGGGTCAAGCCGGCGCGGTCGGCAACGGCATGCTGGCTCAGCCCCAACTCCCGCCGGCGGCGAACCAGCGCTTGAATAGGTGATATTCTGCCTGACACCCGGGAATTATACCTTATTCTACCTAAAATAGACAATGAGTCTTAGATAGAATACGTCCTATATTAGACATAATAGTTCATATACGTACTGGGAGTAAGCTGCCAGCACAGCCGGGCGCTCAGACGCTTTCGACGAAGATTTTCCGTGCCAGCCTGTACACCAAGTACGCGAGCGCGCCGAAGATCACGAGGACGACGCCCAGGTCGGCGAGGCCGCTGAAGCCCGCGACGCTGTCGCCGCAGAGGGCGACGAAGCCGTTCGAGAGCCACAGGTTCAGGCGCGCGATCGGGTTGCTGCCGAGGCCGTCGTTCGCGTCGATCTGCGCGAGGATCTCGTCCGGGAGCCAGCCGGCGTCGCTCTGCATCCAGCGGATGCGGCCGTCGCGGTCGACGATCACCGTGTTCTCGGCGTGGATGATCCCGACCGTCGGGTCGGGCAACCCGACGATCCCGAACTGCGCGGCGAAGTTCAGTGTCGGCTCGGCGTCGCCGACGACGAGGCTCCACTTCTTCGGGTCGGCGCGGTATGCGGCGCCGTAGCGCGCGAGCACCGGCGGACGGTCGAACGCCGGATCGAGCGTGACCTCCACCAGGTGCAGCTTTCGCGCGCCCATCTCGTCCTGCAGCTTACCGAACTTCGCGCTGATCAGCGGGCACATCCGCAGGTCGGCGCAGCGCGTGTAGATGAACGAGAGCACGACGTCCTGGCCGCGCAGCTGCGAGAAGCGGAACGGCTTCCCGGTCTGGTCGACGAACGGCGTGTCCGGCACGACGTCGCCGATCTTGAGCACGGTCACGCGGCGCAGCGGCGAGGACGGGTCGACCGTCAGCGACTGCGCGCTGGTGCTGGTGACGTTGGAGAGCGTCCAGGGCTCCGTCTTCATGTTCACGTCGGCGTCGATCGTGGCGCCGGGTTGCAGTTGCGCGGCCCGCTCGCGGGGAACGATACGGAACGGCATCGTCATCCCCGGCATCCCGCCGAACGGGTCGTGGCGAACGATCGCCTCGCCGGTCTTCGGGGTCACGGCGAGGACGACACCGTGCAGGCGCGGCGCCGCGCTCGCAGGGCCGGGGGACAGCACGACCAGCATCATGACCGACGCGACGAAGATCATCCACGGCGTACGGCCCAGCCGGCTCAGCGCCCAGGAACGTGCAGCAGCGCTCATCCGCCGCCCGTGGACGCGCGCGGAGCGGCGCGTCGTGCTCACCGGGTTCTTCGGGCGGCTCTCGATCGCGATCGAGCCGATCCTCGTCGGAACCGTCTTTGCCGCACTCACCGTCGGGCTGTTCTTCGCTCCGCGGCTCTCGCCGCACGTCCATCCGGATATCATCGTCATCGCCCCGGTCTTCGCGTTCGGGTTCCTCGCCTGCGTCGCATGGGCGCTCGGCGTCATGGTTGCGCCGGCGCGCGCACTCGCGCACACCATGCGACCGATCTACGTCGTCGACGGTTACATTCGTTACCGCCGCCGCGATTCAGGCTCACCCGAGGACTCGAACGGCTACGTCGCGGTGTTGACCGAGGACGAGACGATCGCGTGCGAGTGGCCGACGCTCGGCGAGGTCGAGCTCCCCGATCTGCGCCGGCCCGCGCTCTGCGAGTTCAGCGAGTACGGCGGCGTCCACAGCATCGACGGCCGCCCGACCGGCGTTCTTCCCGGCCGCATTCCGGCGCTCGGCGTCGGGATCCACGGCCGCAAGGAAGAGATCGCGTAGGTGGATTCGCGTTCCGCGAATCCTTCGCGTTCGCCCTTCGGGCGATCCGCTATAATTTCAGGTTGGCCGCGTCGCTCCACGGCCAGATGTGCCCGTAGCCCGATACCGCGAGCACGCACCCGGCGACGATGAAGATCAAGATCACGCCGGCGATCCCGGCGTACAGCACCAGCCGCGGAATGCCGCTGGAGATCGGGACGCCGCGTTCGTCTTCCAAGTCGTACATCTCAGGCAGCTCCTCCGTGCGGTAACACTCCGAAGCACGCGAGCACCACCAGGATGCAGCCGAACGCCATCAATCCCAGCAGCAGCTTGGTCACGTTGTCGTCGAGTCCCGTCTTGTGCCACTCCCCGCGCAACCCGACGCACGCGAACGTGAACACGACCAGCGCCCCGATGAACGCGACGACCTTCTCGATTCCGGCTACACCTTCCATCTAACGGCGCTCCGCCCCAGGCTGCGCGCCCCCCACGCATTGCGTGGGGCCCCCGGTCCGAGCTCGCAACGACCTTGCGGTACGGGCTCGATTCTGCTGCGCTCGCTCCAT
>DATAQE010000159.1:0-4785 GCA_036264835.1 Candidatus Elarobacter sp.
CGTATCCGCTCGGGACGACGCGGACGTGCAAACCCAGCGAGGCGAGTAACTCGCGCCGCCGAGGTGATGCGCTGGCGAGGGAAACCGCGGTGAGCGGCGCTGCGTGTCCGATGACTTGAGTGTACGTTGCCGCGCGCACGCTGACAACGTTCCCCGGCAAAGTTTAGACGATATCGAGCCGCATCACGTCTTCGGCCGACTCGCCGCGCACGACGCGGCGGTGGTGGCCGTCGCGCACGAAGACGACCGGCGGCCGCCCGAAGCGGTTGTAGTTGCTCGCCATGCTGTAGGTGTACGCGCCGGTCGTGCGCATCGCGACCAGATCGCCGGCGGCGAGATCGCGCGGGAGGACGTAGTCGCCCATCTCGTCGTTCTCGCAGGTCCGGCCGGTCAGCGTCGCCGGCTCCTCGGGGCCGAGCGCCCGCGCGGCCATCACCTCGGGGAAGTGGCGCGCGCCGTAGAGGATCGGGCGCGGGTTGTCGGTCAGGCCGCCGTCGAGGATGACGAACCGGCGGTGTCCCTGGGTTTTTACGGCCATGACGCGGTACAAGGTAGTTCCGGCCCGGGCGACCAGCGCGCGGCCCGGCTCCACCGAGAGCCGGATCCCCCCGGCCGCGCGCTCGGCGAGCCCGGCCGCCAGGGCCTCGAGGTCCAGCGGCCGCGGGTCGTCGGGGCCTTCTTCGACGCCGATCCCGCCGCCGCAGACCAGCTCGCCGACCGGGAGCCCCATCGACGCGGCGGTCCGCGCCGCCGCGAGCAGCTCGTCGAGGTTCGCCAGGAACGGGCCGAGCTCGGAGACCTGCGAGCCGACGTGCGCGTGCAGCCCGATCAGCCGCAGCGACGGCAGCTCCTTGAGGCGCGCGAGCATCGCCGGGAGCCGGTCGGCCGGCGTCCCGAACTTCGTGTTCTCGCCGCCGGTGCGGACGAACGCGTGCGTGTGCGCCTCGATCCCGGTGTTGACGCGCAGCATCACGTCGACCGGCTCGCCGGCGTCCGCTTCCGCCGCGACCTGGGCGAGGCGTTCGAGCTCCTCGCGGTTGTCGATCACGTCGAACGCGACGCGCCGGTCGGCGATCGCGCGCAGCTCCTCGGCGGTCTTGCCGCAGCCGTGGAAGTACATCCGCGCGCTCGGGAAGCCGCCGCGCTCGGCGGTGAGGAGCTCGCCGATCGAGCAGACGTCGAGCCGCAGCGGCGTCGCGGCGAGGTGCTCGGCGAACGCGGCGCACAGGAACGCCTTCCCGGCGTACGCGACCGTGATCCCGCGCGGCGCGCAGGCGCGCAGGAAGCGGTCGATCTCGAGGTCGAGCTCGTCGAGGTCGATCGCGAACAGCGGGGTGCCGTACGTGTCGGCGAGCTCGCGCGCCTTGACGCCGCCGATCTCCGCGTCGACCGCGAGCGTCTCTTCGGTTCTCACGACGCGTACAACCCGTGCTCGCCGATGTAACGATACACCGGCTCGGGGACGAGATAGCGGACGCTCTCGCGCCCCTGCAGGCGGTTGCGGATCACCGTCGCCGACTCGGCGACGACCGGCAGGTCGAGCATGCGGATCTTCGCGCGCCGCTCGGAGGTGAGGTCGGAGAGCGCGTTGTCGAGGTCCTCGTGCGTGACGTCGCCGCGCGGTGCGACGACGAGCGCTTCGACGCGATCGACGACCTCGTCGAGCCGCTTCCAGCGCGAGCGCACCAGCGAGTCCGCGCCGACGACGAACGTGAGCACGGCGCCGGGATGCCGCGCCTGCAAGCGCGGAAGCAGATCGGCGGTGTATCCGCTCGCCTCCGGCGCGAGGTCGCTCTCGTCGAGCGCGAACGCGACGTTCGCCGCGATCGCGAGCCGGATCATCTGCGCGCGCTGCTGCGGCGTCGCGCCCATCGCGCCGTCACGGTAGTGCTGCCCCGCACGCGTCGGCATGAAGATTACGCGGTCGAGCGCGCACGTCTCGCGCACCGCCTCGGCGACGAACAGATGCCCGTTGTGGATCGGATCGAACGAGCCGCCGAAGACGCCGAGCCGCATCAGCTATAGTCGAACTCGACGCCGGCGATGCGGACGGTGTCGCCTTCGCGCACGCCGAGCTCGCGCAGCTTCTTGTCGACGCCCATCTTCGCGAGGATCTGCTCGAAGCGCGCGAGCGCTTCGTCGGAGTCGAAGTCGGTCATGCGCGCGAGGCGCTCGACGCGCTCGCCGCTGATCACGTAGACGCCGTCGTCGAGCTTGATCTCGAACGGCTCGTCCGCGGTCAGCTGGATCTGCGCGGGCTCCGGCTGCGCGACCTCGGGGACCGGCGTCGCGCGGATCGTCTCCCACGTCGCGTAGATCAGCTCGCGCACGCCCTCGCCGGTCGCCGCCGAGATCCCGCGCAGACCGGGGATGCGCTCGCGCAGCGCCTCGAACGTCTCACGCGCCTGCGGCAGATCGAGCTTCGTGATGACGACGATCACCGGACGGTCGAGCAGCGCCGCGTTCCACGCGCGCAGCTCGTGCTCGATCGTCTCCTTGTCGGCCAGCACCTCGTCGAGCGACTTGTCGCCGGCGATGAGATGCACCAGCACGCGCGTGCGCTCGACGTGGCGCAGGAAACGGTCGCCGAGCCCGGCGCCTTCGTGCGCGCCTTCGATGAGACCGGGGACGTCGACCATCACGAACGACTCGAAGTCCGCTACGCGCACGACGCCGAGCTGCGGCTCGAGCGTGGTGAACGGATAGTCGGCGATCTTCGGCCGCGCGGCGCTGACGACCGAGAGCAGCGTCGACTTGCCCGCGTTTGGCAGGCCGATCAATCCCGCGTCGGCGAGCAGCTTCAGCTCGAGGCGCAGCTCGCAGCGTTCGCCGGGCGCGCCCTTCTCGGCGAAGCGCGGCGCCTGGCGCGCGGCGGTCGCGAAGTGCTGGTTGCCGAGCCCGCCGCGCCCGCCTTTCGCAACGCGGACGCGCTCGCCGGGCGTGCTCATGTCGGCGAAGAGCCGCGCGTGCGCGCGGTTCCCCTCGGGATCGAGTTCGGTGCGGGTGACCAGCGTCCCGACCGGGACTCTGATGACGAGCTCGTCGCCGGCCTTCCCGGACTTGTTCGAGGTGGAGCCCGCCTTGCCGGACTCGGCCGCGAACTGCTTCTTGAACCGGAAGTCGACCAGCGTCCCGAGCTCGGGATCGGCGAGCAGCACGACGTCGCCGCCGCGCCCGCCGTCGCCGCCCGCGGGACCGCCTTTCGGGACGTACTTCTCGCGCCGCCACGCGACGATGCCGTCGCCGCCGCTCCCGGCCGCGACCCCGATCGTCGCCTCGTCGATGAACTGCATGGGGCTACAAAGCAAAAAGAGCCGTCGCGACGGCTCTTCCGGGGCTCAGAACGAGCGCGCGGTCAGACAGCCGCAGGTACCACGTTGACGTGCTTCCTGTCCTTGGAGCTCGTGAACGTGACGTGACCTTCGACGACGGCGAAGATCGTGTGGTCGCGGCCGATCATGACGCCCTGGCCGGGGTGGAACTTCGTCCCGCGCTGGCGGACGATGATGTTCCCGGGGATGACCAGCTCGCCGCCGTAGCGCTTGACGCCGAGGCGCTGGGCGTTCGAGTCGCGCCCGTTGCGCGTGGAACCCGCACCCTTCTTGGACGCGAAAAGCTGGAGATCGAACCGGAACATAGCCGGAGAACTATACCAGAGCGCCGGGCTCCGGGTCAAACCGGAAAGTCGGCGTCCGGGGCTCGACCCGCATCAGAACCGGGCGGCCCGGGCGGAGCGTGACCAGCGGCTCGAGCGGGACCTCGGCCGGGTCGAGGCCGCGGAAGCGGAGGCGGCGGGCGAGGGTGGCAAGGACGAGGACGGCCTCGGTCCAGGCGAAGCTCTCGCCGATGCAGACCCGGTTGCCGCCGCCGAACGGGAAGTAGGCGAAGCGCGGCAGGCCGGCCGTCTCGCCGTTCGACCAGCGCTCGGGGCGGAACGCCTCGGGCTCGCGCCAGAAGCGCGGGTTCCGGTGGGTGACGAGCTGCGAGACCAGCACCACCGAGCCGGCCGGGACGTCCCACTCGCCGAGCCGGATCGGGCGGATCACGCGGCGGCCGAGGATCCAGGCCGGCGGGCGGAGCCGCATCGCCTCGGCGACGATGTCGCGTGTGAACGGGAGGCGCGGGTAGTCCGCGGGGACCGGATCGCGGTCGCCGAGGACCTCGTCCAGCTCGGCGTGGAGGCGTCGTTCGGCCTCGGGGTGGCGGGTGAGAGCGTCCCACGTCCAGGCGAGCGCGTTCGCGGTCGTCTCGTGGCCGGCGAGGAGCAGCGTGAGCGCCTCGTCGCGGACCAGCTCGACCGGCATGGGGCGGCCGTCCTCGTCCCGGACCGAGAGCAGGATCGAGAGCAGGTCGCCTCGGTCGACCCCGTCGCGGCGGCGCTCCTCGATCATCCGGTAGATCACCGCGTCCAGCGAGGCGCGGGCTTCCTTGGAGCGCCGCGTCGCCGGGTGCCACGGCAGGTGGTCGAGCAGCTCGCCGAACGCGCTGAGACTCGCCGGGAAGACTTCCATCGAAGCGGTGACCGCCCGGCCGATCGTATCGGCCTCGTCGTCGACGTCGGCCGAGAAGAGCGTCGCGGCCGCGATCCGCAGCGCCAGCCGGTTCATCAGCGCGTCGACCGCGACGACCTGGCCGTCCTCTAGCCGCTCCGCGGACTGGCGAGCGGCATCGATCATGGTCGCCGCATAGCCCGCGACCCGCTCGCGGTGGAACGCCGGCTGCACCAGCCGCCGCTGCTGAAGGTGCAGCGGCTCGTCGCTCGTCAGCAGTCCCTGGCCGAGCAGG
>DATAQE010000175.1:0-26872 GCA_036264835.1 Candidatus Elarobacter sp.
CCACGGCGGCGATTTGGACGGTTACAGCCGTGCCGTGGTATACTAGTCCTCGGAGGCTCCAAGATGAAGTCGCTCATCGACGCCGTCGGTCGAATCCTCGCGAAGCTCACGAACAAGACGCCGCACCACGCCCGGGTCCCGTCGGTCCTACCGCACGACGCGAAATACGAGGACTTCGTTCGCCCGCGTTGATCCCTAGCGAGCTCAAGTCGCTCTCAACCCCAAACACTACCTGAGTGCTCGGGGAGCGTTCTCGTCGTCCGAAGGATCCGCGCCGAAACGTTCGAGTTTCAGATCCACCGCGAGCGGACACGGTTGACGACATTGCGTCCCCTGGCGTAGCGTAAGCGTCGGGTGATGCCGTAGGAGCGGCTAAAATCTCCCGAACGTTCGTGGACGAGGTCCCCAACGGCTTTTGACTCCACGGCCCGCAACGGAGCGGCGGCTCCGGCTTGCTTCAGCCCGCAAGGGCTATAATGATAAAGCGTTTACCGCCGGCTGTGTTGTGTGCTGGGGTTCGCGAGGCCAAGAAGCGCCGCGTCACTCGGTCTTAGGAACCTCGAAGCGCGCTCGGTGTCGCGGACATGGCTCGATCGTCCACCGGTCAAGTGGAACCTGATCATCGGGATCGAACCAGCCGGTCAGGGCTATGCAAGCCGGTGGACATTGACCGGGCGTCGTCTCTTGATCTGCCGGGAGGCCAGTCAAGAAACACGGCCACATGGCGTACGCAAGCTTTGATGGAGTCGGCGTTGGCGTGAACGTCGTACCGCGCGTCGATGGCGGGCCGAGGATTTTTTCGAGGTCCGAGAGTAGCCATGTGCGCGGAGGCGTCATTTGGCTATTGTGCCCTGGAGCGCCGCCGCATCGACGGCTTTGACCGCCCCTTTCGCGTCCTGTATGATGAGCGCTCAGCACTACGACCACTCGAGGCTTGCGGTGCGGCTGAATGCCCGACGCTCACTATGAGAATCCGCGGATCGCGGAACTCTACGATCTCGGCAACCCGTGGTCGGTCGACCGCGACTTCTACCTGTCCCTCGCCGGAGCGCCGCGCCGGCGAATTCTGGACCTCGGGTGCGGCACGGGACTGCTCTGCGACGCGTTTGCCGCGCTGAACCACGATGTGACCGGCGTCGATCCCTCGCCGGCGATGATCGAATCGGCACGCCGGAAACCGCACGGTAAGGACGTCGAATGGGTGCAGTCCTTCGCGCAGACGTACCGCTCCGACAAGCGCTTCGATCTGATCATCATGACGGGACACGCATTTCAGGTCTTGCTCGAGGACGCCGACGTGCGGGCAACCCTCGCGACCATGCGGAAGCACCTCGAGCCGGACGGCCTCGTTGCTTTCGAGTCCCGAAATCCGGCGATCGATTGGGCTGCACGATGGAACTACGACAAGGTCCTCGACTCACCGAACGGTACCGTACGCGAATCGAGGCGGTTCATCGCGATGGATGGTGACCGAATGAGGTTCGAGCTGCGCTATACGTTTCCCGACGAGACGCTCGTCTCGAAGAGCGAGCTTCGCTTCGTCTCTCGAACAGAGATCGAGAACGACGTCATCGCCTCCGGACTGCATCTCGATAACGTCTTGGGAAACTGGAACGGCGAACCGTTCGATGAGAATCTCTCTGACGAGATGATTTTCATTGCTCGCTGCGGCCGCCCGAATCTTCGCGTCCGAGCTCCGGAAACCGAAGTCGCCGTAGCTGAACGATGCTCCCCGCCGAGATCGTAATGGACGTCCAGACCGGACATCATCGCGGCGAATCGTCTGCGCGGCTCGTCCATGCCGAGCAGCTCGGAGATCGTGTCGCGGAGCGCCTTCGTGCGTTCGTCCGGGCGGCGAAGCGCGACGCTCGCCAATGCCAACTCGCCCGCCAACATCAAGCCGGTTGGGCCCGCGCCCACGATGATCACGTCCGCATCCATGACTGGCTACGCTCCTTACGGTTCTGGTCGCGTCGCCGCGCGAGGCGGTGCCGCGATACTCTTCAGCCCTTCAGCCGCGCCTGCTCAGGACGAGCCGGTTCCGAGAGTCCTCACCGCCCGCGTCCTCACGCGTATTCCGAGGCTGATGTCTTAGGTCCCCAAGTACGTTGCAGCGGCACCGAGCGGCTCGTTGGCCCAGCCGGATCGGGCTGGGTGACCGAGGCATTCGAGGAAGGCCGCTTCATCGACCGGGCGGCTCATGAAATACCCTTGTGCCTCGTCGCAGCCCATCGCTCGCAAGAGTTCGAATTGTTCCGCGGTCTCGATTCCCTCCGCGACGACGTACAATCCACGCCGATGTGCGAGCGCGATAACCGAACGCGTAACTTCGGCCTGAAAGGCGTCGGTGAGACTCGAGGCGACGAAGGAGCGGTCAATCTTCAGCGTGTCGAGCGGGAGGCTCTTCAGGTGGCTGAGCGAGCTGTACCCAGTGCCAAAATCGTCGATCGAGACACGCGCTCCTCGCCGGCGGAGTGCTTGTAGGTTCCGCAGCGCCATTCCGTCATATCCGAGCATGATTCCCTCGGTGACCTCGAGCTCCAGCGCCGCGGGATCGAGCGCCGTCGATTCGCATGCGGCGTCCACGGTCTTGACGAAGTCGCGTTCGTTCAGCTGCTGAGCCGAGACGTTCACCGCGACGCGGAGCGGGTATCCCGCGGCGTTCCAGTTCCGAGCTTGCGCGCACGCCTTGCGCAGAATCCAATCGCCGAGCTTGTGGATAGCGCCGTTCTGTTCCGCGATCGGGATGAACTCGGACGGGGGCACGTCCCCGATCCCCGGACAATTCCAGCGCATCAGGGCTTCCGCCCCCACGATCCGACCGGTGCCCAGCGAGACGATCGGCTGATACACCGCGCGCAGGCCGCGCTGAGCGATGGCGCGGCGCAGGTTTCTCTCGATGAGAACGCGCCGATCCGCCGTCGCGCCGAGAACGTCGTCGTAGACGGCGAACCGTGAACCGGCGTGCCGGGCGGCGTCCAGAGCACACTCCGCTTCTCGACACAAGATGAAGGGGTCGCGTTTCCGGCCGCGCGCCACGCCGACCCCGATCGCCGGCACGATGACGCACTCGTCCTCGCCGACGCGCAACGGATGCTCGAAACAGGCCAAGAGCCGTTTCGCGATCGATACGATCGAGCGGGCACCTCCGGGGCGCCCGATGACGACCGCGAATACTTCATCGGAGTACCGAACGACCGTCGCGCCCGCTCCAACCACCGCAACGATCACTCGTGCGGCATCTTGTGCTACGCGGCGCTTGAGGCTTCGGTCGCGATCCGACGACCCGGCCACCATGTCGGCGTGCAAGAGCACCACGCCGGTCGTTGCGTCGCTGAGCGTCGTTCCGTCGTTGAGCATCGCCTCACGATTGAGCAGCCCCGTCTCCGCGTCATGGTACGCCAGTTCCAAAAACCGATCGGCCAGCGTACGCCGCTCGGTGACGTCGGCATTGACGCCGACGATGTGCGTGACGGCGCCGTCGTCCCCGTAGACCAACTGCGTACCCGAATGCGTCCACCGC
Organism: Candidatus Elarobacter sp.; assembly: GCA_036264835.1. GTDB lineage: Bacteria > Vulcanimicrobiota > Vulcanimicrobiia > Vulcanimicrobiales > Vulcanimicrobiaceae > Vulcanimicrobium. The sequence goes on from DATAQE010000175.1 coordinate 3,524, forward strand.
GTTCGCTCATCGACGCTGTGCTGGTATTCGGTCTCGAACGGCAAGTTGTCGGCGATGCTTTTCGGCGTGTCCTCGCTTTGGTCGTACGCTTCTGAGGCTGGACGCTCCATCAGCGGGGCGGAGTTCGAGCCGTCATGCTCACCCGTACGCAAGTCGAGCGAGAATGTCGTAACGCCGGCCACACGTTCGGCAGTTTCGAGCGCCACGGTCCGCGCGTGCCAGAGGTCCCTGGCGTGGTTGCGGTCGGTCACGTCGAAAAAGGTGGCCAGATAGACTTCGCGTCCGTGGTAGATGAATCGGGGCGAGCGTTCGAATTCGGCTTCGATGAGAACCCCGTCGCCGGCCAAGTGATGCCAGATGCCGGTCGGACGATGCGTGCCGCGGCTGTCCGCGCTTCCGGTTTGCCACGCGAGGAACCGCGCACGCTCGTCGGCCGGACGAACGGTCAGCATCGTGAGGTAGAGAAAATCTTCACGGCGGTAACGGTATGCCGCTAGCATAGCGTCGTTCACGGCCCGGAACACCATCGATCCGCCGTCGAAGATCGCCATCGGCACCGGGTTCGAATCGAACAGCACCGAGAACGCATCTAGGCGGCCGCGATGCCCCTCGCTCACGCGGTCGGCGGCGCGCGCCGTCCATGCACCTCGTGCTTGCTCCGTCATCCGGCCGACCAGGCGCTATGCACCAGCGTTCCGAGAGTCTGCTGAGCCATCGAACGCCCTACACCGTCATAAGCGTCTCGTCCTCGTCGGACTTTCGAGGCTCCACGCTAGCTCCGCGGAGACGGCGTACCCGCAAGCCGTCCCCGCGCACGGATCAGCGAGTGGGCCCGAGCATCAAGCGCGCCTCGATGGTGCGCGGCCGTGCGTAGTGCGTCCCCTGCAAGCTGTTGTTCAGCGTGATCGCGTAGCGGTCGTCGAACAGATTCCGAACCGCCAGCGCGAACTGCGCGTTCTTCCCGACCGCGAACCCCTTGGCGACGTCGATCGTGATGTGCGGCGGCACCTTGCAGTTGATCGCGTTTCCGAGCGGGAACGGCGGGCACAGCGACGGATCCTGCGAGAGGCCGCTGCCGTACTCACCCTCGAGCGAGAACCACCCGCCGTGCGTGTCGTTCGTCAGCACGCCGCTGGTGACGTCGTAGTGCTGGTCGTGGTCGGCCTGCACCAAGTCTCCGCCGGGCGGACCGTTCAGCAAGCAGTTCTGCAACAGCTGCGTCTCGCAGTTCGTGCTGTTCACCGCCATCGTGTGCGCGACGTTGAAGTAGAACCGCCCCGCCCGCGCCAGCGGCAGCGTGTACGCGAGCGTCTGCGAGTCGACGCGCCCGATCGGGAAGTTGATGTCCTGATGCAGGTTGGTCGCGCCGACCTGCGTGTCGTCGATCCAGTCCGTCGACACCTTGTGCGAGAGCCGAATCCCGAGATCACCGCGCCCGAGCGGCAGATGCCCGCCGAGCTCGTACAACGAGTCGCGCTGCGGCCGCAAATCGTTCCCGTTGGTGTCCGCGGTCCCCGGCGCGTAGAGCGCGGCGGCGGCGGACGGCGCGACGTTCTCGAACGAGAACGGCACGAACAGCCGCCCGTAGTACGCGTACACGCTCGCGCGCGGCGAGATGGTGCGCGTCAGCTTCACGCGCGGGCTGACTTGGAAGAACCCGTTGCGGAAGTCGTTCGAGAAGATCTGGAACGCGTCCGCGCGGGCGCCGTAGTCCAGCCGCCACAGCGGATTCATCTGCCACCCGTCTTGGACGAAGAACTCCTCGGTATGCGCGATGTTCGGCTCGTTGTCCACCACGGTGAACGGGTCGCCGGTCGGCGAGAGCGCGTTCCCGGCCTGCAGCGTGATCGCGTAGTTCTTGGTGATGGTCTCCACGCCGTAGATCGCACCGGCGTGGAGCTCGTGATTCCCCATCCGGTACACGAAGTCGCCGTTCATCCGGTAGTCGATCGCTGTCCGGTCCGCGAACACCGAGAACCCGCTGCAATCGCTGAAGTCCGTGCAGGTCGTCCCCGCGCCGACCGCGAGGTCGTTCGCGAGGTCGTTGGTGTCCAGGATCCGCGACCGCTTGAACGACGGCCCGAACGAGAGCACGCCCCGGTCGCCGATCGCGTGCCGGTAGATCAGCGACGCGTTCGTGTCGTTCTGGTACTCGTTGTCGTCCGTGTTCGCCGGAACGCCGTTCGCGAGATCCGGCGGCACCTGGAACGTCGAGAGACTGTGCGAGAGGTCGAGCGTCAGCGAGTCCGAGCCGTGCATCGGCAGACTGAGGCGCATGAACTGCGAAACCGTGCTCCCCGCGTCGTGAACCGGGTTGGGGACCGCCGGGTCGAGCGCGCGCCCGTCGTGGAAGAAGCGCGCTCCGACGTACAGCGAGCCGCTGTCGCCGACCGGACTATGCGCGCTCAGCAAGCTGTCCGCGAGCCCGTACGAGCCGCCGCGCAGATCGAGATTCGCACCGGCCGGCCCGGTCTTCGAGCGGCTCGAGATGTTCACGACCGCGCCGAACTTGTCGCCGTACTGCGCGGGATACGCGCCTTCGAGCACTTCGGCGAACCCGATGTTCGCGGGATCGATCTCGTTGCCGAGCACGCGATTGAGGCCTTGCGGGATCTGGATGCCGTCGACCAGGTAGTTGATCCCGTTGTGGTCGCCGTTGATGTGGATCTGCCCGTTCGTGCCGCGCGCGGCCGTCGGCAGCTGCGCCAGGATGTCCGGCAGGCTGTTCGCGGTCGGCCCGCGCTCCAGCTGGTTCCCGGTCACCACGACGTCGGTTCCCGACGCGTGCGCGGCCCGCGTGCTCACCACGGCGACGTGCCCGATCTGCTGGATCGGTGCGGTGTCGAGCGTGACGGACGCTCCGACCGAGGTCAGATCGACCTGCGTCGAGACGGTCCCCGAGCCGCCGGGGACGGAGACGGTGTACGTCCCGATCGGCAGCGCGTTGAACCGGAACGCGCCGGTCGGGCTCGTCGTCGTGCGCTGCACGGCGCCGACGCCGCTCAGCGTCACGGTGGCGCCGGAGACCGGCTTTCCTTGATTGGTGACGGTCCCGCTGATCGAGGTTGCCGCCTGCGCGAACGCGGCGGATGAAAGGCTCGCGACGAACGCGAGCATGACGGCGAGCGCGACGATGCGCGCACCGAAAAGGTGTCTGGTGACCACGATTGTTCCTTCGCTTGTGTGACGTGAATGTGGCCGCACGGCAGAGCGGCGGCCGGACGGGCGTCAGGCGAAGGCGGGCGGCGGCCGGTTCGGGCGGAAGAGCTCGTAGGCGTCGTCGGTGCGAACCGGAACCCACGCGTACGAAGCGAGCGTGAACGTCGTGCGCTCGCGCGGAGCGATGCGCGCGAACACGCCGGCCGCGAACCGCAGCACGGCGCTTTCGACGCGCCGCATCACGGCCGCACCCGCCAGCAGCGCGAGCACTGCGGCGAGCGCTGCGAGCGTCAGCTGGAACGGATCGCGGCTATGCCCCTCGAGCGAGAGCGTGAACCCCGCGAGGACGACTTGCGACGCCGCGACGAGCGCGATCCGCCGCGGCGCGCCACGAAGGCGTGCCTGCATCAGCGCCAGCCGCCTGCGCCGCTCGCTCCGGCCGGACGCGCAAACCTCGCGGCTCGCGAACGCGACCGCGGCGGCGACGAACGCCAGATACACGAGGTGCAGCGGGCGCAACAGCGCCGCCCAGCCGTCACCGACGACGTCGAAGGCGAGATGAGCGACCAGCGCCGTCGCGAGGGTTATCGCGAGCACCGTCCACCAACCACGCGGTGCGTCGGTTCTCCTAAGGATCACGTAGATCGTCCGTTCGCACACGAAGCGCCCGACCCTGCTCACGAAGGACACCGAGGCCGTCCGCAGGACCCAACGGATGTTCGCATGCCGCTGACGGTGCCCCGGCCGGGCGGCTACCATGACAGCCGCGCCGGATCGGCCGGCACGCCGCCCCCGCGAAACGCCACGTCGTTCGTCGTCTCCGCGCGCCCCAGGCCGCGCGGCACGCGAACCGCGAGATACGCCGCGAACGCGAGCGTCGTGATGAAGAAGCTCACCGGGTACGGAAACGATGCCGCGAGCAGCAGCCCGCCCCACGTGAACGCCAGCGCGAAGAGCACCGAGAGCGCGATCGCGAGCGGCGGCCGAGCGGTGAGCCGCTCCGCGACCGCTGCCGGCGCGACGAGCAGCGCGAACACCAGCAGGATGCCGACGACTTGCGCGGCCGTCGCGACGGCGACCGCGACGACGAGCATGAACGCGATGCCGACCGCGCGCACCGGGACGCCGCGCGCGCGCGCCGCGTCCTCGTCGACCGACGCGAACATCAGCGGCCGGTACAGCACGGCGATCGCCGCGAGCGCCGGCACCGCGGCCCCGACGGTCACCACCATGTTCACCGGGCTGATCCCCAGGATCTCGCCGAACAAGAGCGCGTACGCCTCGGTCGCGTACCCCGTGTAGAGCGAAAGGAACAGCACGCCGAGCCCGAGCGACCACGCGAGCACGATCCCGATCGCGACGTCGCGGCCGCGAACGCGCTCGCCGAACGCGCCCATCACCGCCGCGCCGCCGCACGAGAACACCAGCAGCCCCGCGACCGCGGGGAGATGCAGCACCACCGCTCCCGTCGCGCCCGCGAACCCGACGTGCGAGAGCGCATGCCCCGCGAACGCGAGCCCGCGCAGCACGACGAAGTACCCGACGACGCCCGCGACGATCGCGACGACCGTCCCGGCCAGGAACGCGTTCCGCATGAACGCGTACTCGAACACGTGCACGACGGTCACGCGGCGTGCGGCCCGATGACGAACGGCTGCCCGAGCCGGTCGCGCACGACTTCGACGGGCGCGCCGTAGATGCGCGAGAGCGCCTCGGTGGTGATGACCTCCTCGGGCGCCCCCGCCGCGACCCGCCCGCGCGCGATGTACACCACGCGGTCGGCGTACGGAAGGATCCCGTTGACGTTGTGCGCCACGATCACGACCGCGATCCCGCGCTCGCGCGCGATCCGCGCCGTCAGCGCGAGGACGTCGGCGCGCGCGCTCGGATCGAGGCTCACGAGCGGCTCGTCGAGGACGAGCAGCCGCGGCTCGCCGACCAGCGCCTGCGCGAGATAGAGCCGCTGCGCCTCGCCGCCCGACAACGATCCGATCCGCCGATCCGCGTACGCGCCGGCATTCACCGCCTCGATCGCCGCGTCGACCCGCGCGGTGCGCGCGCGCTCCCGCGTACCGCGCCACGACACACCCCAGCGGTGCCCGTCGATGCCGAACCGAACGACGTCGCGCCCGCGAATCGCGAGCTCCCGGTCGAGCGAGCGCACCTGCGGCATGAACCCGATCGCCGGCGACCCGCGCCGCGGCGCCGCCCCGTCGAGCTCCACGCGTCCTTCACCGAGCGGATGCAGCCCCAGCACGACTTTGAGCAACGTCGATTTCCCGGCGCCGTTCGGCCCCAGCACGACGGTGAACTCGCCGGCCTCGATGCGCAGCGACGCGTCGCGCCAGATCCACCTCGCGCCGTAGCGGACGCCCGCGTCCTCCAGCTCGACCACGCTATCGCTCGAGCGCCGCGCGCAGACGCCGCAGCTGATCGGTCTGCCAGTCTTGAAAACGCCCGTCCGGCGGAACGACCGTCTCGGTCACGGTGACGACCGGGATGTGCGCCGCCTCCGCCTCGTGCCGCGCGTTCGTCGTCACCGCGCCGACGGTCTGCGCGTTGTAGAGCAGCACCGCGATGCGATGCGCTCGCAGCTGCTCCTCGAACACGGCGACCGCTCCGACCGGCGGTTCGGTGTCGTTCGCGACGGCTTGCATGTACGCCGGCGGAGAGACGAGCCGCAGCCCGAGCGCGCCCGCGAGGTAGACGACGATGTTCTCGGTCGCGCCGACCGGGCGCCCGTGCAATCGCGTCCGTATCGCCGCGATCTCGGCGTGATACGGACCGAGCGCGGCCTCGAACGCGCGCCGGCGCTCGCGGTAGTACGCCGCACCGTCCGGATCGAGCGCGATGAGGTCGTCGCGCACGCGGTCCGCGACGCGTTCGACGAACGCCGGCCCGTACCAGAAGTGCGGGTTGTCGCCGGAGTGCTTGCCGAGCAGCACGGCGACGTCGAGCTCACGCCGCGACGCCGCCCCGCCGGCGTCGAGCAGCCGCTGCGCCCACGCGTCGTACCCGGCGCCGTTCACGACGACGTACCGTGCGGAAGCGAACGACTGCGCGACCGTGACGCTGCTCTCGTACTCGTGCGGGTCCGCGTTCGGATCGCTCAGCACGCTCGTCACGTCGACGCGGTCGCCGCCGATCTGCGCCGCGATGCTCCCCCACACGTTCTCCGCCGCGACCACGCGCAGCTTCCCCTCGCCGGCAGACCCGTGCCCCGCACACGCGCACAGCGCGAACAGCAGCACCAACGCGCCGAGACGCACGCATGGCGCCGAGCCCCGCCGCTCGCTCACACTTGCGACCACGCCGTCACGACGCCCGCGTCGTCGCCGACGAACAGCGTCTGCAGGTCCGGGCTCCAGCGCAGCGCGCGCGCCGCGGCGCCGTCGCCGTCGAGCGCCGCGAGCGGCGCCTTCGCCGCGACGTCCCACACGACGACCGAACCGTCCGCCGCGCACGACGCGAGCACCGTATCGTCGCGAAACGCCAGCGCGCGCACCGGCGCGTCGTGCTGCTCCAGCACGATCGGCTCGGAACCCGCCGGCCCGGGCGGCGTGCAGTCCCACACCGTGATCGCCGAGCCGCCGCCGGTCGCGAGGTAGCGCGAGTTCGCGCTCCACGCGAGCTCGCGCACTTTGCGCGCGTACCCCGACATCATCAGATCTTCGCTGCGCTTGACGATCCACAGATGCACGGTCGAATCCTGATCGCCGGTCGCGATGAACCGCCCGTCCGGACTCCACGCGAGCACGAGCGACGAACCCGGCCACTTCAGCTCGCGCCACGACCGCCGGAGATCGTCCGCTCGAAACAGACTGACGGCGCCGTACGCGACGCACGCCAGCGTCGCGTTGCCGCGCGAAGGCCGCCACGCGAGATCCAGCACCGTGCTCGCGCGCCGAGGCCACGTGCCGGCGAGATCTCCGCTTATCGAACGAAGGCTCACGTGAGGCCCGCACGCGACCGCGAACCGGCGCGCGTCCGGCGCGACGGCGACCCGCTCGACCCACGCACCGCCGCCGCACGAAACGTCGGCCTGCACCGCGCCGTCGTCGCGCTCGCGAACCGCCGCGCGGCCGTCCCGCCCGCCGGAGACCAGCACCGACGAGTCGGGCGTCCACGACAGCGCCGTCGTCCCGCCGTCATGCCCGCCGGAACGCCACCGCACCGCGCCGCTGCGCGCGTAGAGCACCGCGATCGGCCCCTCCTCGGTCGCGGCCGCGATCTCGCGCCCGTCCGGCGAGACCGCCAGCGCGGAGACGGGACCGCCGCACTCCCAGCGCCAGCGAGCGCTGAACGGCGCCGACACGACGGCGCTCACGATGCGATGCAGGCCTGAAAGCCGCTCTCGAGCGCCGCGCGATCGAGATTGCGCCCGATGAACACCAGCTTCGAGGACGGCGCTTCACCGTTCCACTCGCGCTGCGGCTCGGCGCGCAGCAGCATGTGGACGGCTTGCACCGTCCAGCGCCGCTCGTCTCCGGCGAGCGCGACGACGCCTTTGGTGCGGTAGATCTCCGTGCCTTGCTCGCGCAGCAAACCGCTCAGCCACGCACCGAGCCGGTCGGCGTCGAGCATCCCGGCGTGCGTGAGCCCGACCGAGCCGACCGTCGCGTCGTGCTCGTGATCGGCGCGGAACGTCCGCGCGCGCTCCGGCGAAACCGGCTCGCCCTCGACCAACAACCGCACCGCGAACTCCTCGGGCAGATGCTGCGAGACGAGCGCGACGACTCCGGCAGCCGGGACGCGCAACTCCATCCGACGCGATGCATCGGCGGGAACGTCGAGAAACGCCCCGTCGACGGTCAGCACCGAATCCGGCGCAGCCGGCTCGCGATGCGCGACCGCGCGGACCGCGCGCTCGACCAGCGGCGCGAACGCGTCGTCGGCGAGCGTCGCGACCGAGAGCGCTCCCAAGCGCAGCGAGGGATCCGGCCCCGGATCGAACTCGACCGCATGGCTGCCGGCGGGAAGCCGGTACAGCCCCATCCACTCGAACGGATACTCGGGCTCGAGGAATGCCGCGTCGATCGAGGTCGCGCGCTGCAGATCGAACCCGCCGACGCCGAGCACCGCCTCCATCGCGACGCCGGCCTGGTGCGTGCGGTGCACGCGAGCGGCCGGGTTCATCGCGCGGACGCGCGACTCGACACGGTCCAGCTGGGCGTCGGTGACGAGATCGGTCTTGTTGAGGACGATGACGTCCGCGAACGCGATCTGCGCCTTGGCTTCCTCGCCGGCGTTGAGCTGGGTGAGCACGTGCGCCGCGTCGACCATGGTGACGATCGCGTCGAGCCGCGTCTCCTCGGCGATCTCGTCGTCGACGAAGAACGTCTGCGCGACCGGCCCCGGATTCGCGAGCCCCGTCGTCTCGACCAGGATGTGATCGAAGCGGTCGCGCCTGCGCATCAAGTTCCCGATCACGCGGATGAGATCGCCGCGCACGGTGCAGCAGATGCACCCGTTGCTCATCTCGAAGACTTCTTCGTCGGCGCCGACGACCAGATCGTGATCGATCCCGATCTCGCCGAACTCGTTCTCGATCACCGCGATGCGCCGCCCGTGGTTCTCGCGCAGGATGTGGTTCAGCAGCGTGGTCTTCCCCGCGCCGAGGAAGCCGGTGAGGACGGTGACGGGGACGCGGGTGTCGGGGCTGACCATGTGACGTGCTCCAAGCAGGATCGAGAACGTCAAATTGATAACATCTTATCATTATCAAGTCAACCACGAGGGCCGGCGCGGGACAAGGAACCGCCATGCGGCGAGGCGGATCGCCCGCCGTGCCCGGTCCAGGCCCCGCCGCGCGTGACACGCGCCAAAAGCGAGCGATCCGCCGCGTGCTCGAGCACGCGGACCGCCCCCTTTCCCCGGACGAGATCCTCGCCGCGGCGCTCCCGCACAGCGAGGGCCTGGGGATCGCGACGGTCTACCGCTCGCTCCGCGCGCTCGTCGACGAACGCTGGCTAAGCGCAGTCGAGGTGCCGGGCCGGCCCGTCCTCTACGAACGGTCCGGAAAATCGCACCACCATCATTTCATGTGCGACGTGTGCGCGCGCGTGTACGAGATCGAGGGCTGCGACGTCTCGGCGACCTTGCCGCGCGGCTTCCGCGCGCGCGACCACGACGTGACGATCTACGGAACCTGCCGCGACTGCAGCGCGAACCGCCGGCGCTAGGCGCTCTCGCCGCGCACGTACGGCATGACCGACGTGCGCACCGCGGCGAGGAACTCGGCGGGATCGGTGAAGCACGCGAAGTGCCCGCCGTCGATCGGGATGAACGCTTTCTTCGGTGCCCGCACTTGTTCGACGTAGTCTTTCGCGGCCTCGAACGATCCGACGTGATCGTCGCGCCCTTCGATGACGAAGAACGGCACCGGGATCTCCGGGAACTGCTTGCGCGCATCGAAGTTCACGATCGTCGGCCACAGCTTCGGCCCGGTGAAATCGCCTCCGGCGATCCAGTCCGCGACGTCCCCTTTGGTCGGAAACGGCGGCGCTCCCATGAACTCGCGCTGGATCTGAAGATACTGCTTGTCCGACGCCGACATCCGCCACTTCCCCGACGCATTGACGCGCTTCATGTCGCTCACGGGCAGCGACGCCGTCTCGTCCAGCGTTGTGATCGCGGCCGCGTCGTGCTCCGCCGCAGCCTGCTTGCGCGCCCACCGCTCGCGGTCTTCGATCGAGAGCGCCCAGCTCACCGGCTGCCCGGTGCCGACGAACGCATAGAACAGATCCGGACGCAGCGTGACGGCGTACAGCCCGAGCGCCGCGCCCCACGAGTGCCCGACCAGCACGACCTTCGGTTTTCGACGCGTCCGCCGCGCATGCTCGGCGACCTCGACCGCGTCCTGCGCCATGCGCTCGACGGTCATGTCGGGCGTCGCGGGCCCGTTCTTCCCGTACGTCTTCCCCGACCCGCGCTGATCCCAATTGACGACGGTGAAGGACCGCTCCCACGGCGCGAACTCGCGCAGGAACGGCGACTCCGCCTCGGCCGGCCCGCCGTGCAGAAAGAGAAGAACGGGATTCCGCTCGTCCTCGCCTTGCATCGCGATCCATTGGTCGATCCCGCCGATCCGAACGAACCCCGACTCGTCGACCGAACGCGCTTGCGCGACGGCCGGCCCGGTGAGCGACCAGAGCGCCGAACCGGCCGCCGCCCCGGCGAGAAAGACGCGCCGCGAAAGAACTGTCATAGCTGATGCCACCCGATCCTACTCGCCCGGCCCGGCGCTGTCAACTATCTAATTAAGACACAACAGAAGATGAGCTCGCCCGACCGAGAACCGGAGGACTCGTGATCGCCGCCGCCCTGCTCGCCGTGTCGGCGCACGTCGTCGCGCAGACCGCGACGCCGCCTCCGAACGCGCCGCTCACCCCGACCGCGACCTACGTGCGAATGCGCGCGGCGGTGAACGCGCTCCCGGTCCCGCCGTACATCGCCTTCACCGAACAGGACGAGGGCGAGCAGAACGGCCGCCTGCTCGTCGATCGCATCCAAATCGTCACGCGCGCCGCCGACGCACGCGTCTGGATCCGCCCGATCCTCGACGAGCGCGGCAACCCGTCGCAACTCGCCCCGCGCGTCGTCACGACGATCGTCTATCCGGGGACGACCATCGAACGCATCGGCGAGTTCCCGCTCGCGGACTTCGGCCTCCGCCCGCGCCGAACCGGCGCGCGCCCCGGCCTCTTCGAGGCTCCCGGCACCCCGGAACCGACACCCTCACCGCCGGGTCTCGAAGCGATCGGCTCCGTCTCGACGTACAACCTCTCGTACCGCATCACCGACCTCGGCGACACGACGATCGCCTCGACCCCGGTCCATCACTTCCGCTTGTCGCCGCTGCGCGACCCGGGCCACAACGTGCTGCGCGAGATCTGGATCGACGCGACGACGTTCCTCCCGAAACGCTACGTCGCCGAACGCTTCGTGGAAAACAACGGCCTTTCGTTCCGCTACCTGATCACGGTGAACACGGCGCTGATCGAACACCACTTGGTGAACGTCGACGCATCCGGCCACTTCGACGTCCACCGCGCACTGATCATCCACTTCTCCGGCGACGGCCGCTGGACGATCTCCGACATCACCTTCCCAACGAATCCCCCACCCTGGCTCTTCGACCCCACACACTACGGCGACCACGCCACCGACCGACCCCCGAATCTCTAAACACCGACTCCGATGCGTGACGGCTACCGCGTCTATCTCTTCGCCTTCATCGCGTTCGACGTCGCATCGCAGATCCAGAGCGTCGCCGTGTCGTGGCAGGTGTACTCCGTGCGCCACAGCGCGTTCGACCTCGGGCTCGTCGGCCTTGTGCTCTTCGCGCCGGCGCTGCTGCTCGCGCCCGTCACAGGCTTCACCGCCGACCGCCTCGACCGCCGCGCGATCATGGCGGCCGCTATGCTCACCGAAGTCGCGATCTCGCTCGCGCTGATCCCGCTCTTCACCGCGCGCGGCACGACGGCGCTGCTGCTCGTCCTCGCGCTGCTCGCACTCGCCGGCATCGCGCGCGCGTTCGCGTTCCCGGCCGAACAGTCGCTGCTCCCGGCCGTCGTCCCGGCGGAGAAGTACGTCCGCGCCAGCGCGCTCGCATCCGCGATCCGCGAGTTCACGCGCATCGGCGGCCCCGCGCTCGGCGGCCTGCTGATCGCGATCGGCCCGCTCCCCGCATACGGCACGGTCGGGGTGATCGCGCTCGCCGCGGCGTGCGCGGTCGTCACGATCCCGCTGCTCACGCGCCCGTCGCGCGAAGAGGCGCCGTCGCTGCGCGAAGCGTTCGCGGGCCTGCGCTTCATCCGCGAACGACCGGTGCTCGGCGGCGCGATCGCGCTCGACCTCTTCGCGGTGCTCTTCGGCGGCGCGACCGCGCTGCTCCCCGTCTACGCGAGCGACGTCTTCCACGTCGGCGCGGCCGGCTTCGGCGTGCTGCGCGCGGCGCCCGCGTTCGGCACCGGGATCTGCGCGCTGATCATCGCGCGCCGCCCGATCCACCGCTACGCCGGCCCGCGCCTGCTGAGCGCCGTCGCATGCTTCGGTGCGGCGACGGTCGCCTTCGGCCTCTCGACCTCGATCTGGATCGCGATCCCCGCGCTCGCGCTGATCGGCGCGGCCGACATGGTGAGCGTCGCGATCCGCGACGCGCTCATCTCGCTCGGCACGCCGGATGCGATGCGCGGCCGCGTCACCGCGGTCGAGAGCGTCTTCATCACGGCGAGCAACGAGCTGGGCGAGTTCGAGTCCGGGACGCTCGCCGCGCTGATCGGCGCCGTCCCGACGGTCGTCGCCGGCGGCCTCGCCACGCTGGCGATCGTCGGCCTCTGGACCTGGCGGAACCCGCAGCTCCGCCGCGCCGACCGGATCCTGACGCCATAGCGAGCCGAGGCCCGACCGCCTCGGAGGGGTGGCCGTCACGGCGCGAAAGGCCTCACCGTGATACCCGTGACGAAGACCCCGATGCGCATTGCGACCGCGCTCTCCGCCGCCGCGGCTTGCCTCGTCGCGGTGCCCGCAGCGGCTGCGAACGCAGCGGCGCCCGGACAGCCCTCCCCGGTGACGATCACGCGCTGCAGCGGCGGGATCAGCAGCATCGAGCTCATCGAGATCGCGGCGTACAACGTCACGTTCCACAACACGGCGTTCGTCGCCGCGGACGAGATCCGCTTCGGCGCGCGCTACGGCCGCCACGAGTCGCGCGCCGAGTTCGACGTGAAGGGCGTCTTCCCGCCCGGCGCCGACGTGAATCGCAAGGTGAGCCGCACCGTCCGCGGCGGCCTGTTCGCATACAGGTCGGAAGAGAACGACTGCACCGTCGACTACGTCCACTTCACGAACGGCACGAGCTGGACACGTCCGGGCTCACCGAACCGGTAGCACCACCGTGAACGTCGTGCGGCCCGGGTGCGGATCTTCGAGGACGACCGCGCCGCCGGCGCGCTGCGCGGCCGCGGCGGCGATCGAGAGCCCGAGCCCGGAACCCGCGGTCGTGACCGCGGACTCGCCGCGGTAGAAGCGCTCGAAGACTCGCTCGGCATCGCTCGCGAAGATCCCCGGCCCGCCGTCACGCACGCGCACGATCACCTGCTCGTCGGTGCGCGAGACCGACGCGACGATCGCCGTCCCGCCGCCGTACTTCGCGGCGTTCTCGAGGATGTTCGCGACCGCTTCGTAGACATCGGCGGGATCGGCCAGGACGACGGCGCGCGCCTCGCCCTCGTACGCGATCTCCGCACCGTGCGCGAGGCGAACCGCCACGGCCGCATCGCGCACGACGTCGGGGACGTTGACGAGCTCCGGATGCGCCATGGGCAGGCGATCGAGCTCGGCGAGCTTGATCAGACGCTCGATGAGCAGCCCCATGCGCGAAACCTGCGAGGTCAGCTGCCGAAACGCATCGTCGCGCTGGCCGGTGTTGTCGATCCCGCCCCGGCGCAGCAGATCGACGAACCCGCGCACGATCGTCAGCGGCGTCTTCAGCTCGTGGCCGGCGTCGGCGACGAAGCGGCGCATCTGCTCCTCGACCCGGCGGCGCTCCTCGAACGAGGCCGAAACCTGCTTCGCCGCTTCGTTGAACGCGAGCGCGAGCTCCCCGATCTCGCCGCGCTCGTTCGCCGCGACCACCCGCCGCGTGAAGTCGCCACGCCCGACGCGGCGCAGTTCCTCGGTGACCATCAACAGCGGCGAGACCGCTCGCGCGGAGCTCCAGCGCGCGATCAGTACCGAGACGAGGAGCGAAGCCGCGATCGCCACGGCGATCGCGATGAGATAGTTTCGCACCACGGTGTTGATACGCTCGGGAGACGGGACGATGATCACCATCGTGCGGCGAATCATGATGGGCTCGCTGCGAAACCCGAACAGACCGCCGAGGCCGGGGAACGGTATCGGACCCGGCTGCAGCATATTCATCTCATCACGCGGGACGCTGAGAATCAGAACGCCCTTCGAGCGCTCGCGTTCGACGATCCGGCGGGTGATGCTGTTGACCCGCTCGTCGCGCGGCGCGGTGGCGACGACCCGCCGCGCGTCCGCGACCGCTTCCGGAATGGAGCGACCGAGCGCGGCCCTCTCCTGCGTTCCGACGAGCGCCGTCATCGCGGCGATGAAGATCACCATCACCGCGATTCCGAGGCTCACGTTCGCGAAGATGAGCTGCGAGCGCAGCGATCGGATCATGGCGAGCGCAACGTATAGCCCACCCCGCGCACCGTGTGAATGAGCGGCCGCGTGAACGGCGCGTCCACCTTCTGACGCAGCGAGGAGATGAACGTCTCGACCGTCTGCGTCGAGGTGTCGCGCTCGTTGCCCCAGACCAGATCGATCAGCTCGTCGCGGGTGAAGACCCGTCGCGGCCGGCGCGCCAGCGTGAGCAGCAAGTCGAACTCGCGCGCCGAGAGCCTGATGTAGGTCATCTCACGGCGAACCGTGCGCGCCTCGACGTCGATCTCGAGATCCTCGAACGTGACGTGGTCGACCTCGCGCAGCGCGGGACGCCGCAACGCGGCACGAAGACGCATCGCGAGCTCTTGGGTGTCGAACGGCTTGGGAACGTAGTCGTCGGCGCCAGCGCGCAGCCCCTCGATGCGGTCGCGCACCTCGCCGCGGGCGGTCAGAACGAGGATCGGCACCTCGGTGATCCGGCGAATCATGCCGATCAGCGTAAAGCCGTCGACCTTCGGGAGCATGACGTCGAGCACGACCGCGTCCGGCTGCCACTCACGGATGAGCTTGAGACCTTCCACACCGTCCACGGCGGTGCGGACCTCGAATCCTTCGACGGAGAGGCCGACTTCGAGCAGATGACGCATCCCCTCCTCATCGTCGATCGCCGCTATGCGCGGCTGCATTGGGGGTCCACCTAGCGATATAACCCTCGGTTCCTCCATTTTGGCTGCAGACGCGGCGCCCTCGCCCGTGGTCCGTTCACGCCAAACCGCGTTGGCACGAAATCTCCGTTTTCGCTGCGGGCCTGCCGGAGCAAAGATGGAGGCTGCCGCGTCAGAGTTTCCACCATTCCGCAGATCGCGGGTGACGATGGAGGCGAGGACCAAGGTTCGGAGTCGGGTCCGGCAGGTTCCCTAGGATATGATAAAGAGCGCTCGCGTGGCTGCATCGATCCGCAAATGCATCACGGCGTACCGGCTGGCACTGAGCGCGATCGTGTTGTGCGCCGTTCCGCTGATCGCGCTTCCCTTCGCCGACCGCGACGTAGGCGACGTGGCGAAGCTGGTGCTGCCCGGCTTGGCATTCACCTCCGCGCTCTCACAGCTCGTGACTGTGATCATGCTGACGGTGCTCTACCGACGCACGCACGACCCCTCGCGAGCGCTGCTGACGGCGGTCTTTTTGGCGGCCGGGATCGTCGCCGCGGCGTTCCCCGTCGCGCTCCCGCTCGGACGCGACGGCATCGTGCCGATCGGCGCCCAAGCCGCCGCGTGGCTCTGGATCGCATGGCATGTCGTCTTCCCGGCCGGGATCATCGCGTACGCGCTGGTCGGGCTGCGCCGGCAGGCCCACTCGCAGTCGAAACCCTGGAACCCGAAGACGATCCGGTTCGTCCTGCTCGGAGGCGCCGCGGTCGGCGTCGCGACCGTCGCATGGGCGTTCTGGGCCGCCCGGACGCTGCCGCCGATCACGCACGGCAACGATCTTTCGGGATACCGCACCAGCGGAGTGGGATCGCTCACGCTGATGCTCTGCCTCGCCGCGCTCATCTTGCTGCTGCGCTTGCGGCGCGGGCGCGCGCGCGACGAAGACGTGATGCTCGCGGTGCTGGCCGTGACGCTCGAGATGGTGACGAACCTGTTCCCCGTCCACCGCTTCACCGTGCTGTGGTACGTCGGCCGGTGCCTGTTCACGGCCGGCTCGATGTTCGTCCTGATCGGAACGATCGCGCGGATCGTCGCGTGGCGCGACCATGCCTTCGCCCTGCGCGCGACGCTCAATAAGGAGAAGGCGCGTTCGGAGCGGCACGCGGAGCGCTTGCGCCATCTCTGGCAGACGAACTCCACCAGCGCGGACGACGACGCGTTCCTGCGCTCGATGCTGAACGGCGCGTCGCACGCGCTGAGCGAAGGACGCGAGTTCTACGCGTTCATCTGCCATCGTGACGGCGGCGAGATCGTCGTCGACGCCGCGACGCGGTGGGCGCTCGGTCCGGCCGTCGCGGTCGCCGGCGACCGCTTCCCGGTTCATGGCACCCTGATCGGCCTCATCGCCGCGGAGCGGTCGACGCACTCGTGGGGCGACGTCCGCGCCGACGAGCTCTGCCAACGTGCGGAGCGGCTGCTGTCGCAGCCGTGGCGCGCCGTGATCGTGACGCCGTTTCGGGTCGCGCAGACGGCGTACTATATCGGCTTCGCCTCACCGCTGCCGCTCGAGGACGCGGGCTTCACGCCGCTCGACCACGCGTACGTCGAGACGCTGGCGTCGATCTGCGCCGCGCGGCTGCTGCAGCGCGCGCAGTTCGAGCGGCTGCGATACCAAACGCAGCACGACCTCTTGACCGGGATCTACAACCGCGCGACCTTTCGCGCGCAGGGCTTCGCCGCGATGCGCTCGGGGGCGGACGTCGCGCTCGCCGTGGCGGGACTCGACGACTTTCGCGCGGTCAACGACACGGTCGGCCACCAGACCGGTGACGCGCTGCTGGTCGAGGTCGCGGCGCGGCTGAGCGCAGCGGCGCCGCCCGACGACGTCGTGGCGCGCCTCGGCGGCGACACGTTCGGCATCCTGATGCGGCACGTGCGCACGCGCGAGGAGGCCGAGTCGCGCGTGCGGCGCTATGCGAACGTGTTCCGCGAGCCGTTCGGGACCGGTGACCGCGAGGGCAGGGAACGGATCCCGCTCACGGCGAGCTTCGGGATCGCGCGCGCGCCGGACGACGCCGCCGGCTTCGAGGAGCTGCTCGCGCGCGCCGATGCGGCGGTGTACGACGCGAAACAGGCCGGACGCGCGCAATCGGCGTTCTTCGACCGGCGCGTCGAGGCGGAGTTCCAGCTCGTGCGGCGGACGAAGGACGAGCTCGCGCAAGCCTTCGTCCACGATCAATTCGAACTCTATTTTCAGCCGCACATCGAGCTCGAGACCGGGCGCGTCGGCGGTGCCGAGGCGCTGATCCGCTGGAACCATCCCGAGCGTGGGCTCGTCTCCGCCGCCGAGTTCGTGCCCTTCGCGGAGCGCCACGGGTTCATGGAGCAGATGGGGAGCTGGGTGATGCGCGAGACGATCCGCATCTCCGCGCCGTGGCGCCAGGCCGACCCTTCGCTGTGCATTTGGTGCAACGTCTCGCCGAGCGAGCTGCGGCGCGAATCGCTCGCCACGCGGCTCGCGCAGGTCGGCACGGGACTGCGCGGCGTCGGCGTGGAGATCACCGAAGGCGCGGTGATGGACGGCAGCAGCGAGATGGCGAAGTCCATCGGGATGCTGCGCGACGCCGGCTTCGCCATCGCGCTCGATGACTTCGGCACGGGCTACTCCTCGCTCTCGCACCTTCGCCGGCTGCCGATCGACGTGGTGAAGATCGACCGCTCGTTCATCAACGGAATCCCGCAAGAACGGCACGACGTCGCGATCGTCGAGGCCGTCACCTCGATCGCCGAACGCTACGGCTTCAGCACCGTCGCCGAAGGCGTCGAAACGATGGAACAAGTCGCGTTCCTCGCCTCCATCGGCTGCACGTACGGCCAGGGCTACCTCTACGCGGCCCCGATGTCCGCCCCCGCCTTCGAACGCTGGCTCCGCGACCGCCACGAACCCCCGGCCCAAATCGCGTAGCGCCGCTAGAGCACCGATCCGCTCGATTTCCCTAAGTGTCATTGCTGGAAAAATCGTGCTTTCAGAGCGGCTCGACATACCGCGCTAACACCTCCGCTGCGGTGTACGGGCCGTCTCCGTCACCGTCGAATTGCGGCTCATCGAACGCGACCCAATATTGAATTTCGGGGCCGTTCATGGTCTCGACCCAAGAGAACGCGGATCCATCGTATGATGCGGCGACAACGCCCATGGGCTCATTGGGCCACGGACCCGGCGGGTGCTGCGCGTCCCTCCGTACACGAATCCGCGTCCCGGCTGCAAGTGGTGTAGCGGGCATGGAGCGTCATTAAGGCCCGACTACGGTCCACGCCTCCTGTGGGATCACGAACTCGTGGTCCGCCTGGGCGAACGCGCCGTATCCTGGTCGGAGATACGACCCCGTGCCGGGCTCGAAGTTCCCGATCTCGTAATGGGTTGTGTTTCCGGTAAGCGGATAGAGGGTCGTATCGACATGAAAAACATCGCCTTGAAAGGCGCTTTTCCGGAGCGACCAGCCTGCTTCTTCGCTTCTGTAGCCAACCCCGAAGTGGTTCGATAGAACAAATCGTTGCCGTGGCCTCGAACGCGCATGGTCTTTAGCTCAGCTTTAAGATCGGCGAGCGCCCCTAAAAACTGCTCTAAGGAATTGTAGCGATGGAGACGCCCTGGAGAGATCGCCGCATCCGCTTCCCGCTCGAGCGCTTGCCAGCGGTCAGACTAGAACCATGCATCACGTCCCGATTCCGTCTCGCGACACGTTATCGTGCCCCGCTCCGAAGGCCGCACTCCAATCGTCGCCTCGCCCGCCATGGGGTAATGATAGTATGACTGTGTTGCGGTGGGCCCAGGGATGTATGAGAGTAGTCGCCATCGGCGATTGACGGCGACCACAGGCTGCGCTGTTATTCCGGTTTCCGCTCGGCGGGCGAGAGGCACTCTTATGAAGGACTGCCGACGGAGACGCCTCGCTCGTTCCCGAACTCGCCACATGAAGAGCCTTCCGAAGGGAGCCCAATTCAAGATGAATCGTAATCCCTCCGAAGGGGTAGGCGAGGTCGAGTCGGCGTTTCAGCGCTTCGCCCGTGGAGTTGGCGAAACTGTCTGGGCATTTGCCGGTCCGATTATCGGGAACCTCTGTGACTATTTTGACGACCTCGACCGAATCGCGCGCTCGGCGGATGTCCTCGCTCGGCGGTATCGGTGGGGTATTTCCACGAGTTGGCCCCCATCGTTGGTTGCGACGCTTGGCCGGCTCACTGATCAGCAGGTCCGCATTGCACTCGTGGACCGAGCAATCCTCGATTTCTATCGTGCGGACAATTGGCGCGAACTTGAAGCACTAGTAGACAATATCGCGAGCTATGACGCTGTCGACTCGGTACGTGTGAGACATTTACGTGGTGCAGTACAGGTAATCCGAGCGTCGACGATCCTAGGTTCTTTCAACGCCGCAACATTTGTGCAGCCTGTGCTATTCATTGAGTTGGAAGGGCTCTGCCGAGATTTCTGCGAGCAGGATCCGGACTTGAACGCGGAGTTCGCTGATCTCGGTCGCGAACCAACGTGGCAGTATTCGTGTCTCGGCGCTTACGGCGACAGGCGCAGCGTATTGAACGGCATGCGCTCCATCTGTTGGAAAATGTGGTTTTCCGAAGTCATCGTAAGCGATTGCCGCGTCGTGGCAGGCGCCTTTCGCGGCACCTTCAGCAGCACGCAAGGGTGCGCGCGCCGCGTCGAATGGCGGACGTCATACGCATTTTCCTCATACTCGACCTGTTAGCATATCTTATAGACGTCCGGCGCGGTCGCGTCACCGATCGCGTTAAAATGCGTCAAGCGTGGGGCGAATATCTAAGCGCTGCAACGGAACGCGGCTACCAGAGTTTCAAGCGTGGCGTTCGGCCATCACAGCTCTTAAAGAAATCGAGACCGTGGCGTGAGTTTCCCTCGGTAGAGCCCCGCGTTCAGCTCGCTCTCCCCGCTTCGCTTGCTCTTCCAGCGATTGATGCATTGCGAGCGGTGGATGTACCCCAAGATGGCCGATAATGCGCCCGCATTTATTGGCGTGTCGCATCGTGAAGCGAAGTACTTGCCGAACGTATGTACGAGTGGTAAAATAAGTGTGACACACTACACGTGAACAACATAGCGACCCGGCCGGTGCTGTAACACCGACCGAGTCCGTCACCCCGATGGAGTTGGAGTCCACCGTATGACAGTCGCCCGTTTCGACGCGCCCGCGTCGAACACCCCGGCGCGCCGCTTCACGCGCCCTTCCCACGCCAAATGCGGAGCGATCGCGTTCCGTATCGTCCGCCTGATGTGGCTCACGGCGCGGCTGACTCGCCGCGAGCTGGTCACTATCGAGGATTACTGCAGCCGCTTCGCCGTTTCGCTGCGATCGTTCCACCGTGACATGGGTGTGCTTCGCGAAGCCGGCCTCGAGATCGAGCCGGTTACGACGCGCACCTACCGGATGGTGTCCTTCGCGTTCGATTCGGACTGCGCGTAGCGATGGAAACGACACGTAGGATCATGCCGTGCATCGACGGCATGTGGGATGCCTATACCCGCCAAGTCATGCATCCCGGCTATAGCCTGATCGTTCGCTGGTGCAAGCACCTCGAAATCGAAGACGTCGTCCGCATCGACCATGCCTCGATCGTAGCTGCTGCGACCGATCCGAAGCGCTTCATCGGCTCGTGGCGCATCGCGTTCGGAGACGGTAAGTTGCCGGTCACGATCGTTCCCTTCGGCGTGGTGAACGCGACGCATCAATATATCGCCTTGCGAGAGCGACACACCGGGACGGCCGCGGCACCGGACTCCCCGGTGTTCGCGGAGGTCTTCGGCGAAACGGTCACACGTCGGTCCGTCTGCGAGGCGATCCGCCGCTCGATGGTTCTGCTTCGGCTCGCGGACACAATCAAAGTGGACGATGAGGGCCACCTCGTATGAAGCGAACGCCTCGCTTCGTACGGCTGGTCTGGCTCGCGGTGCTGATGCTCGTCGACGAGCCGCGCTTGTACCGCGACTACCGCCCGCGGTTCGGCGTGTGCACGTACGACTTCCGGCTCGACCGCAAAGTGGTGCGCCGTGCGGCGTTGTACGTTTGGGCGGTCGTGTATCTGGATTACCGTCTATGGTTCTATCTCGAGAGCTCGAGCATAGACTGAATATGCCGACTCCGCCGGTGCGGCGCGATCCTGACGTAGCGCTCGAACTCGAGCGTGCGCCAAATCCCGTCCTCGTCGCGCGCGAACGGAAAAACCGTCGCGATCCAGTTCCATACGGGCGGCGCAGTGCAGTGACGGACCACTTGGTGCCACCGCGCGACCGACATCGGCAGGATATCGTCGAGCTGCGCGTCCGTCCGCTCACTCAGCGCCTCGAACTGCACTCCGACCAGCGCGAAACCGGACGCCGTTCGCCGGTACAGCAGCACGCGCGGCCGGTGCTCGTCGTCGTGCGAGTTCGGGCGGTCAACCGCGATCAGCGACCCGGGCGGCGCACGTCGCCAGCCCTTCATCAGGACTTCCGGCTGCGCGTATTGAGCCGCGACGGCTCGGAGATCCCGGTACGGGGCAACGACCTCGCGGATCATATGCAGCGATTGACGAGCGCGTTCGCGGTCGCCTGGCCGCGGCCGCACGGACGGCGCGAAGGCGACCATCGGACCCGCTTCGCGATCGAGCCGCAGGTCCAAAGAGCTGCACATCGCGCCCGCCGGCGCAGCCGCGAGCACAATCAACGCGACCGCCGCGACCACGCTGAACAGAGTACGCACCGCCGATTCCCCCAGCACTCCGCTTTGAATAGTTCCGCTGGTACGACAATCATGCTGACCGATCCAGGGCACTCGCCGTGAAAAGGGCCTCGACGGCCGGCGTTGACCTCACGGAGGCGGTAATGCGATACTCGGGACACGCAGAAGAACGGATGAGCGAGTACGGCCTGACGAGGGCCGACGTGGAGGCGATTCTGCGGAACCCCGTGCGCGGCATATATCGTCCGGCGTCGCGGGACCGCCGAGAGCACTATGGATATGCCTTGGACGGCCGCCCGATGAATGTCGTCACGAACGCTGCCGTTACGGTCGTGATCACCGTTGTCCCGGAGTAAGGAGGTAGCCGTGCAGAACGCGATCGAGCTCCGAATCGATCTCGAAGTTGGAGCGGGGTACGTCCGTTATCGCACGCGCGGGCCCCGCGGGACTTCGGTCCGGCTGAACGAGGACGTGGTCGTCCACTACGACACCGAGAACCGCGTCAGTGGGATCGAGCTGATCGAGTTGCGTCCCGAGGCGATTCGAGCCGCCGAGGCCTTTGCGTCGCAAAACGACCTCGGCTTCCCTTCGCTGGACCAGTACGCACGCGGCCACGAGGAGGTCCGCTCGGCCGGCTAGCGCCTTGTCGCCTATCTGAGCAAGCGACCATCTCGGATCCTTCCGGTGGGCCCGCCAGGCCGGTGCCACCGGTTGAAGTCGCCCCGCGCCTGTGGTAAAGTAAGCCGTTGTGTCCGGGCGCCGGACGCGACGCGCGTTCGCGCGCCTGCCGCTCTCGCCGTGCGGTGGTAGACAAAGGTCGGAGCCGCCCGCCTCGAGCGAGCGCTGCCGGTCGAGGCGACGACACCGGGCCGTGCCCGGACAGGATAAACCGCAGAGAGCATTTCTTTTGGCCGCCAAGAAGCAAACCAAGACCCGTAAGAAGCGCGAGTTCAAGAACGTCGGATCGGGCGTCGCCCACATCCACTCGTCCTTCAACAACACGATCGTCACCATCACCGACAACACCGGCTCGACGATCGCCTGGGCCTCCGCCGGCAACCTCGGGTTCAAGGGCTCGAAGAAGTCGACGCCGTTCGCCGCGCAGATGGCCGCCGAAGCGGTCGCGCGCAAAGCGATGGACCACGGGATGAAGACCGCCGAGGTCTACGTCAAGGGACCGGGCGCCGGCCGCGAGGCCGCGATCCGCTCGCTTCAGGCCGCCGGCCTCGAGATCACGCTCATCAAAGACGTTACGCCGATCCCGCACAACGGTTGCCGCCCGCCGAAGCGGCGGCGCGTGTAGAGGGGTTAGAAGAGAAGAATGGCCCGCTACACCGAAGCCGTGTGCCGTCTGTGCCGCCGCGAGACCGCGACGTCGAAGACCGGCGAAAAGATCAAGCTCTTCCTCAAGGGCGACCGCTGCCTGTCGAAAAAGTGCGCCGTCGAGCGCCGCGGCACCGCGCCCGGACAGAAGACGCAGAACACCAAGACGCGTCAGAAGATCTCCGAGTTCGGCCGCCAGCTGCGCGAGAAGCAGAAGATGCGCCGCTACTACGGCGTGCACGAGACGCAGTTCTCGAACTACTTCCACCAAGCGCAGCGCGTCAAGG
>DATAQE010000187.1:0-11516 GCA_036264835.1 Candidatus Elarobacter sp.
GTGGAGATCGACCAGCAGACCATCGCGCCGCAAGAATTCCGCCGCGCCCTCACCGAGTATCGTCCGTTTTTCTCACAGGGCGCGAACTTCTTCGATCCCGTTTCGCTCAACGGCATCAACGCGCCGCCCAACCGGATTTGGTACTCGCCGGCGATCGGCCCGTTCGACCGCGGGCTGAAGCTCGAGGGCACGCAAGGGCTGCAGTCGTTCGGCGTGCTCGAGGCGGAGGGCGCAGGCTTCGACGACATGGTCTTCGGCTACAAGCACGCGACGCCGAACCGCTCGTTCGCGTGGTCGCTCGACGGCGTGATCGCGAACCACCGCGCGTTCAACGACACGATCGACCCGCGCGCGGGGCGCGACTCGACCTGGCAGGCGCAGATCGGCGGGCGCGACGACAAGACCGGTTTCGTCTACGCGCTCGACTACGCGCACGAGCACGGCACGTTCACGCCCGACGACCGGCTCGCGTACAAGACCGAAGACTTCGTCGACGTTCACCAGCACAACTACGAGATCTACACCGGCTACCGCGCGATCGGGCCGGAGTACTCGCCGATCCTCGGCTACACGCAGAACGCCGACATCCGCGGCCCGCAGGCGTTCTTCGACCTGAACGGGACGCTCTCGCCGCACGGCTGGATCAAGCGCGCGGATCTCTTCCTCACCGCCGACCGCTACACCGACGGCAGCGGCGCGGTGCACCAGGCCGACAGCAACGTCAACCTGGACTTGCAGCTCAAGAACGGGCTGCATCTCTCGGGCGGTCCGTACAGCTCGTTCCTGCGGACCTACGACAGCGGGCTCGTCGGCTATCCGTTCTACGGCAACGGCGTGACGCGCACGTACAACCAGCACAGCGTGAACCTCGGCTACAAGGAAGGGACGCCCGCGCCGATCACCGCGGGCTACGGCTGGGGTCCGTTCGGCGATGCGTTCCTGCAGCAGTTCAATCTCTCGACGTCGCGCGCGATCGGACGGCGCTGGACGGTCGGCGGCGACCTCGCGGGGACGCGGGTGCGCCCGACCTTCGGCGGGCGGTCCGACGGGCAGTGGCTGCGCCGCCTGACGATCGGCGAGAACATCGATCCGACCACGAACTTCTCGGTCGCGCTGCGCTCGATCAGCGGGCGCGGCGGCTTCGCATTGCCTGGCGTCAACCTCGCCGGCTCGTTCCACCACCGCTTCAAGAACGACAGCGAGCTGTTCTTCAACTACGGCACGCCGGCGGCCCCGACGACGCTGCAGCGCGTCGTGCTGAAGTACGTGATGCGCGTCGGCGGCGGCGCGGGGACTTAGGCGAGCGCCGGCGCTTCGAGCGCCGGCTTTCCCTCGTCGAACTTCGCGAGATCCGGCGCGCGCAGCTTCACTCGCGTCGCGACCAGCAGCGCGGCGATCGCGACGATACCGGCGAGCGCGAGCAGCAGCACGATCACGTACGCGTCAGCGATCGCGAGCGCCAGCGCGCGCTTCAGCGCGTCGACCGGGATGCCGGACGGCAGCGTGCGGCCCGTGATGAACGCGCGCACCGCCGCGTCGGCGGCGTGCGGTGAGACCGACGGGTCGGCCGCACGCAGATGCGCTCCGGCGCGCGAGCCGATCGTGTGCTCGACGCCCGGCGCGCTGATGAAACCGCCGGTCAAGCGGAACAGATTCAGCAGCGCGATCGCGCGGCCGACGAGCGCGCGCTCGAACGAGAGCGTCACGACGAACAAACCCGGCGAGACGCTCAGCCCCGCGCCGAACCCGCCGACGAGAGACAGCCAGCCGACCTGCGCGGCGTCGACCGGCCCGACGACGCGCGCGAGCGCGGCGGCGAGCGCGATGAAACCGAGGCCTACGGCGCCGACGAGCACGACCCACTTCGTCGTGACCGCGCGACCGAACACGTAGCCGCTCGCGAGCGCGGTGAGGAACTCCGGCCAGAACGCGAGCCCGGCGCCGTGCGGATCGAGCTCGCCGATGCGCAGCAGCGTGAGCGAGAACGACGTCGTGAGCGCGCTGAACGCCGCGCTGCCGACGACGGTCGCGATCGTGCCGATGAGCGCGAGCGAGGTCGCGAGCTTCCGCACCGGGACCAGCGGGTGCTCCTTGCGCGCTTCGCCGACGATCAGCACGGCGTACATGACGAGCCCCGCGACGAACGGCCCGCTCGCGAGCGCGTCGCGCCAGTCGTTCGCCGCGAGGCCGCCGATGCCGAGATAGATCAGCAGCGAGCCGAGCCCCGACACGACGAGCGCGAACCAGTCGACGGGCTGATCCGAGCCTTGCGGCTCGCGCGCCTGAATCACGCTGCGCGCGAGCAGCATCGCGACGAGCGCGACGACCACCTCGGCGGCGAAGATCGCGCGCCAGATTCCGGGCGATGCGACGAGCCCGCCGAGCAGCGGCCCGACCGTGACCGCGCCGAACAGCGCGGGGACCAGCACGCTCGCCGTCGCCGGGAGCTTCGCGCTGCTGAAGTTGACGATCAGCGGCGGCAGCACGACGATGAAGAGCATCCCGGCCGCGAGGCCGTGCACGACGTGCGCGGCGAGGAGGACCGCGAACGACGGCGCGAGCGCGCTCGCGAGCGACGAGACGAGCGAGACTGCGAGGAGCGAGAAGTACAGCGTGCGGCTGTCGAACCGCCGCGTCAGCTCGGCGGCGAGCACGCATCCGAACGCGAGCGCGGCGTCGCTGATGAGCGGGATCGCCGCCGCCGTGTCGGGCGCCACGCCGAGATCGCGCCCGATCACCGGCGCGGCGAGCGCGATCGCGCTCGTGTTGATCAGCCCCGGGAAGAGCGTCAGCACGACGAGCACGACGTTCGCCGGGTACGACTTCGCCCAGCGCGGCTCGTTCGCGGCCATCTACGTCGCGATCGGTTCGGCCGGCTTCGTGTCGCCGAGCAGCGTGGTGAGGCGCTTGCGGCGCCAGAACGCGTAGTAGTACGTCGTCTGGAACAGCAGCGCGGCGCAGAACGCGACCGGATACGCGAACCACACGCCGCGCAGACCGTAGTGCGGCGCGAGCGCGTACGCGACCGGCACCTCGACGGCCCAGATCGAGAGCACCGAGAGCGCCGTCGGCCACAGCACGGTCCCGCTCGAGCGCATCAGCCCCGAGAGCACGGACGAGGTGCCGAAGATCGCGTAGCTCCACAGCGTGATCGCGAGCAGGTCGTGCGCGGTCGCGACGACCTTCGGATCGGTGATGAAGAGCGAGAGGATCGCGTCGTCGAAGACGTAGACCAGCGCGATCAGCGCGCCGCAGATCACCCAGTTCAGCGTGATCCCCGCACGCGCGATCTTGCGCAGGCGGTCGAAGCGCTGGGCGCCGATCGACTGCGCGCCGAAGATCGAGGCGCCGATCCCGATCGAGATCGCGGGGAACTGGACGTACGAGACGATCTGGTTCACCGCGCCGTACGCGGCGGTCGCGGCGGAACCGAACCGGTTGACGAGCGCGATCACCGCGACCTCGGCGAGCGAGACCATGACCATCTGGATCCCGGTCGGGATCCCGATCCGGACCAGCGTGAGCAGCAGCTTCGGCTCGATGCGCATGTGCCGGACGATCGACATGTCGAGCGCGAGCGGGTTCTTCTCGCGGGCGAGCGCGACCAGCAGGAACGCGAACGCGACCACGTTCGCGGTGATGTTCGCGAGCGCCGCGCCGACGATCCCGAACTGCGGAACACCGAGCCAGCCGCGGATCAGCCACGGGGTGAAGACGCAGATCAGCACGGTACTGACGATCAACGAAAGGAACGGCGTGCGCGAGTCGCCGGTCCCACGCACGAACGTCGTGTACGCGATGTAGACGAACAGCAGCGGAAGCGAGTAGAAGAGGACGTGCGCGTAGGCGAGCGCGTCGGCGAAGACGTCGGCCGGCGTCCCGATCAGATGGAGCAGCGGCGGCAGGAACCAGATGCTGCCGATCGCGACGACGGCGCCGGAGCCGATCGCGACCGTGAGCGTCGTCCCGGCGACCGCCTTGAGGCGCTCTTCGTCGCGCGCGCCGTACGCCTGCCCGATCAGCACCGAGCTCGCGCTCGCGATCCCGATGAAGAACGCGATCATGAAGAAGATGATCGGGAAGAACGACGACGCCGCGGCGAGCGCGCGCACGCCGAGCAGCCGCCCGAGATAGATGCTGCTCAGCGTCCCGGAGGCCGACTGCAGGATGTTGCTGAGCATCAGCGGGACGAGGAACACGAGCATCGACCGCCAGATCGGGCGGCTGTCGTCGAGGGCGAGCCGGCGCTGCATCCCGGACCGTATGCCCCGTCCGGGGACCCGCCTCCCGCGCGGCGAACCCGTCCCGAGCGCGGCGGGCGATTAGCTCAGCGGGAGAGCGGCTCCTTTACACGGAGATGGTCGGCGGTTCGAATCCGTCATCGCCCATTTCGTCGCTACAGCCCGCGCGCCATGAACGCCGCGCAGAGCGGGATGAACAGGAACAGCACCATCTGCAGCAACACCAGGCCGCGGATGCGTGCGTACTCCGCGTCGTCGAGGACGAGCGTTCCGTCGGTGGAGATGCGCTTGTGCCAGCGGACGATCGAGACGGTCGGGACGATCGAGATCAACGCGACGGCGACGAAGAGCGCCATCTTCGTCCAGAACACCGGGTTGTGCGTGTAGAACGACGCGCCTTTGAGGCCGAGGTTCAGCCGGAGGAGGCCGGTGACGACCACGAGGCCGGCGATGATGCCGTACCAGCGGTCGAGGCTGCGGAGGCGGCCGAAGAGATCCGCGGGCAGCGTCTTGCGCAGGATCAGGAGCTCGCCGGTAAGGACGCTCGCGAGCGCGAAGATGCTGATGAAATGAGCGTACGCGAGGAGCGCGTCCCGGGTCAGCATGCCAAGGCGCTTCGACGGCGCGGGCGGCGTTCCGGTGCGGGCGCGCTCCTCGGCGCGGCGGCCGCGGTGTCGTTCGCGTTCGGCGCCGTCCCCGCGCGCGCCGACGACGCCGCGCCCCAGGCGCCGCCGCAGCCGCCGCCGTGCGCGATGCCGATCGCCGTCGCGCTCGCGGACCGGCCGGGCACCGGGCGGACGACGTCGACCGGCGGGTCGCCGTGCGTCGTCGCTCCGTCGGAGATCGTGTTCGAGACCGGCGTGCGGCGGCAGACGATGAGGAACCCGGACGGCAGCGTGACGCTCAGCAGCGGCCCGCTCACATTCGTGCGCGCCGGCGTCGCGAAGCGCGTCGAGCTCGGGATCGCGCCGCCCGCGTACCAGTCGCGCGCGGTGAGCGGCGTCGCGCGGGTCGATGCCGCGCACGGTCAGACCGACGTCGTGCTGGCGGTGAAATATCTGGTGCTCGACGCGCAGAACGCGCAGGCTTCGCTCGGCGCGTCGTACGCGCCGCCGACCGGCACCGGCGAGTTCACCGCGGGCGCGCCGACGTTCTCGGTCTCGGGGAATCTCGGGCTCGCGCTCACGCCGAAGCTCTCGCTCGCGACGAGCCAAGTCTTCGGCACGGCGATCGGCGCCGACGTGAACGGGGCGTCGCGCAGCTTCTTCGTCTACGCTCCCTCGTACACGCTGGCGTATGCGCTCGACGGGATGACGACCGTGATCGGACAGGCCGCGCTCGTCTCGCGACAAGGCCCGGTGCTGCCGTCGGGAAACCGCCTGCTGTTCGCGCTGCAGCGCGCCGTCGGATCGCGGCTCGCCGTCGACCTCGATTACGAGACGAACGTGAAGCCGACGCTCGGCGCGCCCCAGCACGCGGTCGGCGGCGGGCTGGTCTGGATCCTCAAGCCGGCGCGGTGAGCGGCCGGCCCGGCTGAGCCTGCCTTAGGGCAGCTCTCCTTGCTTGCTCCAAACCTTACGTTGACGTAAACTTACGGTATGAGTCCCGTGCCGGCGCCGGAGCGCCCGCGTCTCCTCTCGGTCGCCGAGGCGGCGGCAAGGCTCGACGTCAGCCCCCGCACGCTGCGCTATTACGAGGAGCTCGGCTTCCTGAAGCCCGAGCGGACCGCCGGCGGCCACCGCCTCTACGGTCCCGCCGACATCGACACGGTCGAGCGGATCGGCCGCATGCAGGCGATCGGGTTCTCGCTCGCCACGATCCGCAAGGCGCTCCGCTACCGCTCGGTCCAGGACGAGACCGGCCGCCCCACCGTCGCGCTCGAGGATTTGCGGCAGCTCGCCGAAGACGCGCGCGCCGACGCCGCCGCGATGCGCGAGCGGATCGCCGCGCTCCGCCGCGAGCTCGACGAAGCGACGCACGAGGCGGAGCAACTCGAGCACGACGTCGCATACCTCGACCGCCGTCTCGCCGAACGGCTCGCGTCCAAGCGGAAGAAGACCGATGTCCGCGATCGCTGACCGCGGCGCCGCGATCGCGCCGCCGCGCGCGACCGCCGCGCAACCCGCGTCCGCCGCCGCCGCGCCGAATCCCGAACGCTTCGCGCCGAACCCGTGGGTGCTGATCGGCGTCGTGATGGTCGGGAATTTTCTCGGCCCGCTCTACTCGTCGGTCGCGAACGTCGTGCTCCCGAATCTGGTCGCGTCGTTCGGTTCCGACATCGAGACGATGGAATGGGTCGTCACCGGCTACATGCTCGGCTACTCGATCGCGATGCCGGTCGCGGGCTGGCTCGCCGACACGTTCGGACGGCGGCGCATGTACCTGCCCGAGCAGGTACACGTTCGGACGGCGGCGCATGTACCTGCTCGGGCTCGCGATCTTCACCGGCGCGTCGGTGCTGACGTCGTTCGCGTGGGACCCGAGCAGCTTGATCGCGTTCCGCATCCTGCAGGCGATCGGCGGCGGGATCATCTCGCCGACCTCGATGGCGCTGATCACCGACGTCGTCCCGCCGGCGCAGCGCGGCCGCGCGCTCGGCGTGTGGGGGCTCGGGATGATGCTCGCGCCGACGTTCGGCCCGGTCGTCAGCGGCTGGATCGTCGACAACTTCGACGACTGGCGGTTGATCTTTCTGCTCGGGATCCCGTTCGGCGTCGCCGGCCTGCTGCTCTCGTACGCGAAGATCCCGCACGACGACAAGCGGATCGCGCGCGCGCCGTTCGACGCGTGGGGTTTCGCGCTGCTGACGGTTGCGCTCGCAGCGTTCCTCATCCCGCTCACGCAGGGCGAACGCGTCGGCTGGGACGATCCGATGATACGCGGCTCGTTCGCGCTCTCGGTCGCCTCGTTCGCGGGCTTCATCTACCGCGAGCTGCACACCGCGCACCCGATGATGGACCTGAGCCTCTTCAGCGAGCGCACGTTCTCGCTCGCGGTCGGCCTGCGCGCGGTGCTCGGGATGGGCTACTATTTCGCGATCTTCTTGCTGCCGCTGTTCACGCAGAACGTCCTCGGCTGGACGCCGACGCTCTCCGGGCTCGTGCTGATGCCGGCCGGGCTCGCGATGGCGATGCTGATGCCGGTCTCGGGGATGATCTCCGACCGCATCGGCGCGCGCTGGCTCGTGCTCGCGGGCGTGGTGACGGCCGCGGCCGGGACGCTGCTGTTCGCGAGGATCGACATCGACTGGGACGTCACCCGGATCGCCGTCGACTCACTGATCCGCACGGCCGCGCTCGGCCTGATGTTCACGCCGCTCACCGCGGTCGCGCTCGCGGCGATCCCGCGCACGCGCGCGGGCAGCGCGTCGGGGATCCTGAACACGGTGTGGCAGGTCGGCGGAAGCCTCGGGATCGCGATCGGGCAAACGTATCTGACGAACCGGACGGCGTCGCGCCTTGCGGACGCCGCGGGCCAAGTCGTCCCCGACCGGCCCGCTGTCGCGCAGGCGATGCACGCGCTCGCGACGCAACTCTCTCCAGCCGCTGCGCAAGCGATGCTGGCGAAGGAGACGGCCTTGATGGCGACGGTCCAGGCTTACGGCGACACGTTCCTGCTCGCGGCCGTCGTGATGGCATGCGGGATCCCGGCCGCGCTGCTGCTGCCGGGGATGCGCCGCCGCTCGCGCGCATGACGTTCGCGCGGATCCTCGTCGCGGTCGACGAGACGCCGCAATCCGACGCCGCGCTCGCGCTCGCCGTGCAGCTCGCCGGCGATCAGCACGCCGACCTGACGATCACGACCGTGCTGCGCAACCCCGGCGAGTGGTACGCGCCGCCCGACGTGATCGTCGACCCCGCGATCGACGCCCGCCTCGAGGAAGACGCCCGCGCGCTGCTCGACCGTGCCGCACAGTCGGCGCGCGAGCGCGGGATCGCGACGGTCGACACGTGCCTGCGCGAAGGCCCGGTCATCGACGCGATCGTCAGCTGCATCGCCGACCACCACGCGGACCTGATCGTCCTCGGCACGCACGCGCGCCGCGGCATCGCGCGCGCCGTCCAGGGCAGCGTCGCCGAAGGGGTCCTGCGCGCGACGGCGATCCCGGTCTTGATCGCGCACGCCGTGAGCTGAAGCCCGACGACCGCGGCCGCGAAGGCCGCGCCGCGGTTCACGAACAAGCGCACGTCCGTGGAGCAGGCGATCGTGGTCGAGAACCTCGTGCGGCGCTACGGCGCGCTGGCCGCGGTCGACGGCATCAGCTTCGCGGTGCCGCGCGGGACGATCTTCGGATTGCTCGGGCGGAACGGCGCCGGCAAGACGACGACGCTCGAGTGCTGCATCGGGATCGGAAAGCCGACCTCGGGGACGATCCGCGTGCTCGGGCTCGACCCGACGCGCCCGCGCGATCTCGCCGCGCTCCGCCCGCGGATCGGCGTGCAGCTGCAGGCGACCTCGCTCCCGGAGAAGGCGGCGGTGCGCGAAGTGCTCGAGCTCTACGCGGCCTACTACGGCATCCCGGCGCGCGATGAGGAGATGGCCGCGCGCGTCGGGCTCGACGGCAAGCTCGACCGGCAGATCGCGCAGATGTCGGGCGGCGAGCAGCAGCGGCTCGCGCTCGCCCTCGCGCTGCAGCACGATCCCGACGTGCTGTTCCTCGACGAGCCGACCGCGGGGATGGACGCGTTCGGCCGCCGCATCCTGTGGGCCGAGGTTGAGCGCCTGCGCGCGGGCGGGAAGACGATCGTGCTCACTACCCACTACATCGAAGAGGCCGAGCGCCTCAGCGACTCCGTCTGCATCATCCAGCGCGGCAAGATCGTCGCCGAGGCGAGCCCCGCCGAGCTGGTCACGCAGCACGGGGGCGACGCGTCCGTGACGATCGAGGCGAACGGGTTCGTTCCGGACGAGGGGCTGAAGCGGCTCGGGACGTGGACGCAGACCGGAGCGCGCTGGAAGCTCGCGACGCGCGGCGAGCCGGGTCTCGCGCTCGCGGCGATCGTCACGCAGGCGAACGCCGAAGGGGCGACGATCACCTCGCTCGACATGCACCGGCCTACTTTGGAAGACGCGTTCATCGCGATCACCGGCGAGACGCTCGGAGAGCACGAATGAGACTGCTGCGCATGTTCCTGGTGCAGACCCGGATGAACTTCGTCTGGTACTTCCGGCGCGACGGCGAGATGGTCTTCTGGACGCTCGCGATGCCGGTCTTTTTCCTCGTGCTGTTCTCGTTCGCGTTCTCGAGCGGGCCGAACAGCGGCTCCTCGAAGTTCCTCGTTCCGGGGATCATAGGCGCACAGGTGCTCAGCTCGGGTTTCTGGGGCGTCGGCGTGATGCTCGCGACGTTTCGCGAGAAGCATCTGCTGCGGCGCGTCTACGTGACGCCGATGCCGGCGTGGGTCTTCTTCGCCTCGCTGATCGTCTACCGCATGCTGCTGCTCGCGGCGCAGGCGGTGATTCTCGTGAGCGTCGGCGCGCTGCTCTTCCATGTCAGGATCGTCGGGAACCCGTTCGCGATCCTCGCCGTGCTGCTGCTCGGCACCGCGACCTTCGTCTCGCTCGGCACGATCATCGGCGCGCTCGCGCGCACGACCGAGAGTGCGAACAACGTCGCCTCGATCCTGACCGTCCCGCTGGCGTTTCTCTCCGATGCCTACATCCCGATCGACCGTTTCCCGCACGCCGTGAGCGCGACGCTGCGGCTGCTCCCCTCGACGCAGTTCATCGACACGTTCCGCGACGTCTCCGTCTACGGCGCCCCGCTCGCTGCCTACGGCGCCTGGATCGCGGCACTGATCCTGTGGACCATCGCGGGCGCCGCGATCAGCGCCCGCACGTTCCGCTGGGTCTGAGACGCTTTTGAGACGGCAGGCCGGTACCGTGGAGGCGCGGGTTCATCCCACGCCTCCACGAGGAGAAGCCACATGGCCGTTTCCGTTCGCAAATACGTCGACTGCCGCGAGTACCCCAGCGAGAACGACTGCTCGCTGAAGATCTCCGGGACCGAGGACGAGGTGCTCGCCGCCGCCCGCCAGCACGCCGTGACGAGTCACGGCCACGACGACTCGCCGCAGCTGCTCGAGATGCTGCGCTCGGGGCTGCGGGAGGAACGCGCATGACGACCGCAACCACACCCGCCTTCGACGAGGCGAAACTGAACGCGTTCGTCGGCAAGATGATCGGCGACGTCGGCGCGACGCTGAGCGGCGCGCTCGTGCTGATCGGCGACCGCCTCGGGCTCTACCGCGCGCTCGCCGCGAACGGGCCGATGACCTCCGCCGAGCTGGCCGAAGCGACCGGGACCGACGAGCGCTACGTCCGCGAATGGCTCGCGAACCAAGCCGCGAGCGAGTATCTCAGCTACGATCCGGCGACGCGCGCGTTCACGCTGCCGCCCGAGCACCAGCCGGTCCTCGCCGACGAGTCCAGTCCCGTGCTGCTGTGCGGGCTCTACCAAATCGCGCAGACACTCTTCGCCGACGAGCCGGCGATCGCCGAAGCGTTCAAGACCGGCGCGGGCGTCGGCTGGCACGAGCACGACGAGCGGCTGTTCGGTGCGACGGAACGCTTCTTCCGGCCCGGCTACAACACGAACATCGTTCCGAATTGGATCCCCGCGCTCGACGGCGTCGAAGCGAAGCTGCGCGCCGGCGCGAAAGTCGCCGACGTCGGCTGCGGTCTCGGCACCTCGACGATCCTCATGGCGAAGGCGTATCCGAAGTCGACGTTCACCGGCTTCGACTACCACCGCGGCTCGATCGCCGCCGCGCGGCGCGCGGCGGAGCGCGAGGGCGTCACCGGCCGCGTGCGCTTCGAGGTCGCCGCCTCGAAGGCGTTCCCGGGGACGGGCTACGACTTCGTCACCTGCTTCGACTGCATCCACGACATGGGCGATCCGGTCGGCGCCGCCGCGCACATCCGCGAGGCGCTCGCGCCGGACGGCACGTTGATGCTGGTCGAGCCGTACGCGAACGACACGCTCGAGGAGAATCTCAACCCGGTCGGGCGCGTGTTCTTCGCCGCCTCGACGATGCTGTGCACGCCGGCGTCGCGCGCGCAGGAGGTCGGTCTCGGTCTGGGCGCGCAGGCCGGCGAGGCGCGGCTGCGCGCGGTCTTCGAGGAGGCCGGGTTCACGCGATTCCGGCGCGCGACCGAGACGCCGTTCAACCTCGTCTTCGAGGCGCGCCCGTAACGGTCACGTCCCGACCGACAGCGCTTCCGCGACCGCGCGGTTGAACGGAAGCGCGAGAAACGCCGCGCGCGCGGGGCGGT
>DATAQE010000049.1:0-23752 GCA_036264835.1 Candidatus Elarobacter sp.
ACGTGGTTCGTCGTCGTGCCGTAGCTCAGGCAGTGCGGCCCGCCGGCGTTCGTCCCGACGTTCCCGCCGATCGTGGAGGTCTTCTGGCTCGAGGGATCCGGCGCGTAGAAGACGCCGTGCGCCGCGACCGCCTTCGAGAGATCGAGGTTGACGAGCCCCGGCTGCACGCGCGCGCGGCGGTTCCGCACGTCGAGCTCGACCAGCCGGTTCATCCGCGCGAACGAGACCACCAGCCCGCCGCGCGAGGGGACGGCCCCGCCGCACAGCCCGGTCCCCGCGCCGCGCGGGACGACCGGCTCGCCGCACTCGGTCGCGATGCGGACCGCGATCCCGACCTCGCGCGCGTCGCGCGGGACGATCGCCGCCGACGGCAGCCGGTCTTCCGAGTACGCGTCGAACGCGTAGACGGCGAGATCCTCGGGTTCCGAGCGGACGACCTCGGGGCCGAGCGCGTCCGCGAGCCGCGCCGCGAAGGCGGAGGAAGCCATATGTTAACCTGCCCTACGGAGGGCGGGGGAACAGTTCCTGGAATCCGCCTGCTCGGTGTTCTTCTGGAAGAGGCGTTCGAAGCGCAAGCCGCCGGCCCGGCGGCTGGTGCGCGCGACGATCACGGAGACGCAGCGGCAGAGCTACCGCGCCTCGTTCGAGTTCCCTGTCCTCTATACGGCCGAGGCCCGAACCGGCGTGCGGACCGCGCTCGCGAACGATCTCTCCGCGGGCGGTCTGCGGCTGATCGGCGACGAGGATTTCCCCTACGAGAGCACCATCGAGCTGCGCTTCACGCTGCCGAACGAGCTGATCAAGGACGTCCTCGTCGAGAAAGAGATCGTCGAGACGACGCCGCGCGGCAAGACGAAGAAGAAGATCATGGTCCCGCCGGAGCCGTTCCACGAGATGGTCGTCCGCGGGAAGATCGTGATCGCGTTCTTCAACCTGCGCCGCCGCAAGTTCGCGCACGGCGTGCAGTTCGTCGACATCGGCGAGCCGACCCAGGAAGAGATCCAGCGCTTCATCCACGTCTGGCAGATCCGCCAGCTCCGCGAACGCGCCCACTCCCGCGGCTGACCAGCGTCACGTCCCAAAGCATGGCGCACACGCGTCTTGACGGGACGCTTCCATCGTAGTACGTGGAACGCCCACGGAGCTCTCACACACGAACAAGAACAGCTGATGTGAACAATCTCGTCAACGAGAACCGCAGCAGCTCGTCGGACATGTTCCGCGCGATGCAAGGCTTGCGGGAGAAGCTCGAGGAGGGCTGGCGACCGCACTGAGCGGAGGACCTCCTCCATGAACGTGTTCCTGCTCGGAGCGGACTATGATGTCAAGGGCAACGACCGTCATCGTTCCGTACATCCGATCGTCGAAGACGACGCGGAGTGGCTCACGACGTGGACGTTCGGCGGCGATGCGAAGCGCGCAGGATGGGGATCAACACCGCGCCCGGTCGAGATCCTCGATCCAGGCCGAAAAGCCGGCGGATGTGCTTCGTCTCACGGGGTGGGGCGCGTTCGCCGTCACGGAGGATGCCGCGAGGGCGCTCGGGGCGTTGCTCCGTCCTGTCTCCGAGTTGCTCCCCGTCTCCACCGCGAACGGCGAGCTGTTTCGCATCGTGAACGTCATCCCGCTTACCGATGCGCTCGACGCGGCCCGAACGTTGGGCCGGCGAAACGCCGCGGGCGGCTTCTCGTTCGTCCAGCGGTACGTCTTCGATCCGTCGCGGGTGCCGCACCAGCCGCTCTTCAAGGTGAAAGAGCGCCCGTACAACGTGTTCGTGCTTCAAGGTCCCGTACCGCCCGAGCATGATTTCAAGCTGCGCGCGGAAGCGCTCGGCTTCCGCGGCGTGACATTTCAGGAGGTCTGGAACGACGAGGGCGTTCCCGTCCCCGATCTGGTAGAGTTCGAGCGCATGTGGTGAAACGCAGGATCGCCGGGCTCAATACAGCAGATACTTCGACCGCAGCGCCTTGAACGCGCTCAGGCCCGGTTGCCATGAGGCGAGGATCGCGTCGGGCGATGCGCCCGAGTTGAGCGCGAGGCGGACGGCGTCGGTGCCCCAGTCGCGGTCCATGTTCGCGGGGTGCGGGACATTGTATTTGCCCTGTGCGCGCGCCGCGGCGAGGAGCTCGACCGCGGTGCGGACGCTCGGGAACGCGTGCGGGTCGGTGACGTTCAGCGCGACACCGTGCAGCGTCTTGTCTTTCCAGAAGCCGCGGGCCGGGGTCCAGTCGGTGGGCTCGAACTCGACGCCGGGGATCTTGCGCGCGGCCAGCGCGTCGCGGAACGGAGCCGGATCGAAGCTGTAGCCGCCGGCGTACTCGAACGGCTTGTCGGTGCCGATCCCGTTGTTCACGCCGGCTTCGTCGACGAGGCCGGTCGCGAGGTAGACCAGCGTCGTGCGCGCGTACGGCATGTTCGGCGAGGTCGGCACCCATCGCAGACCGGTGTCGGCCCACAGCATCTCGCGCGTCCAGCCCTGCATCGGGATGACGCGCAGCTTGCAGCCGATGCCGAAGTGCTCGTTGTCGAGCCGCGCGAGCTCGCCGACGGTCATCCCGTGGCGCTCGGGGATCGGATAGAGGCCGATGAACGACTTGAACTTCGGGTCGAGGACCGGGCCGTCGAGCAGGACGCCGCCGACCGGGTTCGGGCGGTCGAGCACCCAGACTTCCTTGCCGTACTGCGCGGCGGACTCCATCAGGTACGCCATCGTCGAGACGTACGTGTACGGGCGCGCGCCGACGTCCTGGATGTCGAAGAGCAGCACGTCGATCCCGTCGAGCATCGCCTGCGTCGGATGGCGCGTCGCGCCGTACAGGCTGTGCACGGGCAAGCCGGTCTTTTCGTCGACCGACGAGCCGACGGTCTCGCCCGCGCCGACCGCGCCGCGGATGCCGTGCTCCGGCCCGAACAGCGCTTTCACGGTGATCCGCCCGTTGCGGTGGATCGCGTCGACGATGTGCTCGCCGGTCGAGAGCACGCCGCTGGGGTTCGTCACGATGCCCACGGTTCGCCCGTTGAGATCGTGCCACGCGTCGCGCACGAACACGTCGTCGCCGAGCACGATCGACGGCTTCGCGCGCGCCGCTGCCGGCCGGATCACCGCGGCCGCGGCGCCCGTCGCGATGAAGGTGCGGCGGTCCATCGTCAGACGAACTCCGGGCGCGCGCCGGGGATCAGGTTCGCGCGCGCCGCGCGGGCGAAGAGGTCTTCGACCGCCGCGATCCCCGCCTCGCCGACGTCGTCGCTGAACTCGTTCACGTAGAGCCCGATGTGCGCGCGCATCACTTCGTCGTCCATCTCGAAGGCGTGCTCGCGGACGTACGCGATGATCTCGCTCTCGCGCTCGCGCGCGAAGCGCAGGCTGCGCCGGATCGCCGCGTCGATCGCGCGCGCGTCCTCGTCGGAGACGTCGCGGCGCACCAGGATCGCGCCGAGCGGGATCGGGTTCCCGGTCTCGTGCTCCCACCAGTCCCCGAGATCGATCACCTCTTCGAGCCCCGCCCGCTCGTAGGTGAAGCGCGACTCGTGGATGATCAGCCCGGCCGCAACCTCCTCGTTCACCACCGCGTCGACGATCGTGTCGAAGCGCATCTCCTTCGTGCGCGGCTCGCGCCCCAGCGCCAGCCGCAGCAACGCGTACGCGGTGCTGAAACGCCCGGGGATCGCGAACGTCGCGTCGTCCGCGAAGTCGGTGAGCAGCGGCGGCTTCGCGTCGACGCCCGGCCGCGCGACCACGAGCGGTCCGCAGCCGCGCCCGAGCGCGCCGCCGGCGCGCAGGATGCGGTACTTGTCGAGCAGGTACGGGATCGCGCCGTAGCTCACTTTCGTGAGCTCGTACCGCCCTTCGCGCGCGGCTTGGTTCAGCGCCTCGACGTCGTCGAGGACGACGTTCACCTTGGGCGCGCCGTCGAGCAGCCCGTTGGTGAGCGCGGCGAAGATGTACGTGTCGTTCGGGCACGGCGAGTACGCGAGCGAGTAGGTGGTGTCGTTCACAGAGCTCCCAGCGGTCATACGGAAGAAAGGACGTCCAAAAGCGCTTCGGTCGTCGCGACCGCCGCTTCCGCGCCGGCGCGAAAGTTCCACTCGTTCGACGCGCGCTCGCCGACGAGGTTCGAGACGCCGCGGATCTCGACCGCGGGCACCCCGGCCAGCTGCGCCGCCCGCAGCACCGCGAACCCTTCCATCGACTCGACGTCGGCCCGGAAGCGGTGCGCGAGCACGAGCGCGCGCGAGGTCGTGCTGGTGACGATCGCCGAGGTCACGCCGCGCCCGACGATCACCGGGATCAGCCCGCCGAGGAACGGCCGCAGCAAGCCCGGGTCCGACTCGGCATACCGCACGAGCTCGAGCCCGCCCGGCAGCGGAAACGCCGTCCCGTCCTCCAGCCCCAGCTCGGCGTAGTCCTCGCGCGCGCAGACGACCGCGTCGCCGACGCTGCAGCGCTCGCGGAAGCCGCCGGCGATCCCGGCGTTGATCACCGCGTCGTAGCGATTCTCGGCGAGCGCGCGCGCGGTCGCGAGCCCCGCTTCCACGGGGCCGACCCCGGTCGCGAGCACGTCGACGTCTTCGCGCGGCGTCAGCGCCGCGAGCTCCTGCGCTACCGCGCAGACGACGAGGATGCCGATCGCGGGACCAGATGGCTCGCGACCCACAGCGGGCCGACGAGCAGATGCAGCAGGTTGGTGAGAAACGCCGGCGACTTCCCTTCGTACGCGTGCCCGATGAACTGGAAGATCCAGCCGGCGACGAACAATCCGATCGCCCACGGCCACGTGACGTACGCCGCGACGTAATACAGGATCACCAGCCCGATCGCCGCGATGACGACCGCCGCCCGCTGCGTGCGCCCGAACGCGATCACGTAGTACAGGATCGTGGCGACGAGCGCGAGCGCGGCGAGCGTCCCGCCCGAGGGCGGCAGTGTCACCAGCCGCAGCAGCGCGACGATCGCGAGCACGATCAGCGGGATCCCGATCTCGTGGCAGATCAGGTTCCGGCGATCGCGGTGGTACGCCGCGTAGTCGTCGAACAGCGAGCCCTGCGATGTCATCCTGAACCTACCTCACGCCGATCAGCTTGTGCGTCTGCAGCGAGAGCCGCAACCGCCCGGGATGCCGCTTCGCGGCGTCGACCGCGAGCGCGACGTTGGACGGTTTGTTGCCCTCCGGCTGCAAGAACAGCGGCGTGGTCTCCGGGAACTCGGCGATCCATTCCTCCGGGACGCGCCCGTCGACGATCAGCTTCGCCTCGTTCGCGCGCCGCGCCGCCGCGGGCGCGAGCCGCTCCTTCGGTGAGACCGTCAGCCAGACGTCGTCCGGCAGCTCGGCCGGGATCGTCCCGTTCGACTCGATGTGGACGCGCCGCCCGTCCGCGCGCAAGGCGGCGACCAGCGCGACGCTCTCGCGCTGCGCGAGCGGCTCGCCGCCGGTGAGGATCACCATCGGGCACGAGCCGCCCTCCTCGCGCACGCGCTGCACGATCTGCGGCACGCTCGCGAAGAACTTCAGCGCGTAGTCGGTGTCGCAGAACGAGCAGCTGAGATTGCACCCGGCGAGGCGGACGAAGACCGCGGGGGTCCCGGTCCACGTCCCCTCACCTTGGACGCTGTAGAAGATCTCGGCGAGCTGGAGCACGCGCTCCGTTCAGCCCGAGACGCCGGCCTGACGGCGGGCGCGCAGCACTTGGACGGTGACCGGCGTGTTGGCCGGGATCGTCACGTTCTGCTTCGCGTTCTTCGCGTACAGGTAGCCGCCGGCCGCGCCGAGCAGCCCGCCTGCGCCCGTGCCGAGCTTCTTGCCGATGATGTTGCCGACGATCATCCCGGCGACCGCGCCGCCGGCTTCATTGAGCGCGTTGCTCTTCGTGTTGACCTGCGCCGCGGTGACGCGGCCGTCGAGCGCGTACGAGTTCCCCGAGCGCGTGTGCAGCTTGTCGACGCACAGCTGCAGCTTCCCGGGCCGGCCCTGGCCGGCCGACTGCACGTCGCAGACGTGGCCGTAGAGCGTCGCGCCGTTGATGTTGTTGTCCAGCGAGTGGACGTTCGACATCGTGAACTGCTGGCCGACCACGGCGTTCTTCGAGTCGATCGGCTGGTTCATCGTGCCGCTGAGCTCGGTCCCGGCGGTGATCTGCGCCGAAGCGGCGAGCGGGACGAGCGCCAGCGCGGCGGCGGCTGCCAAGGTGGTGAATCTGCGAATCATGAGGGTTCTGGCTCCTGTCGTTTGCTTGGGACCCTCCTAGCCCTTACCCGGTGTCGCTCGAAGGATCGTCCTTGAAGACAACGAGATCGGGGCTCCGGGCGTCCCGGGCAGGACTTGCGCGCCGGAACGGCCGACCGAGGCTGCCGTGACGACCAACCGTTCCCGACTCGTCGCCCAGGTGGTGACGGGCCAGGTCGCGCCGCCGCAGCTGAGCCCGGGCCTGTACGACGTCGGCGCGGACGGCGTCCCGCGGATCCTGCCGTCAGTCGGCGGGATCGCCCTGAACGTCCGGGTCGGCGACGGCGCGTTCGCGTTCGAGGCCGACCACGTCGAGCCGGGCGTGAGCGTGCGCCACCCCGACGACAAGGTCAACACCTCGTTCTGCACCTTCGCCTGCATCGGGAACGTCGCGACGGTCGCGAGCGGCGAGGCGAAGGGCGAGCGCGGCGTGGTGACGGGGAAGCACGGCGGCGTCGAGCACGTCTTGATCGACTTCCCGGAACGCGTGATGGAGCGGATGCAGATCGGCGACACGATCGGGATCCGCGCGGTCGGCGTCGGGCTCGCGCTCGAGGACGCCGGCGACGTGAAGCTGTTCAACTGCGATCCGGACCTGTTCGAGAAGCTCGGCGTCGAGCGCAGCGGCGCGCGGTTCGCGGTGCGCGTCGCGCGCACCGTCCCGGCGCGGGTGATGGGCTCGGGGCTCGGGCGGCAGACGGTCGCGCGCGGCGACTACGACATCCAGTGCTTCGACCCGCAGACCGTCCGCGAGTTCGGGCTCGACGAGCTGCGGCTCGGCGATCTCGTCGCGATCCTCGACGCGGACAATTCGTTCGGCCGCATCTACCGCCAAGGCGCGGTGACCGTCGCGATCGTCTCGCACGGCGCCTCGCACGTCGCCGGCCACGGCCCGGGCGTGACGACGTTGATGACCTCCGCGAGCGGCGCGATCGAACCGCTCGCCGACGCGCGCGCGAACCTCGCCACGATCCTCGGCCTGCGCCCGTGAACGGCCGCAACGTCGA
This sequence comes from Candidatus Elarobacter sp., assembly GCA_036264835.1. Lineage (GTDB taxonomy): Bacteria > Vulcanimicrobiota > Vulcanimicrobiia > Vulcanimicrobiales > Vulcanimicrobiaceae > Vulcanimicrobium. The sequence continues at coordinate 7,229 of DATAQE010000049.1, forward strand.
TCCGATCTCACCGGAGCAGCGTGCCGAACCGGTCGTCGTCGTGCCGTACGACCCGGCGTGGGCGACGGCGTTCGCGCTGCTGCGCGACCGCATCGCGGCGGTGCTCGGCGAGCTGGCGGTCGGGATCGAGCACGTCGGCAGCACCGCGGTCCCCGGGCTCGACGCGAAGCCGATCGTAGACATCGACGTCGTGATCCGTCACGCGGAGGATCTCGACGCCGTCGCGGCGCGCCTGGCGACGCTCGGGTACACGCGCCTCGGCGACCTCGGGATCGTCGGCCGCGAGGCATTCCGCGCGACGCGGGAGCTGCCGCGGCACCATCTCTTCGTCTGCGCGGCCGGCTCCGCGCCGCTGCAGGCGCACCTGACGCTGCGCGATGCGCTGCGCGCCGATCCGCCGCTCGCGGCCTCGTACGCCGCGCTCAAGCGCGAGCTCGCCGAGCGCTACCGCGACGACCGCGACTCGTACACCGAAGGGAAGAGCACGTTCATCACCGCGGTCTTGCTGCGCGAGCGCGGCGGCCAGCGGGCGCACCGGCGCGGGCCCGGATAGGGAACCGTCCCAAGCGGGCGGAAGGCATCCGGATGCAGCTCAGCCCGAATTTCACCCTCGAAGAGCTCACGGTGACGAACACGGGGCTCGCCAATACGCCGACGGCGGCCGAGATCGAGGTGCTGCGAACGCTGGCGGCGTTCATGGAGAAGGTGCGGACCGCGCTGAACGGCCGCCCGATCTCGGTCAACTCGGCGTTCCGGTCCGCGGCGGTGAACGCGGCGGTCGGCGGCGTGCCGAACAGCGCGCACCGCCTGGGCTTCGCGGTCGACTTCGTCTGCCCGCAGTTCGGGACGCCGTACCAGATCTGCCTCGCGCTGGACGCGGCGGAGAAAGCCGGCAAGATCAAGTTCGACCAGCTGATCCAGGAGGGGACCTGGACCCACATCTCGCGCGACCCGCAGCTGCGCGGTCAGCGGCTCACGCTGATCGGTCCGGGGCAGTACGCCGCCGGGATCCAGCCGACGAACGGCTGAGCGCGTTCAGCGCTTCGCGCGCCTGATGTAGACCGCGTTCAGGCGGTAGTCGAACCACATCTCGTAGGTGCGCAGGAAGTCGGTGCCGACGATCCCGTCGACGTCCTCGGTGCCGAGGTCGGCGTTCGCGACGTCGGCCGTGGCGCCGCGCGTCCAGATCCCGCCGAGCTCGAACGCGGGGACGCGCGTCGCCTCCGCGCTGGTGAAGCCGCCGATCCCGCGCACGTGCATCGTGCTGGCGACGCGCTGCGGCGTGAAGTCGGCGCGCTCGGCGAACGCGGTCTCGAAGACGGTGCGGTTCGCGCCGGTGTCGAGCACGACGCGGCCGCTGGTCGTGCCTGCGCGCACCATCACCGCCGGCGTCTTGTCGTCGAGCGCGAGCCCCACGCTGCTCGCGTCGGGCGGTGCGTGGAAGCGCTCGGGCGCGATCGCTTCGGCGAGGTTCTTCTCGACGTTCACGTGCACGACCGCGTCGGCGAAGAACTCGAACCCGAGCAGGCCCGCGACGTGCGTGCGCTCGTCGACCCGGAACGGCACCTTCACCACGCGCGAGACGACGTTGCGCATCCGCAAGCCGCCGATCGTCATCTGCGGGACGATCGTGGTGGTCTCCGGGAACGTGCCGAGCGTCGCGCCGACGCGCTGGCCGTAGCGCTCGAGATTCTGCTGGTCGACGACGCTCGGGTCGACGACGATCCCGGCGGCGCCCGAGTCGAGCAAGAAATCGTACGCGCCGCGCCCGACGATCACGCGGACGACGGCGAGCCCGTTCACGAACCGCACCGGGAGCCGCACCGTGGTCTGCTTCTCGGGGAACTCGACGACGCGGCGCGGCGGCGGGATCTCGACGTCGCGCGGATCGGGCGTGTAGTCCAGCGAGCGGTTCACCAGGATCTGCTCGCGCTCGTTCCCGAGCGAGTCGACGGTGCGCACGCGCGAGGGCTCGGGGACGCCGTCGGCGATCCGGTAGTCGTCGTACGTGGTCGTGTAGCGGCGGCGCCGCTCGACGTACTCGCGCCGCACGATGTGGCCGGTGCGCTTGTCGACGTACAGCCATTCGTGCCGCCCGCCGGCCGGGTTCACCTCGACGACGTACGCGTTGAGCGCGAGCGAGTCGCCGATCAGCCGCACGTCGCGCTCGTTGCTCGCGTCGCGGAACGCGCGCTCGCTGATCGCGTCGCGCTGCTCGTGCACGCCGGGATAGGTAAAGACGATCCCGTTGCGGTTCTGCTCCCAGCGCGTCCCGTGCAGCACGCCGCGCTCGTAGTTGAGCGGGCCGAGCACGGTCTGCTCGCGGAAGTCCCGGCCCCAGCGGTTCACTCGATACGCGCCGACGGTGCCGTCCTGGAACAGCCGCCAGTCCTCCAACACCATGACGCCGCGGCTGTGCTCGCGCGGATGCGAGCGCTCGTACAAGGCGCGCACGCGCGCGAGCGTCGCCGGCGTTTGGACGAGCCCGCCCGGCTCGTCGTCGATCGCGGCAGCCCCCGGAACGGCGGTGATGGCGATCAGCGCGATGAGCAGGCCTGCGGCCAAGAGGGTTCGGCTGCAGGCCGAAGCCACTATAGGGATCCTGTGGGGCCCATCGCTTCGAGCCGCTTCTTGAGGTCGCTCAGGAAGCCGCTCGCGACCGCCCCGTCGACGACGCGGTGGTCGAGTGACATGCAGACGTTCATGATCGAACGGACTGCGATCGAGTCGTCCTCGCGCACGACCGGCCGTTTCACCACCGCCTCGGTCGTGACGATCCCGGTCTGACCGGGGACGAGGATCGGCGCCGAGAGGATCGCGCCGTTCGCGCCGGTGTTGTTCACGGTGAACGTCCCGCCGGCCAGGTCGTCCGCGCCGAGCTTGCCGCGCCGCGCTTTGTCGATCAGCTCGGCCGCGGCGAGCGCGATCCCCTTGATCGAGAGCTGGTCGGTGTGGCGGATCACCGGGACGACGAGGTTCCCCTCGGCGGCGATCGCGATCCCGACGTTCACGTCGCGGTGGACGCGGATCCCCTCGTCGGTGAACGAGGAGTTCATCAGCGGGAACTTCGCCAGCGACTCGACGACCGCGCGGATGAAGAACGGCAGCAGCGTGAGCTTCGCGCCGTACGCCTTCTCGAACGCGTCCTTCTCGCGGGTGCGCCACTTCCAGACGTTGGTCACGTCGACTTCGACCATCGTCCACGCGTGCGGTGCGGTGTGCTTGGACTCGACCATCCGCTGCGCGATGATCTTGCGCGCCTGCGTGAGCGGGATCAAATCGCCCGGCTGCGCGGCCGCGTACGACGGCTTCGCCGTGCTCGGCGCGCGCGGCGGCGCCGTCACGCTTGCCGCCGGAGGCGGCGGCGTGACGGCTCCCGCAGCGGCGGGAGCCACGTACTCGGCGTTGTCGGCGGTGATCGTCGCGGCGACTCCGGCACTCGGGCCCGCTTTCGCGGCGGCGAGGATGTCGTTCGCGGTGATGCGCCCGTGGTCGCCCGTCCCGCGCACACGCGCGAGATCGATGCGGTGCTCGCGCGCCAGACGCCGCACCGCCGGAGAGACGCGCACGCCGTTGACGCTCGCGCCATTCGATCCGCCGCCCGCGCCGTTGGACGCGCCGCCCGACGGCGCGCTGTACGACGGCCCGCCGAGTCCGACGTTCCCGCCCGGAACCGGATCGTCGCCGCCCTGGCGGTTCGCCTCCGCGGTCAGATCGTCACCGTGCGCGGAGCGGTGCCCGGTCGCCGCCGCAACCTGCTCCGAGGGCGAGGCGCTGCCGTTCGGCGCCGGCGTCTCCGCGGCGGCGCCGACTTCGTCGATGATCGCGATCGGCGCGCCGGTCGGGACGGTCTCGCCTTCCGCGACGATCAGCTCGCGGATCACGCCGGTCACCGGCGCGGGGACCTCGGCGTTGACCTTGTCGGTCGAGACCTCGACGAACGCTTCGTACTTCTCGACCGAGTCGCCGGGCTTCTTGAGCCATTGCGCGACCGTCCCTTCGGTGACGGTCTCGCCGAGCTGCGGCATCGTGATCGTCGTCGGCATCAGAACGCCGCCATCTGGCGCATCGCCTCGGCCATCTCGTCGGTCGAGACCATGAACTCTTCCTCGAGCGGGAGCGCGTAGCCCATCGCCGGAACGTCGGGGCCGGCGAGCCGCCGGATCGGCGCATCGAGCTCGAAGAGCGCTTCCTCGGCGACCATCGCACTGATCTCCGCGCCGATCCCGCCGAACTTGTTGTCCTCGTGGACGATCAGCAGCTTGCGCGTCTTGCGCACGCTCTCGAGGATCGTGCCCTTGTCCATCGGCCGGATCGAGCGCAGGTCGACGACCTCGACCGAGATGCCCTCGCCCTGCAGCCGGTTCGCCGCGTCGAGCGCCTGGTGCAGGTTGTAGCCGTACGAGACGACGGTCAGATCGGTGCCGGCTTTCTTCACGTCGGCCTTCCCGATCGGGATCGTGTAGTAGCCGCCGGGGACCTCGCCCTTCACGCTGCGGTACGTCTTCTTGTGCTCGAGGAAGAGCACCGGGTCGGGGGACTCGATCGCCGCGTTCAGCAGTCCTTTGATGTCGGCCGGCGTCGAGGGTGCGAGGATCGTCAGCCCCGGGACGTGATAGAACAGCGCCTCGATCGAGACCGAGTGCGAGAGCGCGCCGCGGACGCCGCCGCCGTACGGCGTGCGAATCACCAGCGGGCACGTGTAGTCGCCGTTGCTGCGGTAGCGGGTCTTCGCCGCCTCGCCGACGATCTGGTTGAACGCCGGATAGATGAAGTCGGCGAACTGGATCTCCGCGATCGGCCGCAGGCCTTCCATCGCCATCCCGATCGCGATCCCGACGATCGAGGCCTCCGCGAGCGGCGTGTCGACGACCCGCTGCGGTCCGAACTCCTCGAGGAACCCTTTGGTGATCAGGAAGACGTTGCCGCGCGCGCCGACGTCCTCGCCCATGATCAGCACCCGGTCATCGCGCGCGAGCGCGTCGTGGAGCGTCGTGCGCACCGCCTCGACGTTGGTCATCGTCGTCGTGCCGGTCTGCTGGGCCGTCGCCGTCATCGTGTTACTCCTGCCACGGGCGGTAGTCGCCCGCGACGACGTTGGTGTAGAGCGACTCCGCGCTCGGGTACGCCTGCGCCTCGGCGGAATCGGTCGCCTCGTTCGTCTCGCGCAGCACGTCGCGCTTGAGCTGCGCCGAGCGCGCCTCGTCGATGACGCCGGCCTCGATCAGCGCCTGCTCGAAGCGCGGCACGGGGTCGAGCTTGCGGCGCTCCTCGATCACCTCGCGCGAGCGGTAGGTGCGGTCGTCGTCGTCCGTCGAGTGCGAGAGGAAGCGGTAGCACTTCGCCTCCACGATCGTCGGGCCGCCGCCGCTCCGCGCGCGCTCGAGCGCTTCGTGCATCGTCTTGTAGGTCGCGATCGGGCTGAAGCCGTCGCAGACGACGCCCGGGAGCCCGTAGCCCGGCGCCTTGTCGGCGACGTTGGCGACCTTCATCTGCATATCCTGAGGGGTCGAGATCGCCCACTCGTTGTTCTGGACGAGGAACACGATCGGCAGGGCGTGGACCGCGGCGTAGTTGACGGACTCGTGCCACTCGCCTTGCGAGGTCGCACCCTCGCCGTTCGAGACGATCACCGCGCGGCCCGGCTCGCCGCGGTACTTGAACGCCGCCGCGACGCCGACCGCGTGGGTGCAGTGCGCGGCGATGATCGAGGAGATCGAGAGCACGCCGAGGTCGTGGTTGGTGTAGTGGTTCGGGAACTGGCGCCCCCCGGAGCGGTCGGTGATGCGCGCGAACAGCGAGGAGAGGATCTCGAACGGCGTCATCCCCACCCCGAGTGCGAGCCCGAGGTCGCGGTAGTACGGGACCAGCACGTCGGTGCCGCGCCGGAACGCCATCGCGGCGCCGGCCTGGACCGCCTCGTGGCCTTCGGAGCCGAGCGCGAACGGGATCTTCCCCTGCCGGTTCAATTGAAAGCCGCGGTTGTCGAGCTGGCGCTGGAGCAGCATGTTCCGGAACATCGCGACGAGCTGCTCGTCGCTCAGACCGGCGCGGTCGAGCTCCCGCCCGCGCGTCGCCGTGGTTTTCGCCATCCGCAAATCCCCCGAGTGGAATGAGAACCGCGGGTACTCGCGCGCCGGAGGCCGCGACTCCTGCGGAGGCCGCCGGGCACGGAAAGGTGATCGCCCGAGCCAGGAAACCGGCGGCGCCGTTGACAAGGATGCCCGTCCGGGCGGCTCCTTAGTCGTTCTCCGATCGAGCCGCTTCGGCCGTGCGCACGGGCCCGCACGTTTCATATCGCTCTGCTCCGTATTGAGGGGACTCGCGTATGGGCGTCTCGCCCCCGACACGAACTCGTATTCCGAGGTTCGCCGGCCGCCTCATGGCCGCCGCCGCGATCGCCGCGCTCGCCGCCGGATGTTCCGGCGGAGGTGGAACCTCGGCCGTCCCCTCGACGCCGGCGGCGCAGCAGGCGCCGGCCCCCAGCGCCGGGATGGCACAAGTCCTCTTCACGATGAAATGGAACGGCACCGGCACCTCGTCGGTCCAGCGCGCCGCCGCGTCGGTGCGCGCGCCGCGGTACGTCCCGCCGACCGCGCGCAGCGTCTCGGTAACGGTGAACGGGGGGACGCCGCAGTACCTGAACGCGCCCGCGAGCACGATCACGATCGACGCGCCGGTCGGGACGGACACGTTCGTCTTCCAGACCTACGACGAGCAGAACGGTCAGGGCAACGTGCTGAGCCGCGCCTCGGTGACGCAGAACATCATCAGCGGCGCCGCCAACAGCGTGACCGCCGTCCTCAACGGCGTCGTGGTCTCGGTGACGGTCTCGCTGAGCAACTCCTCGCCGAACGCGGGCGTGCCGGCGACGGTCAACGTCAACGTCGCCGCGCGTGACGCCGACGGCAACACGATCGTCGGACCGGGCGACTACAGCGTCCCGATCCATCTGGCGGTCAGCGACTCGACGAACAGCGGGACGCTCTCGCTCTCGACCAACAGCCTGCCGAACCCGAGCACGACCGCGACGCTGACGTACAATGGCGGCACGCTCAACAGCGGACTCCCGGGCGGGCCGACGGCGACCGTCGTCGCAAGCGGGACCGGGATCACTGCCGTCTCGGCGGCGTTCACGCCGAGGCCGACGATCTACCAGTTCTCGATCCCGGTCGCCGCGAACAAGCCGCAGTGGATCGCACCCGGCAGCGACGGCAACATGTGGTTCACCGAGAGCCCGGGCAACGCGGTCGCGCGGATCACGCCGGCCGGCGTCGTCACCGAGTTCCCGGTGCCGACCGCGGCGTCGAACCCGCAGCAGATCATCGGCGCCAGCGACGGGAACCTGTGGTTCACCGAGTTCAACGCCAACAAGATCGCGCGCGTGACGACGACCGGGACGTTCACCGAGTTCAGCACGCTGTTCGCGCCGCCGCCGCCGGACAACCCGTTCGGGCTGGTCGACCGCGGCGACGGCAACATCTGGTACGTCGCGAACGGCAGCAGCCGCGTCGGCTTCCAGGGGATCAACTCGGGGACCGGCGGCGAGACCAGCATCCCGACCGCCAACTCGGGCCCGTTCGGGATCGCGACGGCGCCGGACAACAACCTCTACTACACCGAGTCGAACGTCGACAAGATCGGCCGGGTCACCAACCTGTTCACGGCGCAGTCGGAGATCTCGCTGACCGCGGGGTCCGTTCCCGAGTCGATCGTGCGCGGTCCCGACGGCAACCTCTGGTTCACCGAGAACGGCACGGGCAAGATCGGGCGCCTCTCGCCCAACTCGTTCTCGGTCACCGGCGAGTTCCCGACCCTGACGCCGAACTCCGGGCCGATCGGGATCACCGTCGGTCAGGACGGCGCGCTGTGGTTTACCGAGAACGGTCTCGACCGGATCGGCCGCATCACGACCGGCGGGACGGTCTCCGAGTACCCCTCGCCGGTCACCGGCCTCGGGCTCAAAGGGATCGCGGTGGCGCCGGACGGGTCGCTGTGGTTCGCCGAGCCGGGCACGGGCGCGAACCCGGGCCGCGTCGGAAAGCTGGTGTACTGAGATGCGCGCAAGAACCAACGGAACGCACATCTCGGTGCGCAACGGCGTCGCGGCGATCGCGATCGCGGTGGCGGCGGTCTTCGCCGGCTGCAGCGGCGGCAGCAGCAGCACGCCGCCGTTCACGTCGGGCAACGTCGTTGCGACGGCGACCCCGACCCCGGTGCCGGCATCGACCAACACGCCGACACCCACGCCGACGAACACGCCGACACCCACGCCGACGCCGTCGCCGACCCCGACGCCGGTTCCGGCGCCGATCGGCGGCTCCGCCGTCTCCGTCTCGCTGACCGCCGCGGGCTCGACCGCGCAGTTCAAGGTCACCGAGAGCGGCTACGCCGGGACGTTCACCGTCTCGAACGGCTCGCCGTCGTGCAGCGGTATCGCGACGGTCTCACCGTCGAGCGGGACCGGGCCGAGCACGACGTTCACGGTCACCGCCTCGGCGGCCGGCACGTGCACGATCGTCGTCAGCGACGATCACGGCGGCTCGGTGAGCGTCCAGGTGACGGTCACGACGACGACCGGCACGATCACCGGAGCTCGCCGCAAGACCAACTGACGGAACGTCCCGTCACGATGAAAGCGCCCGTCGCGAGCGATCGCGGCGGGCGTTTTCGTTTGCATGCGATGGCGCATGGGAAGGTTGCTTGCAAAGCGACTTATTTTTGCTTGCGAGCGGAGGACATCGGAACGATGGCAGCAGCGAGATCCGGCGGAAAGAAGAGCGGCTCGAAGAAGACCGCGGCGAAGAAAGGCGGCGCGAAACGGGGCGGCGCGAAGCGCGGCGCGGCGAAGCGCGGCGGCGCGAAGAAGACGGCGGCGAAGCGGACCGGCGCGAAGCGCACCGGTGCCAAGCGCACGACCGCGAAGAAGACGGCGGCGAAGAAGAGCGGCGGGCGCAAGAAGTCGACCTCGCGGAAGAAGAGCCCCGCCGCGGCCGTGACCGGCCGCGCGAAGCGAGCCGCCGGCGCGACGCGCAGAGCGGCGACCGGCGCCGCCGAGACCGTCGTCGACACCGCGAAGAAGGCGACGCGCGGAGCGCGCAAGGTGGGCCAGACGCTCGAACAGGCCGGCGGGTTGCTCCAAGCCGGCGCCGCGGTCGTCGAAGCCGTGACCGAGAACGCGCGGCGCGCGACTCGCAAAGTCAGCGGCGCCGGCGGCGGAAAGGGCCGCGGCCGCAAAGCGGGCGGCCGCAACGCGGGCGGCGGCGGTAGCGAGGCCGGCGGCGAGAGCAGCGGCGGCGGCGAGAGCGGCGGCGGGACGCAGGGCGGCGGCACGAAACGGCGCGGCCGCAAGGCCAGCTCGAGCGGGAGCTGACCGAGAGCTAGAGCTGCGGCGCGAAGATCGTCAGGCGGTGACGATCTTCGCCGCGCTCTCGAGCCCGAGCTGCGCGATCGACTCCTCGCGCATCTTGTACTTCTGGACCTTGCCGCTGACCGTCATCGGCCAGCCCTCGACGAACATGACGTAGCGCGGGATCTTGTAGTGCGCGATCTTGCCGCGGCAGTACTCGCGCACGTCCTCCTCGCTGAGTGAGGCGCCGTCGTGGCGGATGACCCACGCGCACAGCTCCTCGCCGTAGCGCTCGTCGGGGACGCCGATCACCTGCACGTCCTTGATCGCGGGATGCGTGTAGAGGAACTCCTCGATCTCGCGGGGGTAGACGTTCTCGCCGCCGCGGATCACCATGTCCTTGATGCGGCCGCTGATGTTGACGTAGCCCTCGGCGTCCATCGTCGCGATGTCGCCGGTGTGCATGTAGCGCGCGGCGTCGATGGCGCCGGCCGTCGCCTCGGGGTTCTCCCAGTAGCCGAGCATCACGCTGTAGCCGCGCGTGCACAGCTCGCCCGGCATGTCGCGCGGGACGATGCGGCCTTCCGGATCGACGATCTTCACCTCGATGTGCGGGTGGACGCGGCCGACGGTCCCCGTGCGCTTCTCCAGCGGGTCGTCGGTCATCGTCTGCGTCGAGACCGGCGAGGTCTCGGTCATCCCGTAGCAGATCGTCACCTCGGGCATGTGCATCTCGCTCTGCACGCGTTTCATCACCTCGACCGGGCACGGCGAGCCCGCCATGATCCCGGTGCGCAGCGTCGAGAGGTCGTAGTCCTTGAAATTCGGGAGCGCGAGCTCGGCGATGAACATCGTCGGGACGCCGTAGAGCGAGGTGCAGCGCTCCTTCACCACCGCGTCGAGCGTGAGCTGCGGGTCGAAGGTCCAGTTGGGGATCACGATCGCCGCGCCGTGCGTCGTGCAGGCGAGATTGCCGAGCACCATCCCGAAGCAGTGGTAGAACGGGACCGGGATGCAGACGCGGTCGGCTTCGGTGTAGCGGCAGCCTTCGCCGATGAAGAAGCCGTTGTTGAGGATGTTGTGGTGCGAGAGCGTCGCGCCTTTCGGGAAGCCGGTCGTCCCCGAGGTGTACTGGATGTTGATCGCTTCGTCGAACTGGCAGCGCGCCTTGCGCTCCGCGAGCGCGTCGTCGCCGACCTCGCCGGCGCACGCGACGTAGTCGTCCCAGCCGGTCTCTTCGTCCTCGGCCTCGGTCTCGCCGACGATGACGACCTCGCGCAGCGCGGGGAGCGATGCGCGCACCTCGCGGACCATCGCGAGGTACTCGCTGGTCTTGTAGCGGTCGAGGACGATCAGCGTGGAGACGCCGCTCTGCCGGAGCGCGTACTCGAGCTCGGAGAGCCGGTAGGCGGGGTTCACGTTGACGAGGATCGCGCCGATCTTCGCGGTCGCGTACTGGACGAGCACCCACTCGATCGAGTTCGGCGACCAGATCCCGACCCGTTCGCCGTGCTCGACCCCGGCCGCGAGAAACGCCTTCGCGATCCGGTCCGTCTCCGCGGCGAACTGCGCGTACGTCAGCCGCCGGTTCTGGTGGACCGAGATGACCGCGTCGTTGTCTGGGAAGCGCTGGGCGATCCGGTCGAGGTTGTCGCCGATCGTCTCCCCGAGGAGCGGTACGGGGCTCGCCCCGTGAGCATAGGACGGAAGCGCCATCGATGAATGTCACGGCATCGCCGCGCCGAACCCCTGCCGCGATGACCACGACCGTGATCCCCCATGACGATCTCGTCGCGACCCGGCGGCGGTTGCATGCCGCGCCGGAGCTCTCCATGGTGGAGCACGAGACGGCGGCGTACGTCGCCGAAGAGCTCGGGAAGCTGGGGCTCGACGAGGTTCGGACGGGGGTCGGGCAGACCGGCGTGCTGGGGACGCTAAAGGGCGGGAAGCCGGGGCCGGTGACGCTGCTGCGCGCCGACATGGACGCGCTGCCGATCACCGAGCTCAACGAGGTGCCGTACAAGTCGGCGCACGCGGGGGTGATGCACGCGTGCGGGCACGACGGGCACGTCTCGGTCCTGCTCGCCGCGGCGCGGACGCTCGCCGCGCGGCGCGCCGAGGTGCCCGGGACGCTCGTGTTCTGTTTCCAGCCCGGTGAAGAAGGCTACGCGGGCGCGAAGAAGATGATCGAGGACGGTGCGCTCGAGAACCCGCACGTCGACCGGACGTTCGCGCTGCATCTGTTCAGCGGGCTCGACGTGGGGAAGATCGGCGTGCGCGACGGCGCGTTCTTCGCCTCGGCCGACGAGTTCGATCTCACGATCCGCGGCAAAGGCGGGCACGGCGCGATGCCGCAGCTCGCCGTCGATCCGGTCGCGGCCGGCGCGTACGTCGTGACGATGCTGCAGACGATCGTCTCGCGCGAGGTCGCACCGAAGGACCCCGCCGTCGTGACGGTCGGCCAGTTCACCAGCGGGACGACGTTCAACGTGATCCCGGACGAAGCGAAGATGAAGGGGACGGTGCGCGCGTTCGACGCCGAGGTGCGCAAGTCGCTCCCCGAACGGATGCGCCGCATCCTCGAAGGGCTCTCGACCGCGCTGCGGTTCGAGTACGACTTCGACTATCACTGGTCGTACCCGCCGACCGTGAACGCCCGCGAGATCAACGACGTCGTGCGCGAGGTGGGCCGCGCGGTGCTCGGGCCGGAGAACGTCGTCGAGCACGACATCGTGATGTGGGCGGAGGACATGTCCTTCATGCAGGAGGAGCGCCCTGGTGCGTACTTCATCGTCGGCTCGCGCGGTGGGCTCGACACCTCGTTCCCGCACCACAACGCGCGCTTCGACATCGACGAGCGCGCCCTCGACGTCGGCTACCGCATGATGGTGGCGCTGGGCCTTCGCGGCTGAGGCGCGATTTTCTCAGCGGACTCTCATCCAGGGCTTGAACCGTTCCCAGGCGGCGAGCGTACCTTCGGTACGACCCCTACCGAGGAGTGATTTCGTGTACGCACCCCTGGCCGAACCCGTTCCCGCGCCGATGGTCCTTCGTCTGATCGGCGTGCTCGACGCCGATCTCGTCGCCGCGTTCGGCGCCCTCGAGCGCGGACTCCCGGGCGCGCGGAACGCCACCGTCCTCGTCGACGTGCGCGACGTCGATGTGCTCGGGGAGTCGGAGATGGACGCGCTCGCGAGCGCGATCGGCGCGGCCCGGCGCGAGGGGCGCGACGTCCGCCTCGAAGCGCGCTCGCTGCACTGGCGCCGCGCGGCCAAGAAACATCTCTCCGCGCAGCCGCCGATCGACGCGCAACTCAGGTCCGCCGTGCGCCGCACGGTTATCCTTGCGCACAGCCACAACACCAAACGCAAGCGCCGCTGATTCGCCATTCGGCCTGGACCGTACACCGTTTGTCGAATGACAGGCGGTCCGCGTTGGCCGTATCGTGGATGGTCAGATGCGCGATCCTTCGACCCCGTTCAGCGCAAACGCCGAGCACGACGCGTGCGGCGTCGGCTTCCTCGCCGATCTCTCGCACCGCTCGGGCAGCCATGAGGTCGTCCGGCTCGCCCTAGCGGCGGTCGGCGCGATGGAGCACCGCGGCGCGCGCGCTGCGGACGGCCGGACCGGGGACGGGGCGGGGATTCTGCTCGAGACCCCGCGGGCGATCTTCCAGCGCTACCTCGCCGAGGCGCACGTCCGCGTCCCCGAGCAGCACCTCGCCGCCGTCTGCGTCTTCCTCCCGGTCGACGAGGACCTGGCGGCCTCGATGCGCGCGAAGATCGAGCACGCGATTCGCGGCGAGAGCGTCAAGCCGATGCGCTGGCGCGTCCCGCCGGTCGACCGCGACGCGCTCGGGAAGCAAGCCGCCGCGAGCGCGCCCACGTACGAGCAGCTGCTGGTCGACGTGGGTCCCGGGAACGCGAGCGAGCGGATGCGCTCGGTGCGCCGCGCCGTGATCCGGACGCTGCGCGACGCGGGCGACGTCGCGACGCTGGTCAGCGCATCGACGACGAAGGTCGTCTACAAGGCGCTGCTCTCCTCGAGCGAGCTCGGCGCGTACTTCGCCGACCTGCGCGATCCGCTGTGCGCTTCGCGCTACGCGGTCTTCCACCAGCGCTTCAGCACCAACACCTCGCCGAGCTGGCGGCTCGTCCAGCCGTTCGGCACGATCGCGCACAACGGCGAGATCGACACGATCACCGGGAACCGCGCCTGGATGCGCGCGCGCGGCGTCCTCTCGCCGCGCGGCGCGAGCGACTCGCTCGAGTTCGACGTCGCGCTGGACGCGATGGTCGGCGCGGGCTACCGCGTCGACGAAGCGGTCGATCTGATGCTGTCGCCGGCGATCGCCGGCGACGACCGGCTGCGCGCGTACTACGATGCGCACATCCCGACCGTCGAGCCGTGGGACGGCCCGGCCGCGATCGTCTTCGCGGAAGGCGACCGCGTCGGCGCGGCGCTCGACCGCAGCGGGTTCCGCCCGCTGCGCTGGTGCCGCACGGAATCCGGAAAGGTGCTCGCGGCGTCGGAGGCCGGCGTGATCGACTTCGGCGACGATCCGATCGTCGAGCGCGGCCGCCTCGGCCCCGGCGAACGGATCCTGGTGCGCTTCGCGACCGGCGAGCTGATCCGGCCGGACGAGTTCCGCGCGCTGCGCCGCCACAACGCGGACTTCAGCAAGATCGTCGCGTCGTGGCACGTCGAGATGCCGCCGGAGCGGCCGCTCGCGCCCGATCCCGACCAGCTGCGCCGCGATCTCGTGCGCTTCGGCTACACCGCCGACGAGCTGAAGCAGGTCGTCTCGCCGCTCGCGGGCGGGAACGAGCCGATGTGGTCGATGGGCGACGACGCCGCGCCCGCGTTCCTCGAGCGCCGGCTGCCGGTGACCGAGTACCTGCGGCAGCGCTTCGCGCAGGTGACGAACCCGCCGATCGACGCGCTGCGCGAAGGCTTCGTCTTCGACATGCGCGCGTGGGTCGGGAGCGGCGACACGAACGGGGACGTCCCCGCGCCCGAGAGCATCGTCGCGATCGACACCGCGCTGCTCGACGAAGGCGCGTTCGACACGCTGAGCTTCGACGCGCGGCTGATGCAGCACCGCATCGAGCTCGACTGCGGCTCGACGCATCTGCGCGCGCGGATCGCCGCGATCTGCGACGAGGCCGAGCACGCGGTGCGCGAAGGCAAGACCTATCTCGTCCTCGACGACCGCAACGCCGCGCTCCCCGTTCCGGCGGTGCTCGCCGCGGGCGCCGTGCACCAGCGCCTCACCGCGGCCGGTCTTCGCATGCAGGCGTCGATCGCGGCGTGCGACGGCTTCGCACGCGACGCGCACGGCTGCGCCGCTGTGATCGCCGCGGGCGCGAACGTGATGACGCCGTGGCTCGCCGGCCGCGCGGCCGCCGCCGAGACCGGCTCCGCGAGCGTGCTGCTCGAGACGCTGCGCGCCGGGCTGGTGAAAGTGCTGGCGAAGCTCGGCATCTGCACGCTGCGCTCGTACGTCGGCGCGCAGACGTTCGAGGCGCTCGGGCTGCATCAGGACATCATGGAGACGTGCTTCCCGGGGATGGCGACGCACGTGCAGACGCTGAGCTTCGAGCACATCGAGGAAGACGTGCGCGCGTGGGACACGCTCGCGCGCGAGAGCGCCGAGCCGCCGCAGCGCGGGCTGTTCCGCTACCGCCGCGACGGGGTGAAGCACCATTACGATCCGCCGCTTCTGAAGAACCTGCGCAAGACGATCGTCGCGCGCGACGAGGCCGCGTTCCTCGCGCTCTCCGACCAGCTCGAGCAGCGAGAGACGATCGCGCTGCGCGATCTGGTCGAACCCGTTCCGATCGGCGATCCGATCGCGCTCGAGGACGTCGAGTCCGAGGACGACATCGCGGCGCGGTTCGTCACGGCGGCGATGTCGCTCGGCGCGCTCGGCCCCGAGGCGCACGAGGCGGTCGCGCTCGGCGCGAAGCTCGCCGGTGCGCGCAGCAACGGCGGCGAGGGCGGCGAGGATCCGACGCGCACGCTGAACGCGATCAAGCAAGTGGCGTCCGCGCGCTTCGGCGTCGCGCCGGAATATCTGGCGACGGCCGAAGAGTTGGAGATCAAGATCGCGCAGGGCGCGAAGCCCGGCGAAGGCGGCCAGATCCCCGGCTTCAAGGTGACGGAGGAGATCGCCGCGCTGCGCGGCGCGGTGAAGGGACAGTCGCTGGTCTCGCCGCCGCCGCACCACGACATCTACTCGATCGAAGACCTCGCGCAGCTGATCTACGACCTGCGCCGCGCCAACGCGAAGGCGAAGATCGCGGTGAAGCTCGTCGCGCAGTCGGGGATCGGCTACGTCGCGAGCGGCGTCGCGAAGGCGCGCGCCGACGTCGTGCACGTCGCCGGCCACGACGGCGGGACCGGCGCCTCGCCGCTCGGCTCGATCAAGCACGCGGGTCTGCCGTGGGAGCTGGGGCTCGTCGAGACCCACCACACGCTGGTGACGAACGGCCTGCGCGGGCGGGTGAAGCTGCGCGTCGACGGCGGGTTCAAGACCGGCCGCGACGTGATCCTCGCCGCGATGCTCGGCGCCGACATGTTCGGCTTCGGGACCGCGCTGCTGATCGCGCTCGGCTGCATCTACGCGCACCAATGCCATCTGAACACGTGCCCGGTCGGGATCGCGACGCAGGACGCCGTGCTTCGCGGCAAGTTCCCCGGGACGGCGGAAGACGCCGCGACGTTCCTGCGCTTCGTCGCGCGCGACGTGCGGCGCCGGCTCGCCGCGCTCGGCGCGCACTCGCTCGACGAGATCCACGGCCGCGGCGATCTCGTGCGGCCGCGCTACGACCGCGCGAACGGCGTCGATCTCGACGAGTTGCTGCGCCTGCCCGACACGCGCGCGCCGCGCGACGTCGCGCCGCTCGACGCCGCGCACCTCGACGACGAAGCGATCCCGGGCGGGACGCAGCGCATCACGCCGGCCGACCGCGCCGTCGGTACGCGCCTCGCCTACGACGCCGTTACGCGCACCGCGCGCGGCGAGTACGTCGGCCCGGCGACGTATCGCTATCGCGGCAGTGCGGGACAGAGCTTCGGCGCGTTCATCACCGCGCCGCTCTCGCTGGAGCTCGACGGCGAAGCGAACGACGGTACCGGGAAAGGGATGAGCGGCGGGACGCTGGTCGTGCGCG
>DATAQE010000015.1:0-38183 GCA_036264835.1 Candidatus Elarobacter sp.
TTGAAGACGTCCGGCGGCTCGATGTAGGTGATCGAGTACGCGTAGATCGCGCCGATCAGCCCGGTCAGCGCGGCGCTCACGGCCCACAGCGCGACCTTCGTGCGCAGCGTGTCGACGCCGAGGCTCTGCGCGACGTCGTCCCCGGCGCGCAGCGCGCGGCAGGCGTAGCCGAGCCGCCCGCGCTCCACCCAGATCGCGGCGGCGAGCGCGACGACGAGCGCGGCCAGGAACAGCTCGTAGAAGAACGACGCGATCGTCGCCGGCGTCCCCCGCGGCAGCGGAAGCGAGAGCCCTTTCGCGCCGCCGGCGAGCGGGAGGTTCGTCATGAGCTGTGCGACCGCACCGTTGAGGCCGAGCGTCCCGATCGCGAAGTAGTGTCCGCGCAGCCGGAAGAACAGCGGCCCGACCGCGATCGCGAGCAGGCCGCTGAGGACGACGGCGGCGACGCAGCCCGCGGCGAACGGGAGATGGAAGTTGGCTTGCGCGACCCCGGTCGCGTACGCGCCGAGCCCGAAGAAAACGACGTTGCCGAACGCCGGATAGCCGCCGTAGCCCGCGATCAGGTTGAGCGCGACCGCGAACGTCCCCACCATGAAGACGTCGGCGAGCGTCGCCTGCACGAAGACGCCGGTGAAGCGCGGCAGGACCGCGAGCGCGACGGCGACGAGGGCGCACGCGACCGCCAGGCGCGTGAGCGAGCCGCTAGATCTCCGCATAGAAGCGGCGGCCGAACAGCCCGCGCGGACGCACGATCAGGAAGACGATCAGCAATACGAACGCCGCCGCGTCGCTGAAGCTCGGGCTCACCGCGGCGACGAGGTTCTCGGTCACGCCGAGCAGCATCCCGCCCGCGATCGCACCGGGGACGCTCCCCAGCCCGCCGAGGACGACCACGACGAACGCGCGCGTCGTGAGCCCGTCGCCGATCACCGGCGAGAACGTGGAGACCGCGGCGACGAGCGCGCCGGCGATCCCGGCCAGCGCCGCGCCGATCCCGAACGTCACGGCGTAGATGCGCGAGGGATCGATCCCCGAGAGCCGCGCCGCCTCCGGATCGAAGCTCGTCGCCTTGATCGCGGTCCCGAGCCGCGTCCGTTCGAGGAAGAGCCACAGCGCGAGCGTCGAGAGCATCGCGACCGCGAAGACCGCCAGCCGCAGCACCGGGATCCGCAGGTCGCCGATCGTCAGCGCCGCGGCGGTGTACGGAACGGTGATCCCGCGGATGTCGGCCGAGAAGATGCGCAGGTTCGCGTTCACGAGCACGCGGTCGAGCCCGAAGGTGAGGATCAGCGTGGCGAAGACCGACGCGCGCAGCACCCGGTTGATCAGATACCGCTGCAGCAGATAGCCGAGCGCGAAGAGCACCAGCGCCGCGACCGGGATCGTCAGGAACGGGTCGACGCCGAGATGCGTGCAGAGCTCGTAGGTGACGTAGGCGCCGATGATGATCAGGCTCCCGTGCGCGAGGTCGATGATGTTCATCACCCCCCACACGATCGAGAACCCCATCGCCATCGAAGCGTAGAAGCCGCCGACCAGGATCCCGTTGACGATCGCCTGGACCGTTTGCACGGGCGCGGCGCGCTTATTTCAGCGGGTAGATGACGCGCGACGAGCCGCGCAGCTTCGCCGGCCAGACCGGCACCGGCTGATACTGCTCCTCGTTCGTACCCGTCGCCTTGACGTGCTGGATCTGGATGCACGCCATCGACTTGCCGACGTTGATCCCGCTCTCGTTGAACTTGATCGGCCCGTAGAAGCTCTCGAACGGGGTCGAGGCGATCGTGTCGCGCACCTTCTGCGGGTCGAGGCTGTTCGACTTGCGGATCGCGTTGTAGAAGACTTCCAGCGCGGCCGCCGACTGCGGCGCGTGGTAGTCGGGGACGTAGTGATACTCTTTGTCGAAGACCGTCGCGAACTGCTCGGAGCTCATCCCGAACCACTGGTCGTGCCAGCCCATGTTCGCGTTCCACTGCGTCGGCTCGAGCGTCCCTTCCGCGAGCGCGCCGAGCGTCCCGACGTAGCCGCGCACCGTCGGACCCAGCAGGAAGCCGAGCATCTTCACGCCGAGCCCGCCTTCGCGGATCTGCCGGGTGATCACGATCATGTCGCCCTGATAGCCGCCGGCGAGGACCATGTCGGGCTTCTGCGCCTTGATCGCGGCGATGATCGTCGAGAAGTCTTTCGTCCCAGTGGGGTACTTCTCGTTGTAGACGACCTTCATCCCGAGCGCCTCGGCCTGCTTCGCCGCCGACTCGATCCCGATGTTCGCGAAGAGCGTGTCCTCGCGGACGAACGCGATCGATTTCGGTGCGTCCTTCTGCTCCTTGGCGAGCTGCAGCATCGGCGTCGCGTACTGGTCGGCCGGGTTCAGCACGCCGAAGATGTACTTGTTGCCCTTCGCGTAGATCGTGTTCGCCGAGCCGTGGGCGTCGACCATCGGGATCTTGTACTGCTCGGCGACCGCGCTGGTCGCGTTCGTCGCGCCGCTGCCGTACGGTCCGAGCAAGAAGTTGACGTGGTCCTCGTCGAGCAGCTTCTTGGTGAGCCGGACCGCGGTCGGCGTGTCGCTGCCGTCGTCGTAGTACTTGATCTCGACGGTGTACTTCTTGCCCCCGACGGTGATCCCGCCGCGGTCGTTGATCGTCTTGACCATCCAGTCGTAGCCGTCTTTGACCAGCGTCCCTTCCGAGGCGAGCCCGCCGGTCAGCGCGAGCGACGCGCCGAAGCGGATCACGTTCGGAGACTGGGCCTCACCCGGCGCCGGAGCGAGCGGGAGCAGCATCGCCGCGGCGGCGGCAAGCGTAAGCGAGGCGCGAGCAGAACGTCTCATGCGCCGGGAGTCCCCCCTGCCGTGATGCGGCTCCTTCTTCACCTGACCGTAACAGCAAGCGATAAAGCGGCTAGTTCGGGCGGCCGACGATAATAATCGACGTGTTTCGCGCACCATCGTTCGAAGAGCGCATGGATCGCTGGCTGCGGACCGACGACCTCCCCGGAGTCGTCGGCGAGCCGGCGGGCGCGAGCGCGCCCCTTTCGATCTCGCAGGAAGAGTCGTGGTACCAAGCCGCGCTCCAGCGAGACGAGCCGACCTACCAGGAGTACGACGCGGTCCTGATCCGCGGGCCGGTCGACCCTCTCGCGATGGAGCGCGCGGTCGCGGCGCTCGCGGAGCGGCACGACGCCTTCCGCATCGTCTACCCGCTCGAGCGCGGCGGCCCGGTGATGCGCTATCTCGAACGGCCCGTGCTGCCGTTCACCTATCTCGACGCGCGCGCAGCCGCCGCGCCCGATCCGCGCCGCTATGCCGAAGACTATGTGCGGCGCGCGGTGCGCGAGAGCTTCGACCTGCAGGCCGCGCCGCCGGCGCACGCGCACCTCGTGCGGCTCGCGGACGACCTGCACGTCTTCGTCATGGTGATCTTCCACATCATCAAGGACGGGACGACCGAAGGGATCCTGGCGCGCGACCTCTCGCAGCTCTACCGGTGGTTCCTGACCGGCGAGGCGCCCGAGTTGCCGGTGCTGCCGACGACGCTCGGCGAGCACGCGCGCTGGCAGCGCCGCCTGGAGCGCGCGGGCGCGTTCGACGAGAACGTCGCGTTCTGGGCGGAGCATCTGCGCGGCGCGGTCCCCGTCGACGTCCCCGGCGATTTCCCGCGCCCGGCGATCCTCTCCGACGCGGGCGCGCGCACCTACCGGTTCTACGCGCCCGAGCGCGTCGCGAAGCTCCGGGCGCTCGCGCACGCGGAAGACGGCTCGCTGTTCATGATCCTCATGAGCGCGTTCGCGCTGCTGCTCCACCGCTACGGCCGCGCCGGCGACGTCCCGATCGCGTTCCCGGTCCGCAACCGCTCCGACCGGCTGCGCCCGATGGTCGGGTGCTTCATCAACACCTTGATCGCGCGCGAGCGGTGCGACGACGCGCTCTCGTTCCGCGAGCACCTGCGCTTGACGCGCGAGACGCTGATCACCGCGTACGCGCATCAGGACGCGCCGTTCTCGAGCGTCGTGCAGCGGCTCGCGCCGCCGCGCCGGCCCGATCAGACGACGCTCGCGTCGGCGCTGCTGCTGCTGCGCAATCCGCGCGTCGAGCGGATGGATCTGCCGGGCTGCGTCTGCGAGCGGATGGAGATCGACGTCGGGATCGCCAAGTTCGATCTCACGCTGGAGTTCGACGAGCTCCCGGCCGGGCTGCGGATGGGGCTCGAGTACCGCACGACGCTCTTCGAGCGCATCACCGCGGAGCGGATGCTGGCGAACTTCGAGGCGCTGCTCGACTCGGTCGGTGCCGAGCCCGACGTCCCGTTCGGCGCGCTCGACGCGCTCGCGCCCGGCGAGCGCGAGCTGGTCGCAGCATGGAGCCGCGGCCCCGAGCGTGCGGCGAGCGGGACGCTGGTCGAAGGCGTGCTGGGCGCGGCCGCCGCGGCGAACGACGCGCCGGCGGTGCTCGACGGCGAGCGCACGATGACGTACGGCGAGCTGTGTTTCGCCGCGCGACGGATCGCGCGCGCGCTCGGCGCCGGCGGGCGCAGCCCGCGCACGGTCGCGGTCTACGGCGGCCGCTCCGTGGAGCGTGTCGCCGCGACGCTCGGGACGCTGTTCGCCGGCGCCGCGTTCCTGCCGATCGACGCGGCGTATCCCGCCGATCGGGTGCGCTTCATGCTCGAAGACGGCGCGGCCGACGCCGTGCTCGTCCCGCGCGCCGCCGCGCACGATCACGACTGGCCGGTCCCCGCGATCGCGATCGAGGACGCGCTCGCGGGCGAAGTCTCCGAATCCGCGGCCGCGCCGTCTCGCGACGACGCGGCGTACGTGATGTTCACGTCGGGCTCGACCGGCCGGCCGAACGCGGTCGTCGTCCCGCACCGCGCCGTCGCGAACTACGTCGACGCGGTGCGCGCGGCGTGCAATCTGGGCCCCGGCGATCGTGTGCTGCAGCTGACCTCGCCGAGCTTCGACATCAGCGTCGAGGAGACGTTCGGAGCGCTGTGCTCGGGCGCCGCGCTCGCGATCCCAGGCGCGGGCGTGGCGAACGCGGTCTCCGCGCTGCTCGCCGAGTGCGCGCGGCTGCGCGTCACCGTGCTCGATCTGCCGACGGCGTACTTCAACGAGCTGGTCCCCGCGCTCGAGAGCCGCACCGTTACGCTCCCGCGCGCGCTGCGCGCGGTGATCGTCGGCGGGGAGCTGTTGACGCGGGAGCGCGCCGCCGCATTCCTCGCCGCGGCGCCCGGCGTGCGGCTGTTCAACGGGTACGGCCCGACCGAGGCCGCGATCGCGGTGACGTTCGGCGAGGTGACGCGCGAGCAGGCCGCGCGCGACGTCCCGCTCCCGCTCGGCCCGGCGGTCCCGAACGTTCGCGTCGCACTGCTCGGGGAGACGCTCAGACCGGTCCCGATCGGGGCCGCCGGCGAGATCGCGATCGGCGGGATCGCGCTCGCCGACGGCTACCGCGCGCGGCCGGAGCTCGACGCGCAGCGCTTCGCGCGCGACCCGCAGACCGGCGAGCGGCTCTACCTGACCGGCGATCTCGGCCGCTTCGCACCCGACGGCGCGTTGCGGTTCCTCGGGCGTTCCGACGATCAGGCGAAGGTCAACGGATACCGGCTCGAGCCGGCCGAGGTCGAAGCGCTGCTCCTCGCGCAATCGGGTGTGCGCGATGCGGCGGTCTTCCTCGACGGCGCGAAACGGCTCGTCGCCTGCGTCGTCATCGCCGGTCCGTCGAGCACCGACGAGCTGCGCCCGATCCTCGCGCGGCATCTGCCCGCGTTCGCGGTTCCGGAGCGGATCGTCGCGGTTCCGCGCATCCCGCTCACGGCGAACGGAAAACGCGATCGCCGCGCGCTCGAGCAGCTCGCGGCCCGGCCGACGCGCAAGGTGAAGGCGATCTTCCACCATCTGCTCTCACCGGTCGAGCAGCGGCTCCTCACGATATGGCAAGACGCGCTCGGGCGCGACGACATCGCGATCGACGACGACTTCTTCGCGCTCGGCGGCCACTCGCTGCTCTCGGCACGGATGTTCACGCGCATCGAGGCCGAGCTCGGCGTCCGGCTTCCGCTGCAGACGCTCTTCGCGCGCCCGACGATCGCCGCGATCGCGAACGCGCTCGAGAGCGGGATCGTCGAGGTCACCTCGCTCGTGACGGCGCACGAGGCGCAGCGCGCCGGACGCCCGATCTTCTTCGTCCACGGCGACTTCAACGGCGGCGGGCTGTACACGCGGCGGCTGGCAAAATCGCTGCGCGTCGACCGGCCGCTCTACGCGCTCGCGCCGCACGGCTCGATCGGCGATCCGATCCCGCCGACGATCGAGGCGATCGCCGACGACTACGTGCGGCTGATCCGCGAGGTGCAGCCCCGCGGACCGTACACGCTCGGGGGTTTCTGTCTCGGCGCGACCGTCGCGATCGAGATCGCGCGGCGCCTGCGCGCGTCCGGCGCGAGCGTCGATCCGGTGCTCGCGGTCCAGCCGCCGACCGACGTCTACGTCTACGCGCCGCTCACCGCCGCGGCGAACGCGCTCGCACGGCGGTTCGGCGGCCTCGACGCCGCGTCGCGCGCGGTCCATCTGTCGAAGGGACCGTGGCGCGGGTTCGAACAGCTGTGGCGCTGGGGCGCGAAGCTGGTCGATCCGCGCCGCCGCCGCCTCGCCTACTCGGCGCTGACCCGCCGCTGGAACACCTACGTGGTGCAGCGGCGCTTCGAGCCGGAGCCGCGGTTCTGGGGGAGCGACGTCGGCGATGCGCTGGTGCGCATCGTGAACCGCTTCGTCCCCGCGCGCTATCCCGGTCCGATCGTCGCGCTGTGGGCGTTCGACTCGGGCGCCGGACCGCTGGCGGGGCTCGCGATCCGGCGCGCCGCCGCCTCCGCGCAGGTCGCGTACACGCCGGGAAGCCACATCTCGGCGCTCAACGTCTACACCGACGAGCTCGCCGACGTGCTGAGCGACTTCCTCTCCGCGGAGTAACCAGGGCGCGCGGCGTTACCGCTTGCCCCAGCCGAACAGCCGGTCGACGACGCTCGTCAGCGTGACGTAGAAGCCTCTCCGCGACGGTGTCGCGGAGAGCGACGGGTCTGCCGTTCCCTTGATGTTGTAGCCGACACCGACGCGCGTCACGTCGCCAAGCCGCACGCCGCCCTCGACCGCGAACGCGGTCGCGCTCGCGCCGTCGATCCCGACGACGTTGGCGCGTCGCGCCTCCGCCCCGAGGTCGAGCCGAGAGCCGATCCGCTGGTCGACGCGGAGTCCGAGGAGCGAGCTGTGCGCGGCGTAGTACGAGTCGCCGTCGATTTTGTACGCGTAGCGGCCGACGACGTCGGTCCGCGAGCGAACGTGCAGCACTTGCTCGAGCGAGAGCACGCCGCTCTGCGTGTCGGTGAGGCCGGCGTTGCCGTCGGTGCGCTGATACTGCAGCAGCGTCACGCCGGCGTCGCTCTTCGAAGGACGCCACGCGAGGCCGACGCGCTCGTCGGACTGCCGGCTGCCGAGCGCGGTCGCGTCGTTGATCGCCGCGAACAGCGAGAGGTCCGGCGAGATCGCGCCGGTCGCGGCGAGCGAGATCGACGCGCCCGCGCCGTTGCCGGTGCGCAGCTGCGTCGAGGCGCTGGCGCGGAACTTGTTGGCGGGATCGGCGTACGAGAGCGTCAGGCCGTACAGCTCGAAGCCGCCGCTGCCCGCGCTGCTCCCCGCCGCGGTCGCGTGCTGGAAGAACGCGTCGCCCTTGGTGCGCCCGAACGAGAGCTTCTCACGCACGCCCATCGTCGCGAAGACGTCGCCGCCGCTCGCGGTGTGGTCGACGAGATACGACGTGTCGAGCGTCGTCGCGTTGCCGAGCGGGCGTTCGAAGCCGAGCTCGGTCGCGCGCGTCCCGCCGGTCGCCGCGGTGAACGACTGCGTCGCGGCGGCGAAGCTCTGCACGGGCGCCGCGCTCCAGCGCTCGCGCAGGAACGCGCGGCCGCCCTTGCCGAGGTCGTAGGTGATCTGCGCGTCGGTCTGCGTCGGCTGCACGTCGTTCTGCCCGCCCAGCGTCTGCACGCGGTTCACGCTCACGTCGAGCGGTCCGCTGGCGCGCCAGTCGACGCCGAGCGAGGCCTGCGTCGAGGACTGGTTCGCCGCCGGCTGATACGATGCGAGCGAGCTGTTCGGCGGCGGGACGAAACCGACCGGGAGCGTCGTCGCGGGCGTCGTCGCCGCGAGCGAAGGTCCGGCGGCGGAGCTGGTCGCGATCCGGCGCTCGAGCGCCGCGGTGAGCTTGAAGCGCTTCGTCACGGCGCGCGTCGTGCGCAGCGAGGCCGTCGTCTGCGTGCTGCCCAGGATCCCGATCCCGGAGTTCGCCTGATGGCCGAAGTCGAGCGCCATCTCGCCGAGACCGCCGGCGTACTTGTGCGCGTAGGTCACGCGCTCGTTGAGCAGCCCCGGCGTCGAGAGCCCGCCGAACGGGTCGTTGTAGCCGGTGTCGGTGCGGTCGTAGCTGAGCGCGATCCGGTCGGGGCCGGCCGCGCGCGTGAACGAGCCGTGCAGCGCGCTCCCGCCGTTCGCGGTCAGCGGCGCATCGGGCGAGGTCGCGAGCAGCGAGCCGCTGCTCGAGGCGTGCACGATCTGCCACGCGCCGCCGCGGAACGTCCCGCCGAGATCCTGCGTCGCGAGCGCGACGTTTCCCGCGCCGGTCGTGTCGTTCACGTACCCGATGCCGAGCTTGATCGCGTGGTTCGCGCCGAACGCGGTCTCGGCGCGGCCGCCGAGCGTCTTCGCGCTGTTCCCCGGCGCGTCGTACTCGTACGTCACGACGATCTGCTGCGGGTTGAACGCGGCGTCGAGCGGGAGCGGGATGTCGATGAAGTGCAGCTGTCCCGTCGCGTACTCGATCGAGTAGTCGATCCCGCGCGTGAGCGCGGTCTGCCCGATCACGGCGCCGGTGCGCGCGTCGAGCGTGGCGAGCAGCACCACCTCGGAGCCGACCACGATCCCGCTGCGCAGCGCCACGCCGTTCGCGAGACCGGTCGGCGCGAAGACGCGGCGGTCGTAGCCGACGTCGTTGCGCGCGGCGAAGAGCGTCATGCGGCGGTTCTGGCCGCCGAGATCGAGCTTCGCGCCGTCGACGAGCTGGTCGAACCCGCCGAGCGGGCTCGTCGCGCTGCCGGTGACGGCGCGGAACTCGCCCCACATCGCCGTGGTGCGGCCGCTGTCGAGCCGCGCGAAGAGACGGTCGCGCGAGAGCGCGTCGTCGCGCCGGATGCTGGCGTCGCCGGTGATCGCGTAGGGCTTGTCGCTCGGGTCGCCGCTGTACGAGCCCAGCGCGCCGCCGTACTGCGGCGTGCGCTGCAGCGTGTCGGCGCTGTCGTACGCGAACGTCGCGAGCGACTTGCCCATCGCACCGGTCCCGAACATCGCGATCCGGCCGCGCCGCGACGCCGCGCCGTTCGGGTCGCCGTCCGCTTCGCCCGGGATGCCGGGGACCGCGCCGGCGCCCGCGCTGACGAGCCCGCTGACGAACGGTTTGCGCAGGTTCGGCTCGAGGAAGAGCCGCGTCTCGCCGGTCACGTCGCCGCACTCCGCGCGCAGCACGACCGCGCCGGGCGTGAGCCCCGGGACCAAGCGCACGACGGCGGCGCCTTCGTCGTCGAGCGCCACCTCGAGGCGCTGCTGGCTCACCGTCGCGTTCACCGCACCGGGCGAGGACGTCGAGAGCGGGACCGGCGAGACGGCGGCCGGCGCCGGCGATGCTTCCGCGTTCGCGTTCGCTTTCGCGACGCGCTCGAGCTTCGCGTCGCCTTGCACGAGGACGATCTGCACGATGCTCCCGGCGGCGGCGCGATGGCCCCACGCGTCGTGTGCCTCGACGCGCACCTGCACGGCGCTCTTCCCGTCCGCGCGCAGCGGGCCGGAGGCGGAGACCGCGACGTTCGCGGGACGGCCCGGGCCGAAGACGCGGTGCATCGTCGTCGTGCCGCGCAGCCCGTTCGCGCCGAGCGCGGTCAGCGCGACGGCGTTCGGTCCGGGCTGCAGCGCGATGCCGTAGTAGGTGTAGCGCGTGACGCCGGTCTTCGTGTCGACGGTCCGTTTGCCGATCCGCGAGAACGGGACCACCGCGTCGCCGACCTTCAGCTCGACGCCCGCGCCTTTCACCGTCTCGACCTCGATGCTCGCCGCGGTCGAGGCGGCGACGTGATCGTCGGCGGGCTCGACGAGCGAAGCCGCGAGCCCGTCGTTCGCGGTCGCGGTGAACGTGAGATGCGTCAGATCGCCGCCTTCCGGCGCCTTCGGCGCGGCGACGGAGACCGACTCGGCCGGCGCTTCGGCCGCGCCCGCGGAGGCGACCGCCGGCGCGGTCGCGCTCGGCGATGCAACGGCGACCGGCACGGCGCTCGCGCTCGGCGAGGCGCTCGCGGACGGCAGCGCGCTCGCGGACGGCGACGCCGCGGGCGACGGCTGCGGCGAGGCCGTGACGGCGGCGGGTTCTTGCGCGAGCGCGCCCGGGATCTCGCCGGCGGGGTTCACGTCGACGGTCGAGAGGACGAGCCCCATGAGAACGAACGCGACGCCGGAGCGGCGGATGCGGTTGCGCACGGCGCTCATGCCCCGGGCTCCAGGGCGAAGTTCACGTCGTGCATCAGCCCGGCGTCGTAGAGGCCGTGCAGCAGCCGCTGCAAGCTGCGCGGGCTGTCGTAGCGGTGCTCGTCGTACGCGCGCACGCCGGCGGGCAGCGAGCTCGGATCGACGCGCAGCACGTGCTGTCCGGGATGGACCGACGGGAACGTGAAGCGCCCGTACTGGTCGGTCGTCACCGACGAGCCGTCCTCGAGGTAGATGCGCACGCCCGCGACGCCCTTGTCGCCGTCGCGGAAGCGCCCGGTGCGCGCGCTGTCGACGAAGACGCGGCCGGTGATCACGATGCGGTTGCTGAGCGCGCCGGCGACGACGCGCGTGTCGGCGCTCGCGGTGCCGTGCACGCGTCCGCCGGTCCCGGTCGAGGCGTCGACGTCGACGACGTTGACCAGCGTCGCGCCGTCGGCGGTGAACGGCATCACGACGGTCGCGTAGGTGATCGTGTGCTGCGCGTTGAGCGAGGCGAACGTCCAGGTGAGGATCCGTCCGTCGCGCTTCGGCTCGACCGGGACGCCGTCGACGCGCGCGGTCCCCGGCGCGTAGACGAGCCCGGCGGGCAGCGTGTCGATCACGCTCGTCGCGCCGAGCTGCGCGCCTTGCGAGCCGACCTGCAGCGTGTAGAGCAGCCGGTCGCCGCCGGAGGCGACGTCGCGGTCGACGGTCTTCGAGACCGCGAGGGGATGGGGCGAGAACATCGGCAGGTTCCCCAGCAGGCCGAACACTTGCGAGAGCGAGACCGAGCTCGCGGTCAGCGTGAACCCGCCGGGCGCTGCGAGCATCTGGTCGTCGAGCTGGTGCAGTGTGGCATTGTAGAGCAGCCCGCTCGAGTCGGGGCTGATCGACACTTGGATGCGGCGCTCGCGGTAGCCGGGCGCGCTGATGTCGAGCTCGTACTGCGCGGGCTGCGTGAGCGTGCCGAGCTGCGACTGGTTGAAGACGAAGCTGTACGCGCCGTCGGCGCCGGTCGTGAACGGGTTGCCGTTCCCGGTGTTCGGCGGCAGACCGCCGGGCGGGACACCGACCACCACGTCGAGCGGCGAGCGCAGCGACGACGAGCCCGACGCCGCGCCGACGGCCGGCAGCGGCACCAGCGCCTTCGTCGCGAAATCGCGCAGCGCGAGGACCGCGCCGTTCACCGGCGCGCCGCCGCCGCCGTAGCCGTCGTACACGACGTTGCCGAGACCGACCAGGACGCTCGCGGGCGTCGTCTGGATCGGCGCGATCCCGTCGGCCGCGATCGAGGCGACGTTCACGTAGGTCGAGCCCGCCGACGTGCCGTTCTGCACCACCGCGTCGAACGTGACCGTGTCGAGCGCGCCGCTGCCGAGCGAGGCGATCTTCACCGTCAGCCGCTGGCCGGCGAGCGTCGCCGACGACGCAGCGCTCACGCCGTTGATCGCGACGGTCTGCGGCTGCGCGACGATCCCGGCGGGGACGTCGTCGATCAGCACGACGTTCGTCGCCGGCGAGCCGCCGTAGTTCTTGAAGGCGATCGAGTAGGTGACGGTCTCGCCGGGTTTCGCCGTGTGCGTGCGCGTCTGATCGACGAGCTTGTTGATCGCCGCCGCCGGGCCGAGCGATCCGGCGATCGACGCGCCGGGCTGCGCGAGCGCCCACGCTTTTCCGGTGTCGGTGACCAGCCCGTTCGCGGCGCTCGCGTTCGTCGAGCGCACGGCGATCGCGACCGGGAACGCGGCGCCGACCGGGACGCTGCTCGTTGCGATCGCGACCTGCACCTTCACCGACTCGCCCGCGCGCAGCGAGGGCGAGACCGTCGAGCCGAGCGCGATCGGCACGGTACCCGAGGGCGTGACGAACGACGCGGAGGCGATCGTCCCCGCGCCGGTGGTGAGCGTCTGCACGGTGTACGCGTCGGCGACGTTGCCGGCGTTGGTGATGGTGAACGTGCGCACGATGTTCGTGCCTACCGGGAACCCTTCGGTGGCGGGATCGACCGCGGTCTCTTTCGGCCCCACCGCGGCGCCGGAGACGGAGGCGACCGAGACGCTGACGGTGTTCGACTGCGCGCCGTACGTCGTGCCGGCGCCGTCGCCGTACTGCGCGGTCACGGTGTTGCTGATGATCACGCCGGACGCGGGAGCGGCCTCACCGCTCCCCGCCGCGAGCGCGACGAAGGAGACAGCGAGGCCGATCGAGCGCACGAGGCGCACGACGACTCCCGGCATGGCTGGATTACAGGACCTGGACCTTGAACGTGACGTTCCCCGACGCGCCCGCGTTCAGCGCACCGACCGTGTCGGTGAACTTCGACGAGCCCGCCGCGCCCGGCCCCGGGTTGTACCCGCCCAGCGTTCCGCTGTTCGAGTCGACCGGTGCCGCGAAGAGTCCGCCCGTGTTCGCCGCCCAGCTGTTCGCGTACGTCGTGCTGCCGGAGCCGCCCGACGCGCTGCCGTCCTCGGTGATCACGAACGTGGTCGCGTTGAGCGAGATGCAGTTCGTCCCGCCCGACGGTGCGACGTTCGTGTACGTCACGGTGTACTGGATGCAGTCGCCCGGGTTGACGTTCGCCGCGCCCGGCGTCCAGGTCGTCGCGCTCGCGCACGGCTGCCCCGAGGCGACCGAGAACGACTTGACGAGCTTCACGAATCCGCCGACGAGCAACTCGTCGATCGTGACGTTGCTCTTCGTGTTGTCGTTGGTCGACGTGGCGGTGATCGCGTCGCCGTAGCCCGCGTAGGCGTTGAACGTCGTCGCGCCCGCCGGCGGCGTGTAGATCACGCGGTAGTTCTGCGTCGAACCGGAGGGGACGCAGACCGAGGTGATCGTCGTGCCGGCCGTGACCGCGGCGCAGGCGCCGCTCGCGCTCTGCCCGGCGCTCTGGAACGTCACCGTCCAGCCGGCGGGGAGCGCCGTCAGCCCGGCGGCGGTCGCCGCGGTGAGGTTGAACGTGTCGTCCTTGTTGCCGCCGTTCTGGATCGAGTTGACGATCGTGATCGCCGCCGCGGCGCCGGGGACCGAGACCGTCGAGCCGTTCACCGCCGAGAGGATCGTCCCGCCGTTGGTGTAGCTGACCGCCGTGTAGTCGGTGTTCGTGGTCGCGTCGGGACCGGTCGCCCCCGGTTGGCCGCTCGGGCCGTTGAGGACCGCGCTGCCGCTGGGCGAAGCCGCCGAGGTGACCTGCGCCGCACCGGTCAGCGTCCCGTTCGTGTTCGCGATCGCGGGGGCGGTCTGCGCCGCCGTCGCACTCGCGTTGTTCTGCACGCTCTGGAACGTGATGCCCGGGCCTTCGATGTAGCCGGACTGGTCGCCGTAGATCGAGTTCACGACGTTGGTGATTGCGTTGGAGTTCGCGCCGCCGGTGGCCGTCGAGCCGTTGACGACGTAGCTGAACGCCGCCTGCGCTTGCGCCGCGGTGACGCTGCCCTGCGATGAGCCGGGGTTCGACGCGCCGAACGACCCGGTGATCGCCGACGAGGGGATGAAGATACCGACGTAGACCGCACCCGTCGTGCTCGTCGTCCAGGTCGTGCCGTCCGTCGAGTAGATGAACGTCGCGCCCGCCGGCTGCGTGATCCACGTCGGCGTGCCGTTCAGCGTGAGCTGCGTGGCGTTGTACGAGGGCAGCTTGTCGGTCAGGATGACGCCGGCGCCGGTGATGCCGGAGCCCGCCGGGAGACCGGCGCGGTTCACCGCGACCATCCCGCGGCCGCCGCCGTTGTTCGCGCGGACGGTGTAGGTGACCGCCGGCGCGGCGACCGTGCCGCCGATCGCCGCGACCTTCTGCACGTCCATGCGCGCGTCGACGACGACGGTGTCGTTGTACTGGCCGACGGTGTTCGGCGCCGACGTCTGCTGCGTCGTCCCCGAGCCGGCCTGCTGGGTGACGTTCGCGGTGACGTTCGTCGTGATCGTCCCCGACGCGCCGACGTTCGCGGTGTACTGCACCGCGATCGTGATCGTGCCGTTGACGGCCGTCAGGAACGGACCGCCCGCGTTGCCGGTCGCGAGGTAGCTGTTGGCCGCGGCGACGGTGGTGAAGTTCTGGTTGCCGCTGCCCGCGTTCACGACGAACTGGGTGAACGTGCCTTGGCCGGCCGTCACGCCGTTCGCGGTGCCGAGCGCGCCGGAGAGCTGGAAGTAGCCCGACGCGTTACCGGTGTTCGTGAGCGTATAGGTGTCGGTGACGGTCCCGCCGGGGCTCACGGTGTTCGAGCCGGGCGTGCCCTGCGGCGGCGCGATCGTCATCGCGGGCGCGTTCTGCACCGTCGTCGTGACGGTGTTCGACTGCGAGTTGTAGGTGTTGGTGCCGTCGGAGTAGGTCGCCGTCGCGGTGTTCGAGATCGGCGTGCCGGCGGTCGTGCCGCCCGCGAGGGCGGGGGCCATCGTCGCGAGGCCGATCCCGGCGACGACGGGCGCGGCAACCGCCGCGCACAAGCGAAGCAGCCGGATCATTTGACGCGCACCTCATACACGTACGCGGCCGTCGCGTGCGGCGCGATCGCGCCGTCGGTGACGAACCGGACCGTGGTGTAGAGCGCGGGGTCCGCCTTCTTCACGACGGTCGTCCCGTCGGGCTGTCGGACGCGCACCATCGGCACCGCGGACCACGTCTTCCCGCCGTCGAGCGAGAACTCGGCGTGCGCCCGAGCGCCCTTCGCGGAGCCGTCGACGTACGCGGTCCCCGCCGGGATCCTGCCGACCGGGACGAGTCGCAGGGCGGCGGAGTCGCCGCCGTTCGCCGCGACGATGTCGTACTGGATCGCATCGCCGGTCTTGGGCTGGGTCTTCTCGACCGGGGTGAGGGTCGTGTGGCCGTCGGAGGCCTTGGTCACGAGCGACCCGGTGAGCTTCAGCGTGACGCTGGGCTTCGCCGACGCGATCCCGGGGATCAGCGCGAGGACGACCATCATCCATGCCGCGAGGGTACGCATCCTTGGTAAACTCCTAGACGTGCGGGCACCGCCACGATTACGCATGGCGGCCTAGGGCCAATGTACCCAATAGGGTCGGCTGCTTGCACGCCAAAAGGCCTAGGTCTACGAGAAGATAACGAGCGGTTGACGCTCGGTTAACACTAGACGCCCGTTCGAGCGTGCTCCAGGCAGGCGGCCTTACGTTTGCTTGACAAAGCGCGGCGCGGGACCCGGTATCATGATTGCTATCGGCGGCGAGCGCGCGGGCCTTCACCTTGCGCGCGACCCTCCGCGTATTCGGAGCCTCGCGCCGCAGGGTATGCGCCCGAACGGCGCGGACTTGCATGCTCGTGGCGGCCCTCTGAAGCCGCCACCGCTCTCGTTTGCCAGGGTGGTGCTTCGCAATTCCCAACACGCCGATCGACGCTGCGAACCGCTTCGACTCCGATTGCCGGCCCTTCGCCGAGATCCCGGCATGGTGGAGCGGCTTCCTGTTCCACGTCCTCACCCCGCGGCAGCTCAGCCTCTACCTGTACCTCGCGATGCTGGGCGGGCACGGCGGCGTCTGCCATCCGACGGTGAAGCAGATCTTGCAAGACCTCGGGCTCTCCAGCGAGTCCGCGGTGTTCGAGGCGCTCGCCGTGCTCGAAGAGCAGGGCTTCATCCTGCGCGCGCTGCGCCGCATGCGCGGCTCCGGCTCGCGGCGGAACGTCTACCAGCGCGCGGCGTGCGAGTACACGGTCCTCAAGCTGCTCGAGCTCGGGCGCATCGACGGCTGCATGCGCCCCGCGCCGGGGTTCGTCAACGAGATGTCGGACGACGCGAAGGCGCTGCGCGACGAGTGGCTGCGCGAGAACCTCGGGCCGGCGTTCCAGCGCTACGCGGAGGCGACCGACGAGCAGAAGACGGCGATCCTCGCCGAAGCGCTGCACGCCATCGTCGGCCGGCGGGCATGATGACGCAGAAACGGTACGCGCTCTACGCGCTCGAAGCGCTGCTCGGCGAGCCCGAGGACCTCACTCGCGAACGCGACGGCGAGATCGCGCCGACGCGCGTCGCATGGACATGCGGGTGCACGGCGTCCGGCCGCAGCGCGAGCGCGCTCGAGATCACCCCGTGCCCCGCGCACGAGGCGGTGTTCGAGAGCTAGCTCCAGCGGCCCAACCCTTGGACGAACACGAGCCGTTCGCGCGGCAGATCGCGGCGTTCCTCGCCTCCGACTCAGACTCGGCGGCCTACTGAGCGACGCGCACGCCGTCGAGCCTGGAGGCCCCGGTTACTTGATCGTGATGTCGACGATCTCCATGAAGACCGAGCTCGGGCCGGCCAGCTGGGCGCCTTGCGGTGTGCGCGGTACGACTCGGTGGCGCGTAGGAAACACGATTCCGTGAAAGGTCTGGTCCAGCGGATAATGCGCCGCCACGCCTGACGCCAAGTCGGTCACATAGTCGTGGCGACGCACGAGCCCCGCGCCGTCGAAGTAGAACACCTGCTCCCTGCAGTGGGTCGGTACGTTCGCCGGAAACCTCGCCAGGAGAGCGCGCCATCGCTCGCCGTTCTCGGGATGCGCGTCGAGCTCTTCGAGCTCGAACCCCGGCCACGTCAGGAGGAACGGGAGCGTGAGGTAATTCCACAGCGCGTACCCGGTGAAGTAGAGCAGCTGCATCGGGTCCCAGGGCGACTCCCGCGTCTGACCCGCGAACGCGCCGCGAGGATCGTCGAGCGACTGCAGGACCTCGCCCGCGGCGTTTTCGTTCCACACCACGTCGGGCTTGAACACCTGGCGCCCCCCGAGCGCTCGGTGGGTGCGGATCTCGGTCTCGGGACGCCGCGTGTTCACGCGAACGGCGATATCCCGAAGTCCATCCGGATAGCCTTTGATCGAGAACAGCATCCCTTCCAGGGAGAGTCGCGCTTCGATCGCATGCAGACCCTTCCAACGGCTGAGTCCGCCGTGGGCGCGTAGACTGTGCTCCAAGAGCTCGAGCACGGCGCCGCGTGTCGAGCTAGGTCTTCGGCCTGAGCAGCGCGACGAACTCGTCCCGTCCGTATGCGGTACCGGCGATCCCCCAGCCGCCTTCCGCGGCCTCGGTGAGCAGGACCCAGGTGCGTGAAGCTTGCGTCGGATCACCGACGATCCTCGCGACGATGTTGGTCGCCTCAGTCACGAGCGTTCGCTGCCCATCCCGCGTGAACGCCGCCGGCGGCGTGATGACCTGTATTCGCACCGTTCGCGCGCCGCCCGTGGCGGCCGTATTGACGGCCGCGGGCGGGAGGCGGTGGATGTACGCCGCGGTGTTCGCCAGATGGAACGGTGTCGGAGCCGCCACGCCCTCCGCGCGGAGAAGCGCCAATGTGAGCTGCTCCGCAAGGTCGCGATCGCACCCCGCCGGCAAGAGGTCTTCCGATGCGTAGACGTCGATCATCGGCATAGTTGCTTCTCCTTCGAAAAGAGCGGTGCAGTTTTTACAGCTCGGGGATGTGACGGCCGAGGTTGAGCTCGAACTCGCCGGCGGTGCCGATGCCCCGTTCACGCAATTTCGGGAGGCGCTCGAGCGCGCCGGGCCATCCGAATGACGCGAAGAATGTATCCTGAGTGGCCTGAAGCTGAGTCTTGTCCGGCAATCCGACGTGATTGATCGTGGTCTTGCACGCGCTCAACGCCTGCTTGTCGAACGACAGGACGCGTCGAACGAAATTGTGGACGAACGCGTCGAACTGCGCGTCGGGAACGGCACGGTTGATCCAACCATAACGCTCGGCCGTTTCGGCGTCGAAGTCCTCGCCGCCGAGGACGATCTCGAGCGCGCGCGAGCGTCCGACCAGCAGCGGCAGGCGTTGCAGGGCACCGCCTCCCGGGATCAGGCCCGTCCCGACCTCCGGCTGACCGAAGACGGCTCGTTCTCGGCTGGCGAACCGGAGATCGCACACCAACGCGAACTCGCTACCGCCTCCGCGTACCCGGCCGCGGACGACGGCGACGCTCAGGACGTCGCTTTCGGCGAGCCGGATCGCGGTGTCGATCCATGGCGGAACTCCGAAGCGGCTGCGCGGCTGCGCCGTGCTGTAATGAGCGATGAAGAAATCGGGATTGGCGCTCTCAAAGGTGACGATTTTCAGCGACGATTCGTGCTCCATCTCCTCGACGAGATCGAAGAGCTCGTCGTACATCTCATCGTCGATGGCGTTGATCGGCGGGTTGTCCAAGACGACGCGCCAATATCCGGGCGTCGTCTTGTCGGTCGAGATTTTTTTCGGCTCGATCATGGTGCCTCCGTTTGTTTACGCGTCACCGGGACACGCGGCGCCGGTATCGATCCAGTGCTGCGTGAGCCGCCCGAAGGTCGTCTGCGTTCCGGGCGCCGGCGCTCGGCCGCGACCGGGATGCCACGCCCAACCGACCAGATCGTCGTACGCGAGATGATCGTGCAGCTGTTTGAGCGAGCGATGTCCGTTGCGGCGCGGATCGCGAATCTGGCGGCAGATCTGCGCCAAGGTACGGTGCTGCCAAGTGAACTCGTGCGGCGCGAGCTGCCACTTGTGGTTTCCTGGAACGCTCTGTATGCGGGGTAATGCCGTGTCCGCGTTCACCGCGCCGTGGCATTGCGCGCATTTGAAGCCCGGAACACCGCGCCCGGTCCCGGCCGCGATGCGGGGCGAGTGCGGGTGCATGTCGTCGCCCTGCGTCGGATATCCATTGGCCGGATGGCAGTTCAAGCACCGCGGGCTCTCGATGACGTGCCCCATCGCGACGAAGTCGGCGATCGACGCGGCTTTGCGGTTCGCGGCGTCGCTCGCCGGCGTCCCGGCTGCTCCCGCAAGCGTCGTACCGCCCGTCGAGCTCATCACGGATGCACCCAGAAAGCAGATCGCCGCCACGATCACCGCTCCGAGATAGCGTCGCACGCCGTCACGAAGGAAAGGTGTCGCCGAACATCGGCAAGCCGCTCTTCGATTCGGCTTTCGTCGCCTCGTCCTGCAAGACGTCCCAATGCTCGAGGAATACACCGTCCCTGACACGGAGGATGTCCACGGCGATCCAGTTGGGCGCGTCGCCGCGCCCCGAAAACCGGCCGTGCATCATCACCCACTCGCCCTCCGTGAGCACGAGGTGATTCTCGTAGCGCATCGTCGGCGGAGCCGACCGCACCAGGTCGAACAGCCCGTCGCGGCCAGGCGGGATATGCGCGCTGTGCTGGATGTAGCCGGGCGACCAGAACGTCGCGGCTTTCTCCATGTCGCGCCGGTTGAAGAGTGTGTCGAAGGCTTCGAGCGCGAACTGTTTCGCTCGATCTCGCGATTCGGTCTCGGTCATCATGTGCTCCCTGGGGTGGATGCGGAAGAGCTGCAGCGTCACTTGAAATGGTCGCTGAAGGGCAGGGAACGGATCCGTTTCCCGGTCAGTGCGAAGATCGCATTACCGACCGCCGGGGCGATCGGCGGCGTGCACAGCTCGCCTACGCCGCTCGGATGCTCTTCGCTGGGGACGAGATGGACCTCGATCGCCGGCGCATCGGCCATCCGCAGCACGGTGTAGTCGTAGAAATTGTTCTGCGCCACCCGCCCGTTGAGGATCGTGATCTTCCCCGTCAGGGCGGCCGAAAGGCCGAAATTCGTCGCGCCTTGCGCCTGCTGGACGAGATGTCCGGATTCACGTTGACGCCGCAATCGACGGCCGCGACGACGCGGTGTACTCTCGGCGACCCGTTTTCGATCGATACCTCCGCGACCATCCCGGCATAGCTGCCGGCCCAGAAGGTCGTCGCGAGCCCACGCCCCACTCCGCGCGGGAGCGGCGTCCCCCAACCCGCTCGCTCGGCTGCGAGCTGAAGGACGTGCGCGGCCCGCGGATGCTTTTGCATCTGCGCCAGCCGGAACGTGAGGGGATCCGCGCCCGCGAGGTGCGCCAACTCGTCCATGAACGATTCCGTCACGAACGCGTTCCAGTTGGCGTCCGGCGCCCGCCACGATCCGACCGGTATCCCGTGCTCGTGGTCGATGTACGAGATCCGAACGTTGGGCACGTCGTACGGTGCGTCGAGCACGCCCAGAAGGTCGAGGTCGTCGACGCCGTTCTTTATCAGAGACGGCGCCCAGCGGCGAAACCACGACGGGGAGACCACCTGATGTGACAACGCCGTGACGGCGTCCCCCTTCACGACACCGCGGATGACGTTGACGCTCATCGGACGATAGAAATCGCCCTGGATGTCGTCCTCCCGCGTCCAGGTCACTTTGACCGGCGCGCCGATCGCCTTCGAGATCTCGACCGCTTCTTGGACGAAGTCCACCTCGAGACGGCGTCCGAACCCGCCGCCGGCGAAGGTCGTATGGATGACGCATCGCTCCGGGTCGAGGCCCGTGACCGCCGCGGCCGCAGCCTGAGCGCGCCGCTGCACCTGCGTCGGGGACCACACTTCGCAGCGATCCTTTCGCACGTCTACCGTCGTGTTCATCGGCTCCATCGTCGCGTGAGCGAGAAACGGTCCGCGATAGACCGCCTCGATAACGTCACCGGTGGCCGTCTCCGGTTTGCCCCGTGTGACCGCTACGTGCTCGTGCGTGTGGTGCCGGGCATAGAACTCGGCTTCGGCGAAGAGCTTTTCGCTGCTGAGCTTCGCGTTCGCGCCCTCGTCCCAGACGACCGACACCGCGCTCTTGCCCTTGAAGGCCGCCCAGGTATTGTTTCCGACGACCGCGATCCCGTTCGAGATCCGGACGACCCGGTCGACCCCGGGGACCGCAAGCGCGCGCCGTGCGTCGTAGCTCTTCACGCGACCGCCGAAGACCGGCGAGCGCGCGATCGCGGCGTACTTCATCCCCGGAATACGAACGTCGATCCCGAAGATCGCGGAGCCGTTGACCTTCGGTGGGATGTCGGTCCGCTGCCGAGCGCGTCCGATCAGGCGGAAGTCCGCGGCGCGCTTGAGGGCGACGTCGGCCGGCACGGGAAGACGGCTCGCGGCGGCCGCGAGGTTTCCGTAGGTGGCGCGGCGGCCCGAGGCCACATGGTACACGACGCTCTCGCGCGTCGTGCAGCTCGACGGAGGCACGTCCCATTCCGCCGCAGCGGCCGCGACGAGCATCGCCCGGGCCGTCGCGCCGGCGCGCCGGAGCGGGAGCCAGCTGCTGTGCACGGCGGTGCTCCCGCCCGTTACCTGGTCTTGCAGCTCCTTGTCGATGTATCTCGGGTCCGGCGGCGCGAACTCGGTGCGCATGTGAGCCGGAGCCGCATCGAGCTCGTCGGCGACGATCGTCGGCATCCCCATGATGACGCCTTGGCCCATCTCGGTCTTGGCCACCATGATCGTGACCGTCTCGTCCGCAGCGATCTTCAGCCAGACGTTCGGTGCGAAGACGCCGCCCGGTGCGGCCGCCCGCGCGGGCATCGAAAATTCGAGCATCAGGCCGGCGCAGAAGGATCCCGCGAGACCGATGAACTCTGAGCGGCTGGTCGTCACCGCGAGCACGCGCTCAGCGATCCGCCGCCGCGCGCCGGATCGCGCTGCGGATGCGGTCGTAGGTGCCGCAGCGGCAGATGTTCGTCATCACATCCCCGATCTGCTTGTCCGTCGGATGCGGCTGTTCGCGGAGAAACGCGATCGCCGCCATGATCTGATCCGACTGGCAATATCCGCACTGCGGAACCTGCTCCGCGATCCACGCGCGCTGCACGGGATGCGAATTATCCCGCGAGACCGACTCGATGGTGTGTACGCGCTTTCCGACGACGCCGGAGACGGGCAGGACGCACGATCGCGTCGCGTCTCCGTTCACGTGGATGGTGCACGCGCCGCATTGCGCCACGCCGCAGCCGAACTTCGTACCGGTCAGACCTAGCTCGTCGCGGAGCACCCAGAGGAGGGGCGTATCGCCCGGGACGTCGACCGTGTGGAGCGTGTCGTTGACGTTGACCGTTATTGCCACCGCTCGAGTGTACGCGTTCGGCCGGAAAGACCGGAACCTACAGCTACGACAGTCGCTCCTACACTTCGATGGCGGCTGACGGCTAGGCCGAAGCGGCCGCCAGCGCCAAGTCTGCGACGACGGTTTCCGTCAGCGTCCGCCCGGCTTCGGAGAGCAGCGCGAACCTGTCCGCGCCGAGGCCGCCGCGGAGGCGTTCGACGAACGCGTTGCGGGCGCGCCGCTCGCCGCGCGTGCGGATGTAGGCCTTCCGCTCGAGCGAGTTCTCGACGAACGCGTGGAGCAGCGCCGCGTCCCTGAAGCGCCCGCGAGACGCCGCTATCATCGCCAAGTGCTCGAGCGACGTATCGAAGCCGAGAGCATCGCGCCCGCGGGAGAGTGCGAGCGCATCCGCGGCGGACGAGAGCGCATCTTCCGTCCGGTTCATCGAGAGCTGGGAGGCAGCGATGCTATTCAGCGACGAGACGACGAAAACGTCCCAGCCCAGACCACGGGCGTGCTGGAGCGCTTCGTTCGCGACCGAGAGCGCGTCGGCATGGTTCCCGGCATCCGACGCAAGGTCCGCGGATACGGACCGAATATCGAGCGCGACCCAGTCGTCGCCGGTGCGGCTCGCGATCCGCATGGCCGCTTCAAGTTCACCGGCGACGCGCTCGGGCTGGCCGACGGCGCGAAAGATGAGGGAGCGGTCGTAGAACGTTCGCGCGTAAAGGAGCGTCTCGCGGAGATCCATCTCCTCGATCAGGCGCGCGTTCCGGCTTACGGTTTCGAGCGCGGCCCCGTAGTGGCCCATCTCGAAGAGACCTTCGGTGATCATCGTCGCGCTCGCGGCGATCGCGACGCGATCACCGGCGCTCTCGGCGAGCGCCTTCGATCGCAGCGCGGCTTCGACGCGCGGGAAACCCGTCGACGTTTGCGCGAGCGCGCGGTAGACCCGCGAAACGACCGCCGGACGAGACGCGGCATCGAGCAACGGCAGCGTCGCCTCCACCCAGCGACAACACTCGCTCGCGAAGCCGGAGGTGCGCCATATTCCGCGGAGCCCGCCGATGATGCGGCCGGCCACGTCGGGATCGTCCCCTTCCCCGAGCGCCCATCCGACGGCCGCTCGTGCGTCGTCGAGCCACGAACCGACCATCTTCATCCAACTGCCGTGCGGCATCCTCAGATACGTCGCATCGGCCTCGTCGGCGAACTCCGCGAGCCACCGCGCGTGCCGTCGCGCGGAGGCGGCGAGCGCCGGCGCATCGGTCCGAACGTCCCGGACGAACGCGCGGGTCGCCTCCGTGAGACGATAACGCGCTGTCCCCGCGCTCGAGTCGGTGGCGATGAGCGACTTCTCGACGAGCGAGGCGATGACCGCGAGCGGCGATCTGTTCGCGGCATCGTCGAGGAGCGCTTCCGCGGCCTGGACGGTGAAACTCCGGCGGAACGCCGTCAACCTGCTCAGCGCCTCGCGTTCCTCGGGAGCCAAATCGGAGAGGCTCCAGTCGATGCTCGCAGCGAGGCTGCGGTGCCGAGCGGGCACGTCGCGGTATTCGGTGGACAAGATCGAATACGTGCGGAAGAGCTCGTCGCGAATCTCGAAGACGCTCAGCGCTCCCACGCGGGAGGCCGCGAGCTCGATCGCGAGCGGCAGGCCCTCGAGGCGCCTGCAGATCTCGAGAACGACGGCATGCACCTCATGAGTCAGCGCGAAACTTCGGTCGCGCATGAGCGCGCGTTCCTGAAAGAGCCGTGCGGGAGCCGACGGCGTGAGCTCGTGCTCGCGCGAACGCTCGCTCGGAACGGCAAACCCGTGCAACGGATAGATCGCCTCGCCGGAGACCCGCACACGCTGCCGGCTCGTCGCCAGGAAGCGGAAGGCCGAGGAGACGTTGCGAAACGCCTCGATCAGCCGGCGGACCGAGGGGATGGCGCGCTCACAAGAATCCAAGATCACCAACACCCGGCGCGCGCGGGAAAGCTCCGCGCAGATGTGCTCCGTGATCCGATCGCCGTCGCCGAGCGAATCGCAATCCACGAAGACGACGCTCTCGTACGACGACGGGACCACGTCACCGGCGACCTGAACGGCCAACCGCGTCTTTCCGGTGCCGCCCGCACCGACCACGGTGACGAGCGTGTGATCCCGCAGCAGCCCCGCCAGCTCCGAATGCTCGCTCGGGCGTTCGACGTACGACGTGGTGTAGCGGGGAAGCGAGAACGTGCGGCTTGCCGGTCTTCGCACCGCGACGTCACGAAACTCGGCGAGCGCCGCCCCCGAAAGCGCCAGCGCTTCCGCGAGGGCGGAGATCGTCGCGGCATAGGGGCGGCGGCGCGCACCGCGTTCGATCGCACTGACCGCCTTCGAGCTGAGCCGCGCGCGATCGGCCAGCTGGTCTTGCGTCAGGCCAGCCGCTATTCGATGCTCCCTCAGCATGTCACCGAACGTGCAGCTCATCGCCACCTCGAGGGAGGTACTTGGGAGTTTGCCGGCCTTGCCCCCCCTGCTCCGAGAACTGTGGTACGAACTGTAGCAGTTCGCTAGCCAGCCGGACGTGCTGGTCCAAACCCAGCTTCGCGAGACAGGCCTCGACCAGCGCCGCGTGCTCCGCTTGGTGCCCCAAGGCGAGCCAAATGCGACGATAGCCGCGCAAGATCCGCGCCGCTAGAATCGTGTGCGCATCGGCTCCCGCGTTCAACGCATAACGGACGGCGGAGCGCGCATTGTCGATGTTGCGCCGGGTCGCGCCTTCGGCCAGGCTCAAGTGGGTCGCGCCGACGCGGTCCGCTTCGTCCGCCATCCATTGCGCGTGACGAAGGGCCGCGACCGGCTGCTCTCCCGACCGCGAAAGGCGGTCCAGCGCGAACGCTCTGACCGTCTCCGACAGCGCAAAGCGCGTCGTCGCGCCGGGGTGAACGACCTCGACCAGCGACTTGTCGATCAGCTTCAGCAACAGGCTCGACACGTCGTCGGACGATCCGGTTCGATCTGAGCACACCGACTGAACCGCGGCGAGCGTAAAGCCGCCTCGGAAGATCGCGAG
Organism: Candidatus Elarobacter sp.; assembly: GCA_036264835.1. Taxonomy (GTDB): domain Bacteria; phylum Vulcanimicrobiota; class Vulcanimicrobiia; order Vulcanimicrobiales; family Vulcanimicrobiaceae; genus Vulcanimicrobium. The sequence continues at coordinate 25,436 of DATAQE010000015.1, forward strand.
GTGTTGCAACAGTCGCTGCTCGGAGCGATCCAGCAGCTCGAAGCTCCACACGATCGTGTCGAGCGGTCGCTCCCGGCGCTCGTGGACGAACCGCAGACCGAACGTTGCCGCCTGTGATGCCGCCGATTCGATCGCGAGCGGATTTCCCTCGAGCCGGCGGCAGATCTCCACCACCATGTCGAGCTGTTCGGCGGGCAGCGCCGCCGCCGACTCGCCGAGCCCGGCGCGCGCGAGGAAAAGGTTGACGGCTGGGAACGAATCCGGGCGCGAAGCGATCGCCGCCGGCGAGCTCGGCAGAGCCAACGGCCGCAGACGAAAGACGGTCTCGTTCGAGAGGCCCAGCGGTTCGCGGCTCGTCACCACAACGGAGAGCCGGGTGGTCGATCGCAGCAGCGCGCACACGATATCGGCGACCGCGCCGGTGACATGTTCGCAGCCATCGAAAACGATGAGCATCTCACGGTCCCCGATGGCCGCCGCAAGCGCCGTCGCGTCGATCTCGGCGAGATCGTGCCGGATGCGGAGAGCCGAAGCGATCGACTGCATCGCGGCCTCGGCTGAACGGCAGGGGACGAGGTCGGCGAAATATGCCGGCGCCGTTGCGTGATCGATGGACTTCACCGCCTCGACGGCCGCCCTCGTCTTCCCGATGCCGCCGGGGCCGGAGACGGTGAGCAGCCGGACCGATCGCATCAGCGTCCGAATCTCCGCGATCTCGGGTCGTGTCACGAATGACGTCGAGGGCGTCGGAAACGTGCCGCCGGCCGGTTCGTGATCCGGACGTATCGACGCGCGCCGCGCGCCCTGTCGCGCGACATCCGCCGAACGAACGAGCGTCGCTTTGTCGGCGTCGAAGAGCCCGAGGGCATCCGCGATCGCGCCGACGGTTCGGCGGTACGGCATTCTCCGCAGCCCCTGCTCGAGTGAGGCGATGGTCTTCACCCCGAGCGACGCGGCGACGGCGAGCGCCTCCTGCGAGATGCCGGCCCGAGTTCGAAAGAGGCGCAGCACTTCGGAGAACGGAGCCGAGTCGTCGCTAGCCGGCATCACCTTCCCAGTTCGCCGGCCGCGGGGCGGCTTCCGGCGCTTCCCAGGGCCGCGGCGTCCGCTCGTTCCACTGTGGCACCGACTGTCGGGGTTGTAGGTGGGCGCGCGCGCTCGGCGCGCCTACACTTAGGCGCATGGGCGCGTCGGGACAGCATGCTGACGATCTTGGCTGACGTCATCCACGAGGGAGTCGATGGCGACAGCCTGGCGGGCTTGCAGCTTTCGGTTCGCGCTCGCATCGACGGTCGACTCGGCGACTTGCTGGTCTCGGTTCGGCGCTTCAACGAACACGCGCCGCCGCATCAGTCGCGGGCCGTTCGGCCGCTGACGAAAACCGAGCTCGAACGCGCGCGCCTCGCCGTGATCGACCGCCTCCCGCGCGGCGTGCGCATGCCCGAGATCGCGTCCCTCATCGGCTGCAGCTCGTCGCACTTTTCTCGGACGTTTCACGCTACGGTCGGCATGACGTTCAAGGTGTATCTGCTTCAGTCGCGGATCGCTGCCGCGATGAAGCTGATGTCCGAATCGGATCTCTCGCTCTGCGACGTCGCCGGCGCCTGCGGTTTCAGCGATCAATCGAGCTTATCGCGAGCCTTCACGCGCCGGGTCGGGACGACGCCGTTCAAGTGGCGATCGGCGAATCGCACGCGCGTGCCTCGTGCCGGGCACTGACGAACGCGCGCGCTCCCGGCGCGCTCTCGCGGCGGCCGCATCGTACATCATCCTGACCTCGAACTCTACGGCCAGCAGCGCGGTCTTCGTCGCCTACCGCCAGCAGTGGGGGCTCAGCCCCGGTGACGTCGCCCTGGCGTTCTCCGTCTACGTCGGAACGCTCATCCCCGTTCTGCTGATCTTCGGCGGCCACGCCGAGCGGTACGGGCGCCGGCTGATGGTCGGGATCGGCACGGGGTTCATGCTGGCGGGGACGTTGTCGTTGCTGCTCGCGCGCGGCTTCCCGGAGCTGATCGTCGCGCGTCTGTCGCAAGGGATCGGCGCAGCGCTGGCGGTCGGCGTCATGTCGGCCACCTTCACGGAGGCCTATCGCGGCAAGATCGTCGCGGGACAGGCCCTCGCCGTCGTCACCGCCTTCGCACTGGCGGGTGGACCGGTCGTGACGGCGCTCGCGTACGACCTCGGGGGAGGGACGAACCTGTCGTACCTTCCCATGCTCATCCTGGGCATCTTGGCCGTCGGGCTGCTTCCCTTCTTCGAGTCGCGGCCGGCGCCCGCCGGCGTTGCGACGGTGGAACCGCCGCTCCCGGTGGATTCGGTCCGGTCCGGTTTGCTCTTCGCGATGCCGATGGTGTTCGTCGCGTGGGCCGGCACGGCGCTCTACCTTTCGCTCGTCCCGTCATATCTGGCCGCCGCGATTCACGTCTCCGATCCGCTCGTCGGCGCGGGCGCCTTCGTCGCGACGCAGTTGGCAACGGTCGTCGCGAGCATTCGTTTCGGCAACGTCGCCCCGCAGCGGAGCGGTCCCGTCGCGGCGGCCGGCGTCGTCGTCGGACTGGTTTTGCTCGTCTGGGGGACGCATGCGAATTCGTGGTGGCTGATCGGCATTGCGACACTCGTCGTGGGAGGCAGCAGCGGTGTCGCTTCCGGCGCCTCGTTCGGCGTTGCGGGGTTGATCGGCCGCGGGCAGCGCGCCCGCGTCTTCGCCAGACTGCTGGTCGCGGCGTATGCCGGATACAGCCTGCCGAGCCTGATAACCGGCATCATCGCCTCACGCACGTCATTCCTCGCAGGATTCGCGACGACCATCGCGATCTTGGCCGTCATAGCGGCGGCCACGCCATTGTTCCGGGCGCGCGCGGAATCCGCGCTGCGCCACGCCGCGCGACCGGCGCCGATAGAACAGCTTACCGGGTTCGATTGAGGCGAAGCGCCGCTGCTACGTCGCGCGGATCTGCGCTAGCGCGCTGACCCAGTTTTCCAAATGATACGTCTTGACGATCTTGCCGTCTTTGATGGTCTGAATGTCGATGGTCATGATCTTGAAGCTCTTGCCGGTGTGGGGTGCACCGAACAGCTCGCCGGCCGGCGTCCCCGAGACTTCGCCGCGTACGACGATGCGATCGCCGGCGACCAGCACTTCCTTGATATCGAACGTCATGTCGGGGATTGATTTGGCGAAATTGTCGATCACCTTGATCGAGGTCGCCCGCCCCCAGCATTCGGATGGAAGATACCCCGCGCACGATTCGTAGTCCGGGGTGGTGACTTGCTCCTCGATCGTCTTCACGTCGCCTCGTCCGGCGACGTTGAACAGGCCGTACCACGGCGCGATGATCGCGCGGGCTTGAGCTTCGGTCAAACCTTGTGCGGCGTCGGAAGGAGCGGCGGTCAGCAGCAACGCCGCCGCGAACACGAGTATGGATGGTGCTTTCATTGCCTCTCCTCATGCAGGACGGTAGCGACCATCCTACCTGGCGGCAGTGTGCGCGGGCTAGCACGCCGTTGCGCTGTTTTTGACCGCGCATACGAATGTGGCCAGACTTGGAGGCGTTAGATCGCGACTTCGACGCCGAGCTCGATGCGGCGTTCGGCGATGATGCGGAGGTCGTCGGGGAGCGGGCGCGCGTTGCGCTGCAGCAGCGCGAAGAGCGAGCGCCGCCACGCCGGCATCCCGCCGTTGCCGAGCGGCGAGATCTTCGGGTCGGCGTAGAAGAACGAGGTGTCGTCGCGGTCGAGGTCGAGGTCGAACGCGGCGCACGCGCGGAGGATCGATTCGATCCGCGGCGACTCCATGTAGCCGAAGCGCGCGACGACGCGGACGAGGCGCAGCGAGAGGCGCTCGACCGTGACGCGCTCGTGCGGCTCGACGTACGGCGTCGCGACCGAGGCGATGTTGAGGATCACGATCCGCTCCTCCGCGGCGCGCTCGCGGATCCAGCGGTGGCGCGCGAGGAACGGGACGCCGCGCGGGTCCGGCGTCAGGAAGACCATCGTCCCCTTCTCGCCGAGCCCGGCGGGGAGCCGGTCGAGAACCGTCGCGACCGGCGTCTGCTGCGCGGCGAGCGCGTTCGCCAGGCAGCGGCGGCCTTCGAGCCAGGTCGTCGTGAGCGTGAAGATCGCGGCGCTGACCGCGATCGGGATGTAGCCGCCGTCGACGAACTTCGGTAGCGAGGCCGCGACGAGGCTCCCGTCGACGAGGACGAACGCCGTCACGAGCGCGACGCCGGCGACGCGGTTCCAGCGCAGCACGCGCGTGATCACCGCGAAGTACGCGAGCGACGTGCACAGCATCGTCACCGCGACCGCGAGACCGTACGCCGACGCGAGCCGGTCGCTCGACTGGAACCCCACGATGAGGATCGCGCAGCCGGCCGCGAGCGCGCGGTTCGCCGCCGGGACGAAGACCTGCCCCTTGTAGCGGTGCGAGGTGTGCCGCACCAGCATGCGCGGCGCCAGGTTCAGCGCGATCGCCTGCTCGATCAGCGACCAGCGACGGTACCACGCCGCCGCGCTCGGCGGTAGCGTCCGTTCGGCCGAACCTTTCGGCTGATGCGGTGGGGGCAGAGGATTTCCGTGCCGAGGCGAAGGTTTCGGGATGAACTTCCGATCACGCCGCGTGCTGGGGGCGGTCGCCGCGTGCGGGCTCGCCGCCGTCGCCGTCGGATACTTCGCGTTCCCGCGCGAGACCGCGCGGATCGCGAACGTTCCCGTTCAGGCGGTCCAGCGGTTCTTCGTCCCGGAGCCGCAGACGCTCTTCGGCAAGAGCGAGATCCGGGTGCTGCTCGTCGGGCTCGACTACGACTACGACAACAAGGACCAGGAGACGTCGAAGCAGTCGCGGAGCGACATTATCATGGCGATCGGCCTCGACTTCCGCGACCGGCGGATCTCGGAGCTCTCGGTCCCGCGCGACATGGTCGCGACGCTTCCGAACGGCCGGCTCGGCAAGATCAACCAGGCGCAGTCGGAAGGCGGGATCGCCGAGTCGCAAGCCGTGATCGCGCAGTGGCTCGGCATCCCGCCGTTCGACCGGTACGTCGTGCTGCGCATCGATGCGGCGAAGGACGTGGTCAACGCGATCGGCGGCGTCGACGTGGAGGTCAAGAACGCCAACGCGCTGCGCGGCACGGGGAAGAACGGGCGGCTCGACTACGACGATCACTGGGGCCATCTCTCGATCCATCTCCCGCCGGGCCGGCAGCATCTCGACGGCGAGCAGGCCGTCGCGTACGCGCGGTTCAGGCACGACTGGTGCAGCGACCCGTGCCGCATCATGCGCCAGCAGCAGATGATCCGCGCCGTGCTCGACAAGGTCGAGCGCAATCAGTTCAACACCGTCACGCACGTCCAGCAGCTGCTCGCGGTGCTGCAGAAAGACGTGGACACGAACTTCACCGTGCGGGAGGAGGCCTCGCTCGCCGTCGCCTTCTCCCATCTCTCGCCGAAAGCGATCGCGACCGCGCAGGTTCCCTACGTGCGGACGATCGATCTGCCCGACTACGGCGACTCGCTGGTCGCCGACGACGCCGAGAAGGCGCGCCTCGTCGCTTCGCTGCTCGGCGGGACCCGCGTGCGCGTCGAGAACGGCACGACGGTCCCCGGTCTGGCGGCGCGCGTCGCCGGGGAGCTGCGGCGCAGCGGGTTCACCGTTGCCGAGGTCCGCGACGCGCCGAGCCACGACGTCGCGGTCACCCAGATCACCAGCGGCGGTGGCGACTCGTCGGCGCCGTACCGCGTCCGCAGCGCGCTCGGCCCGCAGGGCGCGGCGGCCGTCATCCGTACCGCGGCGGCGGCGGCCGCGAACGACGGCGTCGACGTCACGGTGGTGCTCGGCAGCGACATCGTGGGCGGCAAGCCGTGAGCGCCCGCGCCGGGTCGCTCGCCGCCCTCGCGCTCGCATGCGTTCTCGGCGCCGCGCCGCGCACCGCGAGCGCGACGGAGCCCGGCTACCACACGTGGTTCGCGGGACACATCGTTTCGATCGACGCGAAGCGCGGGACGCTGGTGATCGCGCGCGGTCCGACCGAGACGTCGGGGCCGGCGGTCGAGCTGTGCACGCTGCACCACGGCCCGCTGAAGCGGCTGCGCGCCGGGATGCAAGTCGAAGCGCAAGCGGACACGCGCCGCCACCCGTGGCGCATTCTGCGTCTGCGGATCTTCGAGTTCAAGCGAACGCCTCGCGCCGACACGCTGGCCGCGTCGGCCGGTGCGTCACACGGCTGAGGGCTGCCGCTCGGCGCCGAGGTGGACGCCGAGCAGCTTGCGCAGCGCGTCGTTCACCGTCGAATAACACTCGCAGGCGACCTTTTCGAGACCGCGCCGGTCACGCACGGTGACGCGGCTGCGGCCGACGGTGATGAGGCCGGCCTCGTTCAATCTGCCCGCGACGACCGTCACGCCGGCGCGGCGGACGCCGAGCATCTCCGCGGTGAACTCTTGCGTGAGCGGGATCTCGTCGCTATGCGTGCGGTCCTGGACCATCAGCAGCCAGCGCGCGTACCGTTCTTCGATCGGGTGAAGCCGGTTGCAGGCCGTGAACTGCGCCGCCGCGGTGAAGATATAGTGCGCGAAGGCGCGCACGCGGTCACGCAAGTCGGGCTCGCGCTCCACCGCTTGCTCGAAGACACCGGCGTCGAGCCGCAGCGCATCGCCCGGGATCTGCACCACCGTGGTGTGGAGGCTCGTGCGGGTGCCGAACGCATGTGCCGGCCCGACCAGCCCTTCGCGGCCGGTGAGGCCGACCTCGATGGCGGAACCGTCGCCCATCATCGTGATCGTCGAGACCACGCTGTGCAGCGGAAAATCGACGTGCTCGGTCGGCCTGCCGGGACGCGCCAGCACTTGGCCGTGTAGGTGCGAGACTTTCGTGACATGCGGGGCGAGGCCGCTGAGCGTGTGCGCGCACAGCGAGTCGAGGAACAGGCTGCCGCGCAGCCCGTTCGGGCTGCCGTTCGAGTCGGTACGGGTCATTTCGGAGCGCAAGACGCGTCCGCCGAGCCGGTCCATAGTGACCGAGATGGGGGTTCGCTCGGCCGTGGGCGGGTCGCAAGTCTATGAGGGAGCGACCTGCCCGCTCCCGCACGCGCGGGAGTCGAACACCTCTTGTCTGCCGTCTCTCGACGCCCCGGCCCTGCCAGTATGGTACGCCACCGTACCGAATTGCTCGCCCCCGGTGGGCCTGCGCTCCCCGGGGTTTAGGATTCTTCTCGGTGGGGGTAGCAACGTCTGTCGCCCCATCGTCCCCGAGGTCCGGAAAGCCCCTTTGGAACCTTACCACCTCGTCCGTTTCGCGGGGCACCTCGACGTGAGCCGGTATCCCGAGTTCCGCGCTGCGTTCGAGGCGGTTCCGCGCGGCGTCCCCGTGCTCGTCGATCTGCTGCTCGCGGACAGCGTCGACTCGACGTTCCTGAGCGAGCTGCTGCTGTTCAAGCGGCGCCACGACGCGAGCCTCGCCGTCGTGATCCCGCCGGCCGGGCACGTCGCCCGGCTGTGCGAGATCGTGAACCTCGACCGGAAGCTCGGGGTCTATGCCGACCTCTCGCTCGCGCTCGACGCGCTCGGCGTCACGCCGAAGACCCGCCCGCTCGCCGAGGACGTCGTCGCCGACTGAACCAATGACCGCGTCGTGACCGCTCCGCTGCTGGTCGCGACCGTCGCGGTCGTCGGTGTGCTGCACACGTTGGTCCCCGACCATTGGGCGCCGATCGTGGTGATCGCGCGCAAGCAAGGCTGGTCGGTCTCGCGGACGGCGCGCGCGGCCGCGATCGCGGGCTTCGGGCACGTGAGCTCGACGCTCGTCCTGGGCCTCGTGCTGTGGGCCGTCGGGGCATCGCTCGCCGCGCGCTACGGACACGCGGTGAACGTCGCGGCGGCCGTCGCGCTCGTCGCGTTCGGCGCGTGGATTTGCTGGTCGGGGTGGCGCGAGCTGGTGGACGGCCACGACGACGGGCACGCGCATCTCGGGCACGCGCATCTGCACCGGCACGGCGACGCGATGGAGCACGTGCACTGGCACGAGCACCACGAGGCGGACTGGCATCCCGCCGAGGGCGGCGCCGCGGTGCTCCACGAGCACGATCACGCGGTCGCCGGACGGACCGCGCTGCTGCTGATCCTCGGCTCGTCGCCGATGGTCGAGGGGATACCGGCGTTCTTCGCGGCGTCGACGTACGGGCTGCCGCTCCTCGGCACGATGGCCGTCGTGTTCGCGCTCGCGACGATGACGACGTACGTGGGCGTCTCGTCGCTCGGGATCGCGGGATTGCAGCGCGTCTCGTTCGGAGCGCTCGAGCGCTACGGCGAAGTGCTCAGCGGCGCGTTCGTCGCCCTCGTCGGCGTCTACGCGCTCATCACCGCGTAGCGCGGCGGCGGGCGGAGCGCGCTGCGATGAACGCGACGATCGCGGAGAGCAGCGTGCCGATCGGCAGATACCAGAGCGTCGCGACGGCCAGCGCGATGACCGCGTAGCGCGCGCGTCCCAGCGTGAGCGCGACGGCCGCGAGGAGCCACAACACGCCGAAGGTCACGAAGACCGACGCCATCGCGGGCGAGAGCGGAGCGATGCCGGCGTGGGCGACGAGCACGGCCCATGGGCCGACGCCGTTGCCGAAATACGCGCCGCTCGCGAGGAAGTGCGTGCCGTCCGCGATCATGTAGGCGCCTTGCACGAACGCGAGCAGCGCCGCGATGCGGAGCGCCGCGCTAGTCGTCAAGCGCGTCGAACGCGTACGCGAGCGCGAGGCCGTAGAGCAGATGCGGGACGATGTCCGCGATCCACCCGGCGGCACCCCACGACGCCGGATCGGTCGCGCCGCTCTGCACCAGCGGAACATCGCTGAGCGCCATCGCCGCGGCCCCCGCTAGAACCCCCGCGACGGGCGCCGGCACGTCACGCAACGCCGGGCGCACCGCGCCGTACGCGATACCGACGCCGATCCCGTTCGCGAAGCCGAGCAGCGCACCGACGCCGGAGCGCCGGTTCTCCGCCTCTTCTCCCTCCGCGGCGAGCGCCTCGATGCCGAGGCTCGTCGCGAGCTTCTTCACGAACTCCGACGGCGTCTCACTGGACGGCCGCCCGCGCAGCGCCATATCGGCGTACGTGGCGATGTTGAGCACCGCCGTGCCGACGGCCCCGGCGGCGATTCCGACGGCTAGCGATCGCGCGGACATATCGCGAGCTTTCCCGATCGCGCGCTGCGGCTACTTCGCGGTGGGCGGGAGGAGGGAGAGCTCCTGTTGGGCGAGGCGGACGACGGCCGGCTCTTCCGACGCGATCGCGTGGCGGTACTGCTCGCGGGCCAGGCCGATCTTGCCCTGGACGTTGTAGGTCACGGCGAGCATGTAGTGCAGGCGGCCGTCGTCCTGCGCGACGGCGAGGCCCTTGATGTACGCGGCTTCGGCGAGCGGGAAGAGGCGGCGCTCGCTGTAGTCGTAGCCGAGGTCGATGTACGCCTCGGGGCGCATGGGGTCGGCGCGGATCGCGCGGTTGTAGTACGTGATCGCCGTCTTCCAGTCGTTGCGCATGTCGTAGACGTAGCCGATGTCGACGAGCGCTTCGGGACCTTCCGGTTTGAGCGCGAGCGCGCGGTCGAGATACGGGCGCGCGGTCGCGGCGTCGCTCTTCTCGAGATACGCTTCGCCGAGGTTCACGACGGCGGGGTAGTAATTCGCGTCGACCGCGAGGCACGCTTTGAGGTGCGTGATCGCGGCATCGACGCGGGTGAGGTCGACCAGCGCGTTCGCGACGTCGACGCGCGCGCCGCACGACGCCGGGCGCACGTTCACGACGTGGATCAGCGCGTCGTACGCGGCCTGGTACTTTCGCAGCGCACGCTGCGCCTGGCCGAGCTCGCTCCAGCGCGCGACGTCGAAGGGGTGCTGTTCGGTGTCGGTCTGCAGCTGCGCCATGTACGCCTGCAGGTCGCCGGCGCGCTTGTGCATCTGGACCAGGCCCGCGTAGCCGGTGCGGCTCGGCAGGCTCAGCCGGAACTCCGCGATCGCGTCGTTGATCCGGTCCTGAGCGGCATAGAGCGCGCCGAGCCGGCCGTGCGTCTCTTTGTCGCCGGCGTCGATCGTGAGCACCGCCTTCCAGACGCGCTCGGCCTTCCCGAAGTCGGGGATGCGGAAGTAGAGGTCGCCGAGCAGGCGGCCCGCGACGATGTCCTGCGGGTGGCTCGAGACGTACGGCGCGAGGCCCTCGATCGCGCCCTTCGTGTCGCCGGCGGCGACCTTCGCGCGCGCGGCGTCCACCATCGCGGGGTCGATCGGGTTCGGGCCCGGGAAGACGATCGTCGTCGGCTCGGAGGCGAGCGCGGGTACGGCCTGGGCTACGACGAGAGCGGCCGAGACGGCGATGAGACGGAACAGACGCATGGAAGACGCTCCTCCGACGACTCCTAGAGTATACGTGGTCCTGGGCCGGAGACCAAGTGCCGATTCTGTCACCGCACTGCCGCCAGGGCGAGGTCGGGCTGCCGTGCGACGTTTCTCGCGGAGTGCCCGGGGGCCGCGGCGCCGAAACCGGCTCGGCTATGTCCACGCAGACCACGACGAACGGCTCGGTCGGTCGGACCCGCGTCGAGACCGACTCGATGGGGAAGATCGACGTCCCCTCCGACCGCTACTACGGCGCGCAGTCCGCGCGCTCGCTGATCCACTTCGACATCGGTGACGACTCGACGCCGCGCGACGTGATGCCGCGCGAGGTCATCCGCGCGATGGCGGTCCTCAAGAAAGCCGCCGCGCTCGTCAACCGCGACCTCGGCAAGCTCGACGACGAGAAGACGAACCTCATCACGCAGGCCGCGGACGAGGTGATCGCCGGGAAGCTGCAGGACCACTTCCCGCTGCGCGTGTGGCAGACGGGATCCGGCACGCAGACGAACATGAACGTCAACGAGGTGATCTCGAACCGTGCGATCGAGATCGCCGGCGGCGAGATGGGCTCGAAGAAGCCGGTCCATCCGAACGACCACGTCAACATGTCGCAGTCCTCGAACGACACGTTCCCCACCGCGATGCACATGGCGGCGGCCGAGGCGATGGTCAAGATGCTCCCCGCGGTGCGCGCGCTCCGCGACGCGCTCGCGCGGAAGGCCGAGCAGTGGAAGGACATCGTCAAGGTCGGGCGCACGCACTTGCAGGACGCGACGCCGCTGACGCTGGGCCAGGAGTTCGGCGGATACGTCAGCCAGCTCGACCGCGACGTCAAGCGCTGCGAGCTCGCGCTCGACGATCTCTACGATCTCGCGATCGGCGGAACCGCGGTCGGCACCGGGCTGAACGCGCATCCCGAGTTCGCGGAGCGCGCCGCGAAGAAGATCGCCGAGCTCACCGGGCTGCCGTTCCGCTCGCATCCGAACAAGTTCGCGGCGCTCGCTTCGCACGACGAAGTCGTTTGGGCGTCGGGCGCGCTCAAGACGCTCGCCGCCTCGCTGATGAAGATCGCGAACGACATCCGCTGGCTCGCGTCCGGACCGCGCGCGGGGATCGGCGAGCTGATCCTGCCGGAGAACGAGCCCGGTTCGTCGATCATGCCCGGCAAGGTCAATCCGACGCAGTCGGAAGCGATGACGATGGTCTGCGTGCAGGTCTTCGGGAACGACGTCGCGATCGGGTTCGGCGGCTCGCAGGGGAACTTCGAGCTGAACGTCTTCAACCCGGTGATGATCTACAATTTCCTCCACTCGTGCCGGCTGATCCAGGATGCGTGCACGATGTTCCGCGAGCACGCGGTCGAGGGGCTTGAGGCGAACGAGCCGGTGATCGCGAAGTATCTCGCCGAGTCGCTGATGACCGTGACGGCGCTCACGCCGAAGATCGGCTACGACAAAGCGGCCGAGATCGCGAAGAAGGCGCACCACGAGGGCTCGACGCTCAAGGACGCCGCGCTCGGCCTCGGCTACGTGAGCAGCGAGGAGTTCGACAAGTTCGTGGTCCCCGCGAACATGACGCATCCGTAAACCCGGGTCTATCGCGAATTTCTGAGCCCTCCGTGAAGACGGGGGGCTCCGTCGTTTCCGGGTGGAAAGGGCGGGCCTGATGGTCGTGAGGCGCGTGCTGACCGGTATGATCCTGGCGGGTCTCGGCACGCCTATGCTGGCCGCCGCACCCCTCCCGGCACCGCCGCCCGGGGTGACCGCCTCGCGCGTCTTCGCGCGCGCCGAGGCCGAGCCGGGCCCCGCCGCGTCGGGCGCTCCCTCGCCGGCTGCCGCTCCGGCGGCGGACGAGGCGCCGCCGCGTCCGGCCGTCGCTTCGACGCCCTCGCCGCAGATCGCGGCACGCGCCCGCGCCGAGCTGGAGGCGAACCGCAACGGGAAGGTCGACCGCACCCACTACACCGATGACATGGCCGCGCGGATGACGGACTCGAGCGTCGCCGAGGTGGCCTCGTCGCTCAAGGCGCTCGGCCCCGTGAAGAGCTTCACGCAGGTCCGCAAGATCACGCAAGGCGCGCTGACGCTGTACGTCTTTCGCGTCGAGTTCGAGAAACCGCCCGTCGTCGAGGAGGCAATCGCGTGGAACGCAGCCGGGAAAGTGGACTTCCTCCAATTCCGAGCGACGCAGCAATGAAGGTCATCGACCCGTACGATGCCGCCGCGACGGTCCCCGACGCGCTGCACGTCTTCGCGCGCTGGCGGGCGTGGAGCGACGGCGTGCGCGCGCAGATGCTGCACGGGCGGAACTTGCAGTACGGTCCCGGCGAGGATGAGACGCTCGATCTCTTCGTCCCGCACACCGGTGCGCC
>DATAQE010000032.1:0-47525 GCA_036264835.1 Candidatus Elarobacter sp.
TTGGAGACGATCGCGACGTCGGCTCCGCGTTCCGCCGCTTCGACCGCGGCGCGCATCCCTGCGAGCCCGCCGCCGACCACGACGATGTCGTGCTTGATCACCTTGCTTCTGTTCTGCCCCTCTGTCGACCGAGGTGGAATCCCATCTACTTTACACGGACTTGGTTTCCGCGGCGCACCACCTTCGTCGCACGCCGCCTTTCACGCTCCCTCGTGGGCTTGTTCCCGCCGAGATGCGCCGCCGCATGGTCCGTCCGGGCGCCTGCTCGGTCAGCGGCAACCAGGACTGCGAACGCGTGTTCTGTGAAGCAGCGGTTCGGAACGCAGGGCGCCGGTGCGGCCTGCCGGTATGAGGTGGGATTCCGCGCCCGTCGGTCACGTCCGTAGGTTGATTTTCTTTTGAGCTCGTTCGTCCATCTGCACGTCCACTCCGAGTACTCGCTGCTCGACGGCGCCTGCCGCGTCGACAGCCTGTGCCGGAAGTCGGCGGACGAAGGCGCGCCGGGGATCGCGCTGACGGACCACGGCGTGATGTTCGGCGCGGTCGAGTTCTACGACGTCTCGAAGAAGCACGGGCTCACGCCGATCATCGGCTGCGAGGCCTACATCGCCCCGCGCGGCCGGCTCGACCGGACAGTCCGCGACGAGGCGCACATCACGCTGCTCGCGGCGAGCGACGTCGGCTACAAGAACCTCACGACGCTGATCTCGAAGGGCTTCCTCGAGGGTTATTACTACAAGCCGCGGATCGACATGGAGCTGCTGGCGAAGTACAACGAGGGCCTGATCGTGCTCTCGGGCTGCATGTCGTCGCTCGTGTCGGCGCCGCTGCTGAAGAACGACTACGAGACGGCGAAGAAGAACGCGCTGGAGTTCGGGCAGATCTTCGGCGACCGCTTCTACGTCGAGATCATGCGGCACGGGATGCCGGAAGAGGACGTCATCAACGACGGCCTGATCAAGATCGCGCGCGAGCTGAACTACCCGCTGGTCGCGACGAACGACTCGCACTACCTCACGCAGGGCGACGCGCAGGCGCACGACGTGCTGCTCTGCATCGGCACCGGGAAGACCGTCTCCGACACGAGCCGGATGAAGTTCTTCTCCGACCAGTTCTACGTGAAGTCGGCCGCGGAGATGCGCGAGCTCTTCGCCGACGTCCCCGAGGCGTGCGACAACACGCTCGAGATCGTCAAGCGGATCGACATCAAGATCCCCGAGAAGGTGTTCTACCTGCCGGACTATCCGGTGCCGAAGACGGCGGCGGAAGACGTCGCCGGCGTGCTGACAGCGTCGGCGGCCGGCGTCGGCGAGTTGTTCTCCGACGTCGATCCTGACCGTGAGATCGCGATGTCGGCCGAGGACTACCTGCGGCTGGTGTGCGAGCAGGGTCTGGTCGCGCGGTACGGCGAGGAGCGCGCGAAGAACGACGCGGCGCTGCGCGAGCGGCTGGACTACGAGCTCGGCGTCATCAACCAGATGGGGTTCGCGTCGTACTTCCTGATCGTGTGGGACTTCATCAAGTACGCGCGCGACCGCGACATTCCGGTGGGACCGGGGCGCGGCTCGGCGGTCGGTTCGGTGGTGTCGTACTGCCTGAAGATCACCGACCTCGACCCGCTCAAGTTCGGGCTGATCTTCGAGCGGTTCCTGAACCCCGAGCGCATCTCGATGCCGGATATCGACACCGACTTCTGCGTCGAGCGCCGCGACGAAGTGATCCGCTACGTCACCGACAAGTACGGCAAAGAGCGGGTCGCCCAGATCGTCACGTTCGGCACGATGGCGGCGCGCGCGGCCGTGCGCGACGCGGGCCGTGCGCTCGGCGTGCCGTTGCCTGACGTGGATCGCGTGGCGAAGCTGATCCCGTCGGGGCCTGGCGGGATGACGATTCCACAGGCGCTGGAGCAGATTCCGGAACTGGGGCTGCTGTACAACAACGACCCGCAGATTCGGAAGCTGCTCGACACGGCGAAGTCGATCGAGGGGCTGGCGCGGAACGCGTCCACCCACGCAGCCGGCGTGGTGATCTCGAAGAACCCGCTCACGGACCACGTCCCGCTGGTGAAGATCGGTGAGGACGGCGTCAACACGCAGTACGACATGTCGATGGTCGAGCGCGTCGGCTTGCTGAAGATGGACTTCCTCGGCCTGCGCAACCTCACGGTGATGAAGGCGGCGATGGACGAGATCCGCCGCACGGTGAACCCGGACTTCGACATCGCAAAGATCCCCGACGACGACAAGAAGACCTATGACCTGATCGCCCGCGGCGAGACGCTCGGCATGTTCCAGCTCGAGTCCGACGGCATGAAACGAATCTGCGTCGAGATGAAGCCGAACGCGCTCGAAGACGTCATCGCGCTCGTCGCCTTGTACCGCCCGGGCCCGATGGAATGGATTCCTGATTACATTGCCGGCAAACACGGGCGGAAGAAGCCGACGTACATCCATCCGAAACTCGAGCCGATTCTCGCAGAAACGTACGGAATTGCCTGCTATCAGGAGCAAGTGCTGCGAATCGCGCGCGACCTGGCGGGCTTTTCGATGGGTCAGGCCGACGAGCTCCGCAAAGTCGTCGGCAAGAAACAGAAAGAGAAAATCCCGCAGTACAAGCAAAAGTTCATCGACGGCTGCCTTGCGAACGATATTCCGAACGATGTCGCCGAGCGCGTGTTTTCGTTCATCGAGCCGTTTGCCGGGTACGGTTTCAACAAAGCTCACGCCGTCGCATATGGTTGGATCGCCTATCAGACTGCGTACCTGAAGGCTAACTTTCCACTCCAATACTTCGCGGCACTGATGTCTTCCGTACGGGACAAGACGGACAAGCTCGTGGAGTACATCGACGAAGCGAAGAAACTCGGCATCGCGGTTCTTCCGCCGGACGTCAACGCTTCTCTCGTCGACTTCGCAGTTGTCGGACAGGACATTCGCTTCGGCCTAGCGGCTGTCAAGGGAGTTGGGCAGAACGCGGTGCGTGCAATCCTCGATGTCCGCGAGGCCGACGGGCCGTTCAGCGATCTGTTCGAGATGGTGAAGCGGGTCGATCTCAAGGCGGTCAACCGCAAAGTGTACGAAGCGCTGATCAAGTGTGGTGCGCTCGATCCGCTACCGGGGAACCGCGCGCAGCTGCTCGATGCGCTCGACTCGGCGCTGGAGGTCGCGTCGCGCGAGGCGCGGGACCGCGAGATGGGGCAAGCGTCACTGTTCGGGATGTTCGAGGAACCGCATCCGTCGCTGAAGCCGACGCTGCGGGCCATCTCGCCGCCGTCGACGATGGAGCAGCTCGCGTGGGAGAAGGAGACGCTCGGGATCTTCGTCTCCGGGCACCCGCTCGCGGACGTCGCCGAGGCGCTCGCGCGCACCGGCGCCGTGCCGGTTCGCGACCTGCGCAATCTGGAAGACGACAGTCCGGTGAAGATCGCCGGCCTCGTGACGTCGGTGCGGCGGACGCTCACAAAGGCGCAGGCGCAGATGCTCATCGCGACGGTGGAAGACATGAGCGCGTCGATCGAGGTCGTCGTCTTCCCGAAGCAGTACGCCGACCTGCAAGGGCGTTTCGAGGAAGACCGCATCGTCGTGATCACCGGCCGGCTGCGGTTGCGCGAGCGCCGCGGCTCGACGCCGGGCGAAGAAGTGCCGCTCGAGCTCAACGTCTCGGTGAACGACGTGCAGCCGTTCGACCGCAACAGCGTCCGGTCGATGTCGCCTCCGCCGCCCGGCTGGCACGTCACCGTGACCTCGCGCGAGCACATCGATGATCTGGCGCTGCTGATGTCGGAATGGGCGGGGACGACGCCGCTCGTGCTGCACATCAACGGTTCCACGGTGCAGCGCGGCGTCGCGCCGGACCGACGCGTTCGCGAGCGACTCGTGGCGATCGTCGGCGAGCCGAACGTGCGCGAGGGTGCGCCGTGACGGCGCGATCCCGGTGAGACTCCCGGCCGGCGTTCGTGACTGGCTGCCGCACGAGCTTGCGCGCAAGCGTGAGATCGAGCAGCAGATGCGCGCGGTCTTCGGGCGCTGGGCGTACGAGGAACTGCAGACGCCGATCATCGAGCGGCTCGACGTCCTCGAGCGCGGGCTCGGCGAAGAGACGACCGAGCTGCTGTTCCACTTCAACGACCGGCGTTCGACCGCGCTCGCGCTGCGCCCGGAGATGACGACGCCGGTCGCGCGGCTCGTCTCGACGCGGATGCGCGAGGCGCCGCTGCCGTTGCGGCTCGCGTACGTCGCGCCGGTGTTTCGGTACTACGAGCAACCGCAGGAAGGCCGAATGCGCGAGCTCACGCAGGCCGGCGTCGAGCTGATCGGCGCGGCCGGGATCGACGCCGACGCCGAGACGCTGTTCATGGCGATCGAAGGGCTCGACGAGATCGGGCTGCGCGACGCGCAATTCGACATCAACGACGCGCGCATCGTCGACGGCATCCTGGAAGGCGCCGGCCTCGACGGTGACGCCGCGCGCGAGGCGAAGGAGCTGATCAAAATCCGCAATCTCGTCGGTTTGCGGAAGTTCGATCGGCCGGTACTGGTTGAGTTCGCGCAGCGACGGGGGCGGCACGACGCGATCGAATCGGCGCGCGCGATCTGCCGCACGCCGGAGTCGCGCGCGGCACTCGACGAGTTGCACGTCATGCTGGACCGTGCGGACTCGCTCGGCTACAAGAACCGCGTCTCGGTGGATTTCGCGCTGCTGCGCGATCTCGACTACTACACCGGGTTCCTGTTCGAGGGGTATGTCGGCGAGATCGGGTTCTCGCTCTGCGGCGGCGGACGCTACGACTCACTGTTGCCGCGGTTCGGCTTCGACGTCCCGGCCGTCGGATGGACGGCGGGCGTCGAACGGCTCCTCATCGCGCTCGAACGGCGCGGGAAGCATGCCCGCCGGCGCCGTCATCGGATCGACGTGCTCGTGGCTGGTTCCGACGTCGTCGCTGCTCGGGAGCGCTCCGCGGGGAACGTCGTGCGGTATGCCGGTTCTAGGCTGAGCGACGAGGCTCTCCTCGAAGAAGCGCGCGCATACGGCATCCCGCGCGTCGTCATCGCGGTCAACGGTACCGTGCGTGAGCTGCGGGTGGGGCCGCGCGTCGGCGATCTTCCGGTTCCGCGCACGCCGTCCAACTGGGACGCCCGATGAACGACGAGCGGATTCCCCGCACGCCGTCGAACCGACACGCTCGATGAGCAAACCGCCCGAGCCGCAAGCCGACGGCCTCACGATCGCCGTGCCGAAAGGCGCGTTGTTCCGTGACGCCGCCGAACGATTGCGCGCGGCCGGGATCGACGTGCCGGACGACGTCGGCCGCAAGCTCACCGTGCGGACGCCGGACGGAACGACGCTGCTGTTCTTGCGGCCGACGGACGTTCCGGCGTATGTCGAGTTCGGGTCGGCCGATTGCGGCATCGTCGGCAAGGACGTGCTGTGGGAGACCGACCGTAACGTCGCCGAGCTCGCCGATCTCGGGTTCGGCTACTGCCGGCTCGTCGTCGCGGGGCGGCGCATCGACCGCTATCACGAAGGCGCGCCGCTGCCCACCTTCCTCCGCGTCGCGACGAAGTTCACGCGTTCGGCCGAGTCGTTCTTCGCCGAGCGCGATCTGCCGGTCGAGCTCATTCCGCTGCACGGATCCGTGGAGCTTTCGCCGCTCGTCGGACTCGCCGATCTGATCGTCGACCTCGTCGCGACCGGGACGACGCTGCGCGAGCACGACCTCGTCGTGGTCGAGGAGATCGCGGAGAGCACGGCGCGCTTCGTCGTGAACCCAGTCCGGTTCCGTGCGAAGTACGACGCGCTGACGGTGCTGCTCGACCGCCTCGCCTCCGTACCGGCGTGACGATCCGAGACCGGTGAACATCACCGACGCATCCGACCGCGATGCACTGCGTGGTCTCTACGCCGGCGGCTGGGACCCGCCGCAGACGATCGTCGACACGGTGCGCGCGATCCTCGACGACGTGCGCGTGCGCGGCGACGACGCGCTGCTCGACTACACCCGCCGCTGGGACTTTGCCGATGCGTCGAAGGACTCGCTCCGCGTCGCGATCCCCTCGCGCGAAGATGCGCGCGCGCTCGTCCCGCCGGAGATCGCCTCCGGCCTCGAGCTCGCGCGGCAGCGGATCGCCGACTTCCACGCGCGTCAGCTCGCCGACCCGATCGACTACCGCACCTCCGACGGCACGCGCTACGCCTTCCTTACGCGACCACTCGCGGCGATCGGCGCGTACGTCCCCGGCGGCAGCGCACCGCTGCCGTCGACCGTGCTGATGACGGTCGTTCCCGCCAAGGTCGCCGGCGTCGAGCGGGTCGTCGTGGTCACGCCGCCGCAGCGCGACGGTCGCGTGAACCCTGCGGTTCTCTACGCGTGCGCGCTCACCGGGGTCGACGAGCTCTACGCGGTCGGCGGCGCGCAGGCGATCGCCGCGCTGGCGTACGGCACGCATACCATCGCACCGGTCGACAAGATCGTCGGCCCCGGCAACGTCTTCGTCACAGAGGCGAAGCGCCAAGTCTTCGGCACCTGCGGGATCGACGGGCTCGCCGGCCCTTCGGAAGTCCTCGTCGTCGCCGACGCGACGGCGAAGCCGGAACTCGTCGCCGGCGAGATGGTCGCGCAGGCCGAGCACGATCCGCTCGCACGCGTTGCGGCCGTGTCGCGCGACCGCACGCTGTTGGAACGCGTCGCAGAGCTGCTCGACAGCCCCTTCGCGCGCAAGAGCGGCCGTGACGAGATCGTCGCCCGCGTCCTCGACGAACGCACCTGGCTGGTCCACGCGCAACACGACGCGGCGGTGCTCGAGGTCATCGAACGTTTCGCGCCCGAGCACCTCTCGCTGATGGTCGCGGATCCCGACCTCTGGATCCCCAATATCCGGCGCGCGGGCGCGATCTTCGCGGGCGACGACACGCCCGTCGCGGCCGGAGATTACATCGCCGGCACCAACCACACGCTGCCGACCTCCGGCGCGGCGCGTTTTTCCTCCGGGCTGCACACCGCGGACTACCTGCGCACCATGACGCTCGTGCAGAACTCACGCGCTCGCATGCGCGCGGACGCCGCAGCCCTCGCGGCGCTCGCGGACTTCGAGGGCCTTCCCGCCCACGCACGCACCGCCAGAATGCGCGATCCCGGCTGAAACGCTAGTCCTCGTCGGCGAGCGTAAACTCCACGGTCTGCGCGATGACCGCGTCGCCGGCCGCGTCCATCGCGGCCAAATAGTAGGTACCTTTCGGCGTGCCGTCCTCGATCGGATAATTCGCCTTCCCCGTACCGCCCGAGTCCAGCGCGATGCTGCCCGACTCCAAGGACGCGCCGCTGACCGCGTCGATCAGGACGATCGTAGCGCCCCCGGGCATGTCGTAATAGGCGAAGTCGATGCCGGCGTCGCCCTGCCCCTTGTAGTCGAGCCGGGTATCGTCCGGAGGCAGCGGGTCGTTCACGCGGGAGCTCCTTTCGCGGTGCGTAGCAGAGCGGCGTTAGGCGAAGCACTCCCCGAGCCCCGTCGACTCGCGGATTTCCGAGGCCGCGCGTCGAACGCCCTGTGCCGATGCTCTCCACGACGCGCATACGGCTCGTCGCGCTCGATCTCGACGGAACGCTGATCGGCGACGACTTGGTCCTCCGCCCGCGCGTCCGTGACGCCGTCGCGCGCGCACGTGCCGAAGGCGTCGCGGTCACGATCGTCACCGGCCGCATGTATGCCGCGGCGCGGCCGTTCGCGCAGGCGCTCGCGATCGCCGGTCCGATGGTGTGCTACCAAGGCGCCGCGATCTACGACGCCGTGACCGGCGAGACGCTGCGTGAGACGCCGGTCCGTCAGGACGTCACGCGCCAGACGCTGCAATGGGCGCACGACCACGGCGTCCACGCGCAGTGCTACGCCGGCGACACGCTCTACGTCGACCAGATCAACCGCTTCTCGAAGCGCTACACCGACCTCGCGCGCGTCGAGCCGGTCGTCGTGCCGTCGCTGCGCGAAGCATTCAAAGACCGCCCGACGATCAAGATCGTCACCGTCGACGAGCCCGAGAACTCCGAGAAGAATCTCGCCGCGCTGCAAGCGCTGCTCGGCGAGCGCGCCTATCTCACGCGCAGCCACGTCGACTTCGTCGAGGTGGTCGATCCCGCGGTGAACAAGGGCGAGGCGCTCGCGTTCGTCGCGCAGCGTCACGGCGTCTCGCTCGACGAGACGCTCGCGATCGGGGACGCCTGGAACGACGTCCCGCTGCTCGCCGCGGCCGCCGTCGGCGTCGCGATGGGATCCGGACCGCCCGAGCTGCTAGCGCATGCCGATCACGTCGTCGCCGACGTCGCGCACGACGGGGTCGCCGAAGCGATCGAACGGTACGTGCTGCGATGAAGACGCACACGCGCGCGGGCGCGCGGCCGCGGACGCTGCCGCGCCGCCGCAAACCTTCGCTCGCCGCGCGCGTGCTGCCCTTCTGGTTCTTCGCGGCGATCCTGATTGCGCTCGCCGTGTGGGGCGGCGTCTGGCTCGCGCAGTCACCGTGGTTCCGCGTGACGCGCGTCGCGGTCGACGTCCCGCTCGCCTCGCCGGTCTCGCGCGACGACGTCCGCCGGGCCGCCGCGATCGCGCCCGGCGCGAACGTCTGGCTGCTGAACCCCGGCGCGATCGCGCATCGCATCGAGGCGATCCCGTACGTCGACCGCGCAACCGTGCACCGCGGCCAGTTTCCCAAGCCGTTCGTCGAGCTCGCGATCGCGGTCCGCCGTCCCACGGCGTGTCTGCGCGCCGGCGAGGCCGAGGTCACGATCGATGCGACCCGCCGCGTCCTGCAGACCGGCTGCGCGACCCCGGCCGCCGCGCGGATCGACGTGGGCTCCGGCCGCTTCCCGCGCCCCGGCGGAACGGTCGCCGACTCCGGCGTCGGCCGGCTCCTCGCCGACGCCCAGACCCTCGCCGACGCGAACCTGGCTCTGCGCAGCCTCGGCCGCGACCGCTGGGGCGGCCTGGAGGCCGTGGACGTCACCGGCGTGACCCTCCGCTTCGGCGACGACGCCGATCTCAAGAAGAAGGCCGACCTCGTCCAGCCCGTCCGGGCCGGCGTCGGGACCCGGCGCGTCGTCCGGGCGATCGACCTTCGCGCGCCCGGGACGCCGATCGTCGAATACCGGTAGTTATCCTCAGCAGCTGTGGATGGAATCGGTGGGCCGGGTGTGGACGATGTGGTAGGTGATCGCCTGGCGAACCACAATATATCGTGGTGGAAGTGAAGGCGACGAGGGATGGCTAGGGGCGAGACGATCGCCGGCCTGGACATCGGCACGACGAAAACGTGTGCCGTCGTCGCCGCATCCGGTCCCGACGGGCTGGAGATCATCGGGGTCGGCGAAGCGCCCTCGACCGGGATGCGCAAGGGGGTCGTGACCGACCTCGAGGCCACGGTCCATGCGATCGAGGCCGCGACCGAGAAGGCCGAACGGATGGCCGGCGTCCACGTCTCGCACGTCTACGTCGGGGTGACCGGCGAGCACATGCAGTCGACGAACAACCGCGGCGTCGTCGCGGTGACCGGCGAGGACCGCGAGGTCATCACCAACGACGTGAAGCGTGTCGTCGACGCCTCGAAGATCATCAACCTCGCCGCCGACCGGCAGATCATCCATTCGCTCCCGCGCCACTACACGATCGACGGCCAGGACGGCGTGAGCGATCCCGTCGGCATGAGCGGCGGCCGCCTCGAGGTCGACACGCACATCGTCACCGGCGGCCAGAGCTTCATCTCGAACGTGCTCAAGTGCGTGCACCGCGCGGGCCTCGAGCCGGCCGGGATCGTCTTCGAGCCGCTCGCGTCGTCGGCCGCGACGCTGCTCCCGGAAGAGAAACAGGTCGGCGTCGTGCTGCTCGACATCGGCGGCGGCACGACCGACATCGCGGTCTACGCCGACGGCGGCGTGCTGCACAGCGCGACCATCCCGGTCGGCGGCAACATCCTGACCAACGACATCGCGCTCGGTTTGAAGACGACGTTCGCGGAAGCGGAGAACGTGAAGCGCACGTACGGCTCCGGTCTCGTGCGCCCCGATGAAGCCGATCAGACGTTCCACGTCAAGACGCTCGACGGCCGCAGCACGCGCGAGGTGACGTCCTCGCAGCTGCGCGGGATCGTCGTGCCGCGCGTGCTCGAGATCTTCCGGCTCGCGAAGGCGAACATCGTCGAACGCATCCCGCGCGACCAGGTGCTGAGCGAGGTCGTGCTGACCGGCGGCGGCGCGCACCTGCGCGGGATCGAGACGACCGCGGCCGAGGTCTTCGGGCTCCCCGTGCGAATCGGCGTCCCGTCGACGGTCGCGGGCTTGACGGATGCGGTGAAACAGCCGGAGTACTCGACGGCGGTCGGTCTGGTGCTCTTCGGCCCGCGCGGCGAGATGGCGCCGCATCTCAACGGACACGGCGGCGGCGGGGCGTTCGCCAAGTTCACGACCTGGTTCAAGTCCCTCTGGAATTGATCGTTGCTCCCGCTCTTCCCGGAAGAGGAACAGAGAAACATGGCTGATGCGAAACGGTTCGTGCCCGAGCACGCGGCGACGATCAAGGTGATCGGGCTCGGCGGCGGCGGCTGCAACGCCGTCAACCGCATGATCGACGCGGGGTTGTCCGGCGTCGACTTCTTCGCGATCAACACCGACGTCCAAGCGCTGCGCAACTCGAAGACGAACAGCACGGTGCAGATCGGCGCCGGTCTGACGCGCGGCCTCGGCGCCGGCGCGAACCCGAACATCGGGCGCGAGGCGGCCGACGAGTCGCGCGAGGACCTCGCAATGATCCTCGACGGCGCGGACCTCGTGTTCATCACCGCCGGCATGGGCGGCGGCACGGGCACCGGCGCGGCGCCGGTCGTCGCCGAGCTCGCGCGCGAGTCCGGCGCGCTCACGGTCGCGGTGGTGACGAAGCCGTTCGCGTTCGAGGGCCGCAAGCGCATGCAGGCCGCGGAGCGCGGGATCGCCGACCTCGAGTCGAAGGTCGACACGCTGATCACGATCCCGAACGAGCGCATCCTGCAGATCATCGAGAAGCGCACGCCGCTGAACGAAGCGTTCGCGTACGCCGACGACGTGCTGCGCCAGGGGATCCAAGGGATCAGCGACCTGATCACGCAGCCCGGCCTGATCAACCTCGACTTCGCCGACGTGAAGACGATCATGACCGACGCCGGCTCTGCGATGATGGGGATCGGCGAGGGCTCGGGCGAGCACCGCGCCGCGGACGCCGCGCAGAAGGCGATCGCCTCGCCGCTGCTCGAGACGACGATCGAAGGCGCGCGCGGCGTGATCTTCAACATCACCGGCGGGCTCGATCTCTCGATGTACGAGGTGAACGAAGCGGCCGAGATGATCGCCCGCGCGGTCGACTCCGAAGCGCAGATCATCTTCGGCGCCTCGGTCGACCCGAATCTCCAGGGCAAGGTCCGCGTCACCGTCCTCGCCGCCGGCTTCGGCGCCCGCCCGCACCGCACGCAGACCACCGCCGCGACGCTCGGCGCCCCGGTCGAGTTCGACAAAGTCTCCCCGGTCAACATGGACGACATCGAAGTCCCGGCGTTCCTACGCTACCGCAGCTAGCGCCGGTACGGCGTCGCGAAAGGCCCCGGCCGTGCCGGGGCCTTTTCATTTCT
The DNA here is from genome assembly GCA_036264835.1 of Candidatus Elarobacter sp. Classification (GTDB taxonomy): domain Bacteria; phylum Vulcanimicrobiota; class Vulcanimicrobiia; order Vulcanimicrobiales; family Vulcanimicrobiaceae; genus Vulcanimicrobium. The sequence continues at coordinate 11,641 of DATAQE010000032.1, forward strand.
GTTCGATCGCTTTCAGGATCGCGGAGACGACCTCGGCTGTGCAATGCGTCAGGATGTCGCCATGGCTGCATTTGTCGACCGTGGTCTGCGAGCTCCGCGATGAGTAGCTCGTCAGGCCGGCACGGCCTCGTTGAACGATCTCCCGAACCGCGCGTTGTTCCGCCGGCGCAAGATAACCGTCGGGAAAGACGTCCCTCGCCGTCAACACCACCAGCGGCAACGAACCGTAGGAGCGTTGTTCCGCATGGATCTGCGCGCGCGTGGCCGACAGCAACGCGGCCTCGTTCTCGGAGACGGAGTTCGCCCACCATCCCGGACGCCGTGTCTCTCGCACGCGGAGCGCGTTGAGCGTGTCGGGCAGGTCCGGATCGGGCGCCGGCGCGCACGCGTCGAACATCGGGTTTCCAGGCTTCAGCTGCCCGTTCTGCGACGCCGCGGCGCAGCGTCTCGCGAGCGCCATCCGGCTTTGGGCGTCGCGAGCGACCTCCGGGGCGGCCGCCTGCAGCTGTCGCTCTTCTTCGTCGCTCTCGTAGCCCGGCTCGACCAGGACCAGACCCGCAAGGTCGTTCGCGTACCGGTCGGCGTAGAGCCGCGAATACTGCGCGCCGTCCGAGTATCCGACGAGGACGAACGGGCCGGTGATGCCGGCTCGCGCGAGCAGTGCGTGCAGATCCGTCGCGACCGCCGATGCGTCGCGTGGCGGCGGTCCAGGATCGCTGAACCCGGCGCCGGCCCGGTCGTACGAGCACACGCGCGTGCGCTTCGCGATCTCCGGCTGCACGAAGCGCCAGTCCAGCATGTCGTCGCCGCCGCCGGCCTCCAGCACGACGGCCGGCGAGCCTTGTCCGGTGCAATACAGATTCAAGCGCCGTCCGCCGATGTCGACCAGACGCTGCGCACGAAGGTACGGACCCGGATCGAACGCATCGTTCCGCGGGATCGGTGCGAACGCCGCGGCCGGTAATGAATCGGGAAACTGGATGTCGAGAAGGCGGTAGCGCCAGCGACCGTGCACCGCCGAGATGCCCACGAGTCGCCCGGTCGTCTCGATGAAACCGTCCGTCTTGACCCAGTAACCGCCGACATCCCCGAAATGCTCTTCGAACACGCTTGCGCCGCCGCCGATTCCTGCGTCGTGCCGCATCCCGAAGCGCACCATGCAGAAGCGCATGGACCGCAGCTCGATCACCACGTCGGAGAGCTGCTGGTTGGGATCGTTTGTCCGCGACCGGAGATGAAGCGCGTGGCCCGGTTCGCCGTTGGGGCACGCCGCCGCTCCGCGGTCCTGCACTTCGTAGATGCCCGGGCCGAGCGCGACGACCGTTCCGATCACGCGCAATGCGGGCGAGGCGCTCGGCGCGGGTTCCGGCGCAGCCGGCGTAGGCGCGGGCGACGCCGGCGACGCGGTACACGGCGGCCGAACGGCGACCAGAAACCTGCGCCGCAGCGTGCGGTACGTCCACAGCCACGTCGGCCCGAGGCCGATCTGATACCGCCGGGCGGTTTCGGTGTCCGTAACGACCGTTCTCACGTCCTGCGTACGGCTCTGCACGTTCCAGTTCTGGCGGGGCGGCAATGAGAGCCAGCCGCAGTCTTGAATGCCGACGCCGATCGGCGCGCCCTCCATCGTCCCTTCGAGCCGGTACGTGACGTATGCCGGCTCGGGGAGGTCGTTCATCACGACGAGCGCGCGCCGGTACAGCTCGGTCGCGGTCGGCGGTTCCGCCGCGCCGGCTCGCACGAGAAAGCACGTCACGATCAAGGACGCTGCAGCGCCGATGCGCACGATCGTGGCGGATGGGCAGTGGACCCGCATTGCCTAGCGAACGCGCCTGCGCGGCAGGGCGTTCCGCGTGCCGAAGGCAGGAACCGGCGCGCACCCTTCGACAAGCTCAAGGCGACATGACGGAGACGGTGAGTTCGGATACGGCGACGCGCGCGATCGAGATACGCCGCGAGATCCACCGCCATCCCGAGCTCGGGTTCGAGGAGACGAACACGCAGGCGATCGTCGAGCGCGAACTCGACGCGATCGGCGTCGAGCACCGGCGGATCGCGAAGACCGGCGTCGTCGGCATCGTGCGCGGCGCGCATCCCGGGCACGTCACCGGGCTGCGCGCGGACATGGACGCGCTGCCGATCACCGAGGACTCGGGCGAGGAGTGTGCGTCACAGATAGCCGGCAAGATGCACGCGTGCGGGCACGATTCGCACACCGCGATGCTGCTCGGCGCCGCGCGCGTGCTGCAGGAGACGCGCGATACGTTGCACGGCACCGCGGTGCTGCTGTTCCAGCCGGCGGAAGAAGGACCGGGCGGCGCGCTCCCAATGATCGAGGAAGGCGCGCTCGACGACCCGCGCGTGGAAGCGGTGACGATGCTGCACATCGATCCGCGCTTGCCGACCGGCTCGATCGGGATCACGCCCGGGCCGGTGAACGCCGCCGCGGACGAGTTCCACGTCACAATTCGCGGCAAAGGCGGGCACGGCGCGTATCCGCACAAGGCGGTCGACGTCATCCCGTGCACTGCGGCGATCATCCTCGCGCTGCAGAACGTCGCCGCGCGCGAGACCGATCCGCTCGCCTCGATCGTCGTCACGATCGGCACGATCCAGGCCGGCTACCGCAACAACGTCATCGCGGACAACGCGCTGATGACCGGGACGCTGCGCACGCACGATCCCGCGATCCGCGAAGCCGCCGCCGCGAAGATCCGGCGCATCGTCGAGCACGTCGCCGAAGCGTACGGCGCGCACGCGCACGTCGAGATGCTGCTCGGCTATCCGCCCGTCGTGAACGACGCCGAGCTCGCAGCCTCGTTCGCCGCGTACGCGCGGCAGCACGGGTTCACCGTCGAACGCCCCGCGCCGACGATGGGCGGCGAGGACTTCGCCTACTTCGCCGAGCGCGTCCCGGGCGTGATGGTGCGCCTGGGGATCTACAACGAGAGCGTCGGCAGCATCCACTCGGGCCACAGCCCGCAGTTCCGGCTCGACGAAGGCGCGATCCCGACCGGGATCGCGACCCTGGTCGCCTTCGCGCGCGGCGTCGGCGACGGCTCGATCCCGATCCCCGCTCGCTGAACGCCCGGGCCGAACCGTCGGCTATCTCACAGATTTCCGCGAGGCTTGCCGCTATCGTCAGCGGTCGTGGAGCCGAACGAGAGCGGATTCGAGCAGCAGCACCGCGCGGAGCGCGACCGAGGCTTGATCGAGGACTATCGCGCGGGCCGCGCCGAGGCGTTCGAAGAGTTGCTCCGCGCGTACGAACCGGCGGTGCGCCGCGTGCTCGCGCAGCTCGGCGCCGCGCCCTCCGACGCCGACGATCTCACACAGGAAGCCTTCCTCCGCGTCTACCGCAACCTCCACCGCTTCCGCGGGCAGTCGTCGTTCTACACCTGGCTCTATCGGATCACGCTCAACGTCTTTTTCGATCACGCGAAGAAGCGCAAGCGCGCCGACGCGCGGATGGAGCGCATGCGCAACGCCGTCGCCGACCTCTCGAACGCGGGGGGCGATGCGCACGACCCGTTCCGCGCGGCGTTCGAGCGGCTAACGACGGAACGGTTCGAGCGCGCCGTCGCGACGCTGCCCGAGTCGTTCCGCGACGTCGTCGCGCTGCGCGAGCTCGACGAGCTCTCCTACGAGGAGATCGCGCTCGAGACCGGGATCTCGGTCGGGACCGTCCGCTCGCGGCTCTCGCGGGCCCGCGGACGGCTCCGAGCGCTCCTCGCGCCGGCGCTCGGCGCCGAGATGGCCGCCTAGGCAGGTCCGTCCACCGTATCCCCACCATCCTCCACAACGTGTAGTAGCGAATGTGGAGGGCGTGCACAATATCTTGTGGTGGGCGAGAGGGTTTAAGCCGACGATAAGGCGAAGCGGGCGGTCCATGGCAATGCCGTCCGTGTCCCTGGACCGGCCGTCACCGCGGGCGCTCCACCGCAGCCAAGACGTCGCTTCGCCCGCGCGTACAGCATTCGACCTCATCTGCGAGGTCGAGAAATGGCCGGTGTGGTTGTCCTTCCTCAGGAGCGCGCGCCGCGTCGACCCGTCGGAACCGATCGGGCTCGGCAGCGAGGTCGCGATCCGCTCGAACCTCCCCGGCGAGGACGAGGAGCTCTTCGAGGTCGACCGGTTCATCCCGGGCCACCAGCTCTCGCTGGTCGGCGCGTTCTCGGTCCGCCGCCGGATCGACATCCGGATCGAGCAGAAGAGCGAGCGCTCGAAGCTCGTCGTCCGCGTCGACTACCCGACGTACGGCGGGATGCTCGGCGCCCTCGTCGACCGGCTGACTCGCCGCCGGAAGCTCGACATCGCGCTGAACGACTCGCTGATCCACTTCAAGGGGCTCTGCGAGTTCGACCAGTCGCCCGGCGCGATCCTCGACGACTTCTGACCGCGCTGGCACTCGTTGACGGCGTCTGCTAAAGCCGATAGACTGTAGGGGATGCCGCTCTACGATTACCAATGCCGCGCCTGCTCGAAGGTGACCGAGGTTCGTCACGGTTTCAAGGAGGCGTACGACGGGACGTGCCCGGAGTGCGGGAGCGACCAGCTGGCCCGCGTGTTCAACCCCGCGGGGATCGTCTTCAAGGGCTCGGGCTTCTACGTGACCGACTCCCGCAAGGCGCCCGCCTCGGAGTCTTCGTCCTCGTCCTCGTCCACGTCCGACTCCGCGAAGCCGTCGGCGCCGGCGGCCGGCTCGGACTCCGGCGGCAAGAAGAGCGAAGCGAGCGCGGCGTAAGCCGTGTCGCCCCACCGGATCGTCTGGACGGTCTTCGCGGTCGCGCTCGCGGTCGTCGTCGTGATGGTCGTCGTGCAGGCGATGCGCGCCGTCCGCGAGATGAACCGGTTGAACCGGCGGATCGAGGACCTCGGCGATCTCCCGCTCGTGAAGAAGCTGGCCCGCGCCGAGGACGACGTCCGCCGGCTCGAAGCCGCCGCCGCGAGGGTCGCGCCGCTGTTGGTGCGAGCCGAGGCGGCGATGGCGGTGATCAAGCGCGGTCCGCTGCCGCCGGAGTTCGTCCGCGCGATCGTCCGCGTAAGCGCGGAGATCGCGGCGTTCCGCGCGTTCGCGCGGCGCTGATCTCGCCCGCGCCGAACGCGCACGGGGCGTGAGGCCGAGCCCGGGCCAGGGCCGTCGCGACGAGGTCGCGGAGGCGATCGGCCGCACCCTGCCGAGCGGCATCGTGTTCGCCGGCGGCACCATCGACGGCGGGCAGGGGGCGCTCTTCGACGAGGAGGCCGCGGCGGTCGCGCGCGCCGTGCCGAAGCGGTACCGCGAGTTCGCGGCCGGCCGGACGTACGCGCGCATCGCGCTCGCGCGACTCGGCGTCCCGCCGGCGCCGATCCCGGTTCGGCCCGACCGTGCTCCGCGGTGGCCGCAAGGCGCCGTCGGCAGCATCAGCCACTGCGCGGCGTACTGCGGCGTGCTGGCCGCGCGGGCCGAGGAGTACGCGGGGATCGGTCTCGACGTGGAGCTCGCCGAGCCGCTGCCCGCGGATCTCGTCGCACTCGTCTGCTCGAACGCCGAGCTTGACGTGCGCGCCGAGCTGGAGTCCCGGCTCGGAGCGGACCTGCCGAAGCTGCTGTTTGTCGTCAAGGAGTGCGCGTACAAGGCGTACGCCGCCGCCACCGGGTCGTTTCTCGACTTTGCCGACCTCGAGGTCGCGATCGATGCGGACGAGCGCCGCTTCACCGCGCGGCTCGTCCGCGAGGACCGTCCGGCGGCCGCCGGACGGCGGACCTTCTCCGGCTCGTTCCTCAGTGTCGCAGGCCTCGTCGTCGCGTGGTCGGCCTTGCCGCTTCCGACCGCGACCGGCGACGGCTAAGCCGGCTTCGGCGGCTCCTCCTCAGGCGGTTCCCACGACCAGCCGAACCCGGACGCCGGCGGTGCGGCATCGCCGAGTTCGTCCCCGGCCGAGGGCTCTTCCGGCAACGCGAATGGCGCGCCGAACGGCGGCGGGACCGCCGCAGGGGGCGCCGGCTGCGGCGGGATCCCGGCGGGCAGCGGCGGCTGAGCGGGCGGCTCGAACCCGAACCCCGGCGGCGGCTGCGCCGGCTGGTTCCCCTCGGGCGGCCAGATCGCGTAGTCGCCGCGCGACGGAGCCGGGGCGGTCGGCGAGAGCGGTGCGGGCGGCGGCGGGACGGGCGGCGCGGGGACCGCGGCGGCCGGCGTTTCGCGAGGCGGCGGCGGGGACGGCGCGATCGACACGTTCGGGCGGAACGGCGTGCCGTTCCCTTGCGCGAGCGGGACGCCCGCGGCCGTGCCGACCAGCACGATCCGCGAGAGCGGCAGCAGCTGCGCGTCCCGGCGCGAGGCGAGCGCGCGCAGCTCGTCGAGGTAGCCCTGCGGCATCTCCTCGATCGCCATCGCGTCCAGGATCAGCGAGACGGTCTCCGCGACCGCGTGCTTCGGCGGGACGCGCGTGAACGTGAAGAGGTTCTGCCAGACGTCGGCCTTCACGATCGAGAGCAGCTTGCGCCAGTACTCGATCGGCTGGTAGTTCTCGAACTGCCCGCTCTCGCGCTTCGCCCGCCCGTAGAGCGCGGCGATCCGCTTCCCGAGCGCGTCGGCCGGCGGCGAAGGCTCGACGATCGCGACGCGCCGCGCGACCCGCGCCATCTCGGAGACGACGCGCGCGTGAAATCCCGGGTCGATCTCGTGCAGGTAGTGCATCGCGATCGCGACGTCGTAGGCGTTCTCCGGCGCGCCGATCATCGTCGCGCTCCCGCGCATCGGCGTCGCGCCGATCCGGTCGATGCGCTCGAGCTGCGCGTCGCTGCTCGCGAGCACCGTCACGTCGACGCCGATCTCGGCCGCGCGCGCGGCCCACGCGCCGTCGTTCGCGAACCCGAGGAAGAGCGCGCGCTCCCCGGAGCGCAGCCCCAGCGCGTCCCAGATCTGCTGGTCGATGCGGTACGACTCGCGCTGGAAATCCGAGACGTCAGTCATGGGGAAGGTGGGACTCGAACCCACATGAGCTCTCACTCGGTCGCTTTTGAGGCGACTGCGTATACCGTTTCGCCACTTCCCCGTCTTCGCTGATCGGGGCTGGGTTCGCGGCGACCCAGGCGCGCTCCGCCCGCACGAACGCGGCGGCCTCTTCCGCGCTCGCCACGGCGCGCGAGGCGAACGTCACGCGGCGCCAGCCGCCGGCAGCGAAGACGAGCCGTAGCGTCCCGTTGCTCCGCGCCGGCGTCCACGTCGCGGAGGCGACGTCCTCCGGCCGCCACGCGACGGAGAAAACGCGCAGACCCTGCCGCTGCGGCGTGCCGCCATGGCCGCCGAACGTCGCCGGGCCGGTGAAGCTGACGCCGCCGCCGCCCGGGTCCAGCGTCGCCGGGCCGTCGGAGCGTGCGCGCGCGGTTCCGTCGTCCAGCGCGGTGCCGCGCTCGGAGATCGCCGAGTAGGAGACGAGCCGCTGGTCCGGCGCTGCGCCGTGCGGCGTGAGCCGCAGGTCCGCGACGAGCCGGTCGGCGTCGCCGATCGCGAGGACGCGCTCGAACAGCGCACCCGACGGAACGACGTCGGGCGCGTCGTACGCCAGATAGGCGCCGGCAGCGCCGGGTTCACCCGTAGCGGCGGCGCTGCGCGAGAACGTGCACGCGCGGTACGGACGATTGAACGTCCCGGCCGGATACGTGTGGGTGTACTTCGCGATCCGGTCGGTCGGCGAGGGCGGCGGCTGGATCAGCACGTCGTCGCGCAGCGCGCCGGTCGCGTCGAACGCGTTCGCCGCGCGGTCGTCGCGCGTGAAGCGCGGACCGAAGTCGACGATGCGCGCGCCGCCGTTCGGGACCGCAACCGCGCGCACGTGCGCGTTCTCGATCACGACGGCCGGCATACCGTCGCGGAAGACGTCTGCGACGAACGCGCGTGCCGCGGTGCTTCCGCGCGGCGGCGTCAGCGCGCCGGGGGACCAAAACCAACTGCCGGGTGCAAGGCGAATGTCGTCGATCGGGCGTGGCTTGTGCGCGTACGTGATGGTGCTGAACCGCGCCAACGCGATCGGCTTCTTCCCGAGTACCGCGGTCTCGCGGTCGGCGACCGGCGTTCGCCGCATCGTCCCGGTCACGTTCGTCACGATCTCGCACCGCGCGGCGAGGCCGGTGTGCGGTGCGTCCGCCGGGCGCGGGTACCCGGCGAAGAACACCGGCACGCCGTGCTCGCGGCCGTCGAACGCGCACGACGTCGACAGCATCTGGCCGGCACGGAAGCGCCCGCCGGCGAACCGGAGATCGAGTCCAGCGACGACGATCCGCGCGTCACGCGGGGGAAGCACGAAGCGCCGCAGCCCGCGAAACGCGCGCCCGAACGTCGCCGGCTTGACGGTGATCGCGTGCGAGCTCCAATTCTCGACGACCGCGAAGCTCCCGTGCGGCCCTTCGAGGACCGTGGTGTCCGGCGTGCGCGCGACATCGCGTGCCTGAGCGACGTCGTCGATCACGCGAAGATGCAGCCGCTCCGCGCGCCGTCGCAACGCGGCCGCTGTCCCGCGCGGCGCGACGAGGTACGTGAACGCGCGGAGACGTGCGTCGCCGGCGGTGACCGGATCGATCGTGTCGCAGCCGAGGCCGCGCGCGCGGCAGACGGCGAGCTGCGCCTTGAGCGCGGCCGCCGCGGCGAACGCGTCGGTCCGGCCGTCGTACACGAGCGCGACCGGCGCGATGCGGCGCGCCTCTTCCAGTGCCGGTCCGTAGAGCGCGAGCGCGCCGAAGAGACGGCGCGTCGTGTAGAAGCGGTCGAGCTCGTCGTTCGCAACGGCCGTCCCGGGCATCCACGTTCGATCCAGCCCGAGCGCCGCGTCCCAGCGGTAGAGCGCGTTCGAGAACGGCGCCTCCCAGCCGAACGGCGCGAGCGTGTCCTGTAGCGGAAAGTCGATCAGTCCCTTCAAACCGAGCCCGGTCAGCTCGCCGAGCGCGAGCGCGGTGTTCGTCGGATCGGCGGGGCGCGGCAGCGGATCCTCGGGGCCCGCGAGCCAGCCGGCCTGGAACTCGCTGTACGCGAGCGGCACGCGGCCCTGCGTTCGCAGCGAGGCGGTCGCGAAGGCGAGCTCGGCGCGGTCGTGCTCGCCGATCGCGTACGCGTCGCTCTGATACCAGTTCCCCATCGCCCACACCGGCGACGACGCCGGAACCTTCATCTCGAAGGTGTTGATGAACACGGGCGTCTGCGGTCCGACGACGTCTCGCACTTGGCGCTCGAGCCAGCCGAGATAGGCGTGCAGATGCGGTGCGGGATACGTGTCGTTGTCGAGATACGCGCCCTGATCGTCGTCGAGCTGCACGGCGATCACGCGGTCGGCGACCGGACGAAACTCCTGGAGCGCGCGGTGCAGCCAGCGTGACGCGTACCGCAGGTGCGTCGCGTTGCGCATCCATTCCGCCCCGGCCGCGTCGGAGTGCGCGTTCTGCAGCGTCGCGGTTGCGGGATACCGTCCTTCGAGCACGTCGTGCAACGGCATCCCGTATTCGGGCCGTTCCAGCAGCCAGGCCGGATAGCCGCCGTTCCGCCACTCGTTGCGGATCACCGGGCCCGGCCGCACGATGAAGTGAAAACCGAGCTGCTTGCCGAGCCGCAGCACCTCGCGCAGATCGCGCCGCGCGCTGGTGCGCCCGCTGAAATCGAAGTCGCCGTCGGCGAGCTCGTGCCAGTTCCACGGAACGTACAGATCGAGCGTGTTCGCGCCGAGCTCGCGCATCGCCGTCATCGCGTCGTGCCACTGCGAGCGCGGGATGCGTTCGTAGAAGAACGCGCCGCCGAGGAAGAAGAAGGGCTTGCCGTCGACGCTGAGCATCGGCTCGCCGCCGGTCCCGCGCACGATCATCGCATGCCCGAACGACGGCGCTCGCATCGCAGCGTTCGCCGGCGCTCCGACCGCCGCGCTCGCGGGCGCCGTCGGCGATGCGAACGCGAACAGCAACGCGGCGGCCGTCGCCGCGAACGGCCAAATCCGGCCGAGCCGCGCGCGCACGAGGAACACGATCGCGCCGAGTGCCAGCGTCCCCAGCCCGAACGCGATCGCGACCGCACCGGTCGACCAGAACGCGAACAGCCAGCCGGCGAGCGCGATCAGCGGCGGTAGCGGATAGAGCGGCACGCGGAACGGCGCCTCCGGCGCGGCTCGGCGCACGAGCGCGAGCGCGACGATCTGACCCACGCCCTGCACGAGCACGATGCCCGCGGTGAGCGCGTTGATCACGAGATCGAGCGGCAGCAGCGAGGCGGGGAGCGCGAGCAGACCGATCGTCACCAGCGAGACCGCCGGAAACCGCCCGCTCGGGTGCAGCCGCGCGAACGCCGGCAGGAAGTCGCCCTCGAGCGCCGCCGCATACGGAACGCGCGACGCCCCCAGCAGCAGACCGTACGTCGAAGCGAACGCCGTGATCAGGACGGCCAGCGTGACCGCGATCGCGAACGGCGCGCCGAACGCGCGCTCGGCGACGAGCGAGGCGATCGCGCTCGAGGCCATGATCTCTTTCGGTGCGACGGCGGCCGCGACGCCGAGGTTCAAGAGCACGTACGCCGCGCCGACGAACAGCACCGAGAGCACGACCGCGCGCGGTATCGTGCGCGCCGGCGCGAGCACCTCGTCGCCGAGCGCGCAGATGTCGCCGTAGCCGCTGTAGTCGTAGAGCGTGTTCACGAGCGCGCCGCCGAGCGCGGCGAGCACGAGGACGAACGACGGCGCGGCCGGGAACGCCAACGTCGCCGGGATCGTCCGCGCGAGCGGCGCGTACGGGTGCGTCAGCCCGGCGAACGCGACCGCGAGCAGCGTCGCGAGCGCGATCGCGCCGAGCACCAGCGCGGTCCGCGCGATCTGCGGGATCTTCCGGTACAGCGAGAGCAGCACGACGACGCCGGCCGCCGCGGCGAGCAGATGCGTCGGCACGGCGCCGCCGAGCGCCGGGACGAGATAGGCTGCGTACTGCGCGAACGCGATGTACCCCGACGCGAGGATGAGCGGCGCCCAGAACAGGAACTGCCACACGAACACGAACGCGACGAACCGCCCCGGGCCTCGCGGCCCGAACGCCTCGCGCAGATAGGTGTAGGTCCCGCCGCTGCGCGGATAGCGGGCGGCGAGCTCCGCCCACACGAGCCCGTCGCAGAGCGCGATCAGCGCGCCGAGGACCCAGGCGATCGCGGAGACCGAGCCGTGGAGCGCGGCCACGACGAGCGGCAGCGTGATGAAGGGTCCTGCTCCCACCATCGTCGCGACGTTGATCGCGACCGCCGAACGCAGGCCCACGCCTCGGATCATACGAACGCCCTTCGCCGTCACCGTGAACGAACTCTCGCGCCTCGAAGGCCTGCAAGGAACGCTCCACCTCGACTTCGTCGACAGCCCGGCGCTGCGCGACAACGCCCTGGGCGATCCGTCGGTGCGTGCGCTCGCGGTCTACACGCCGCCCGGTTACGATGCGGAAGGCTCGCGCCGGTATCCCGTGCTGTACTGCCTGCACGGCTACACCGGCGACGTCGGCGCGCTGATCGCGACGCGAGGGTGGGAGACGAACGTCGTCCAGTGGGTGGACCGGCTGATCGTCCAGAACCGCATGCCGCCCGCGATCCTGGCGATCGTCGACGGCTTCACGCGGCTCGGCGGCTCGCAGTACGTCGACTCCGTCCACAACGGTGACTACGCGACCTACACCGTGCGCGACGCGATCGGCCACCTTGACGCGAACTACCGCACGATCGCGCGCGAGGGCGGGCGCGCGGTGCTCGGCAAATCCTCGGGCGGCTTCGGCGCGCTGCACCTCTGCCTCGAATACCCGGGGACCTTCGCGGCGTTCGCCTCGCACAGCGGCGACACGTACTTCCGCTACGCGCAGCTGCGCGCGTTCCCGAACGCGCAGCGCACGCTCGAGCAGTTCGGCTCGATCGCGGCGTTCGTCGAGGAGTTCGAGCGCCGCCCGAAGCGCCCGCAGCACTTCTACGACACGATCGAGATGCTCGGCTACGCGTCGGCGTACTCGCCGCGCGCGAAGGAGCGCTGGGCGATCGACCTGCCGTGGGACGAGCACACCGGCGAGATCCGCGACGACGTCTTCGCGCGCTGGCTCGCGTTCGATCCGTGCGAGCGCGTCGCCGCCGGCAAAGCAGCGCTCGAACGGCTGCGTCTGCGCTATCTGGACTGCGGGCGCAAGGACGAGTACGGCCTGGACATCGGCGCGCGCGTCTTCACGCAGCGCTGCCGCGACCTCGGCCTCGAAGTGCGCCACGAAGAGTTCGACGACGACCACCGCAACGTCGGCTACCGCTACGAGATCTCGCTCCCCGCGCTCGCCGGCGTGCTCGACCGCGAATAGAAGAGCCACCCTCCGACCGGGGGTCGAAGGGTGGCTCGGGGGTGTGGGGTTTACGAGGTGATTACTGACCGTTCGGAGGCTGCCGCCGCTGCATGTTCTGGCGCAGCTCGTGCATCTTCTCCGGCGTCACGCCGAGCTGGAGGAGGAAGCGCCCCGCGGTCTGGTTGCGGCCGCCGAAGCCGCGGTGCCCGCCGTTCGGACCCGCGCCCGGGCCGCCGTTCGGGCCTGCGCCCTGCGGGTGGTTGGCGCGGAAGGTCTGCATCATCTTGGTGCGCTCGGCGAGGACCGCTTGTGCCTCGGCGGGCGTGATCGCCGCATCGATCTGCTGCGCCGCGGCGCGCATGTCGGTGAGCTGACCGTTGTTGACCTGGGTGATGATCGCCTGGACCTTGGCGCGGTCCGCGGGCGTGAGATCGTTGAAGGCTGCGGTACGGGCGTTGTCCCGCGCCTGTTGCATCTGTGCGCGAACCTCGGGCGGCGGACCGTTCTCTGCCGCGTTGCTCTGCTGCGCGCAGGCGGCGAGGGGGATGCCGGTCGCCACGAGGAGGGCGAGCACGGGTAGAGATAATTTCATGCGTTCAGGCTACCGGCGCTCGCCGAGTCCCGGCTGGGAACCTGGTGAGCACCGGATGAGAAGCCGCACCAAATTGGGTTAAGCGCGATGTTTTCACGGTTGGAGTTCCTCGGAGGCATGCTTGCGGCCGCTGCGGCGCCGGCCGCGGGAATGAGGCCGGCGTTGTCGCCGAGCGCGATGGTCGAGGACCTGCGCACGTTCGCGCGAGTTCTCCAAGAGATCGGCGCGGAGCCGTTTCGCACGTCGAGCCGCGAGGCGTTCATGGCCGAGCTCGCGCGCGCCGAGGCCGTGTGCGCGGCGCCGCGCACGGCGGACGAGTTCTACGTCGCCTTGGCCGGTCTCTCGGCTTCACTCAACGACGGGCACGTCAGCATCGACGGCTGGAAATCGCGTGCGGAGCACGACGACGCGGGCGGTGGTGAGCTTCCGCTGCGCACGGTGGTCGACGAGGACGACGCGCTGGTGGTCGGCGATGATCTGAGCGACGAAGGCGGCGTCGAGCCGGGTTCCGTCGTGACGCGCATCGAGGGACACGACGCGGCGCACATCGTCGCGCTCGCGATGAGACTGCGCGGCGGACAGACGCCGGCGCTGCGCCGCGCGTTCGCGCGCATTCTCGACGCGGTCTACCTGACGACGGGTCCGCATGCGGCCGGGCAGCCGTACGAGGTCGAGATCGTCGATCCGGCCGGCTCGCGCCGGGTTCGCCGGTTCGCCGCGGTGACTCAGGCGGTGCGCAACGAACGCTACGCCGCGAAGAATCCGCCGCTCGCGCCGTACGCCGACCGCGGCATGATCGGCCACGCGGCGGTGTGCGACTACAACGCGTGCCAGGACGCCGCGAAGTTTCATGAGTTCCTCAGCGCGTTCTTCGCGCGCGCTCGTTCGGGGAAGGCGCGCGCCGTGGTGGTCGATATCCGGCGCAACGGGGGCGGCAACTCGAGCGTGAACGATGCGCTGTTCCCGTTCGTCTCGGCGAAGGCGTACCGGCAGTACGGCGGGATGCGCGTCCGGTCGAACGACTGGCTCAAACGGGAGTACGGTCGCGAGAAGTACATCGCGTACTACGGCGACAAAGCGTGGAACGCCGCGAACGGCGAGCTGGTGGAATACAGCTTCGATCCGCCGCGCGCGCCGGCGGCCGAACCGGCGCGGTTCGACGGGCCCTCGTTCTTGCTGATCGGGCCCGGGACGTTCTCTTCGGCGATGGCGTGCGCGTCGGCGGCGAAGGCGTACGGCTTGATGCAGCTCGCCGGCGAGCCGACGGGCGAGCCCGTGTACTCGACGGGCGAAGTCTACGAGCTCGCGCTCCCGCGAACTGGCTTCAGCGCGCACATGACGACGAAGGTGTGGCTTCCGCCCGAGCCGCTGCCCGCCGGCTCAGGTGTCATCCCCGACATCGTCGTGCCGACGACTCGAGCGGACCGCCGCGCACGCCGTGATCCGGTGCTCGACGCGGTCCTCGCACGTGTGAGGTAGGCGCGCGGCGCGAAGGCTGCGCTAAGCGGTCGGTGCGCCTTCGTTCTGCAGCGCCGGGATCCGGTCGGGGTTCGGCGGGTCGCCGGCCGTGCCGTCGCCCGGCGCGGCGATGCCGGCGAGTGCGGCGGTCGCGTCCAGCGCTTGGCGCAGGTCCGCGATAAGATCGTGCGCGCTCTCGATGCCGACCGAGAGCCGCAGCAGACCGTCGGTGATGCCGCGGCGGTCGCGCTCGTCTTTGGGGATCGAACCGTGCGTCATGCGCGCGGGGTGGTTGATCAGCGACTCCACGCCGCCGAGGCTCTCGGCGAGCGAGAAGAGCTTCGTGCGCTTCGCGAGTTCGAGCGCGCGCGACTCGGGACCGCGCAGCGTGACGGAGACGATCCCCCCGAAGCCGCGCATCTGCTTGCGCGCGAGCTCGTGCTGCGGATGCGAGGGCAGACCGGGATAGAGCACGGAGGCGACGTCGTCGCGTTCGCTGAGGAACTGCGCGACCGCGAGCGCATTTCGCTCGTGCTCGCGCATGCGGACGGCGAGGGTCTTCGCGCCGCGCGAGATGAGGAACGCCTCGAACGGGCTCAGCGTCGCGCCGAGCGTCTTCTGGAGCAGGCGGAGGTCGCCGGCGATCGCGTCGTCGTTCGTCATCGCCGCGCCGCCGATCACGTCGCTGTGCCCGCCGATGTACTTCGTCGCCGAGTGGATGACGACGTCCGCGCCGAGCGCGAGCGGCGACTGGAAGTACGGCGTGCAGAACGTGTTGTCGACGACCACGACTTGCCCTGGCCGCTTGGCCGCGACGACGCCCGGGATGTCGACGATCCGCAGCATCGGATTCGTCGGCGTCTCGATCCAGAACATCTTCGTGTTCGGGCGGATCGCCGCGCCGACCGCGCCGAGGTCCGTCATATCGACGAAGTCGAACGTGATCCCGAATCGTTCGAGCACGCGCGTGAGCAGCCGGTACGTTCCGCCGTAGGTATCGTCGCTGACGACGATGTGGTCGCCGCTCGAGAGCAGCGCGGTGATGGCGCTTTCGGCCCCCAGCCCCGAGGCGAAGGCGACGCAGTGCCGCGCCTCTTCGAGCGAGGCGAGCTGCGTCTCCAGCGCGTTCCGCGTGGGGTTCGCGACGCGCGAGTAGTCGAACCCCTTGTGCTCGCCGACCGCCGCCTGCGTATACGTTGACGTCGCATAGATCGGCACGATCGTCGCGCCCGTCGCCGGATCGGCCTCCTGTCCGGCATGAATCGCCCGCGTCGCGAAGTCCATGATCGCCTAGGTCGACGCGGACAAGAACGAGATGATGTCTTGGCGCGTCACCACGCCGGCGGGTTTGCCGTTGTCGGTGACGACGATCGCGGAGTTCGCCATCGTGAGGAGCTTGTAGGCGCGCTCGACTTCGACGTCGTGCTCGAGCATCGGGAACGGGCGGCCCATCACCTCGCCGACCGGCTTGTGCACGATGTCGGCGTGGTCGAACACCTGCTGCATCACCGCAACGTCGTTCACCGAGCCGACGACCTCGTTGCCGCGGGTCACCGGGAGCTGCGAGATCTCGTAGCTGCGCAGGAGGTCGAGCGCGACCTTCACCGTCTGGTCCTCGGTGACGGTGATCATCGGCGGGAGCGGCTGCTTCGTGCGCAGCACGTCGCCGACCGTGTCCTTGCGGCGCTCGTCCTCCAAGAAGCCGTTCGCGAGCATCCACTCGTCGTTGAATATCTTCGACATGTAGCCCCGGCCCGAGTCCGGCATGATCACCACCAGGATCGCCTCCGCGGGCAGGTCTTTCGCGACGCGCGCCGCCGCCGCGACCGCCGTTCCCGACGAACCGCCGACCAGCAAGCCTTCCTCGCGCGCGATCCGCCGCGCCATCAGGAAGCTCTCCTTGTCGGTGATGCGCAGGATGCGGTCGATCACGCGCATGTCGACGGTCTGCGGGAGATAGCTCATCCCGATCCCCTCGACCTTGTACGATTTCGGCGTGTCGCCGCTGTAGATCGAGCCCTCCGGATCGGCGCCGACCACGGCGATCTCGCGGTTCTTCTCTTTGAGGAAGCGCGCGGTGCCGGAGATCGTCCCGCCGGTCCCCATCCCGCTCACGAAGTGCGTGATCCGCCCCGCCGTCTGCTCCCAGATCTCGGGGCCCGTCGTGACGTAGTGCGCACCGGGGTTCTGCGCGTTGTGCCACTGGTCGGGCTGGATCGCGCCGGGGATCTCGTTCGTCAGCCGGTTCGCGACGCCGTAGTACGACTCGGGCGAGTCGTTCGGCACGTTGGTCGGCGTGATGACCACCTCGGCGCCGTACGCCTTGAGCAGGTCGATCTTTTCCTGCGACATCTTGTCGGGCATCACCAAGATGCAGCGGTAGCCGCGAATCGCGGCCGCCATCGCCAGGCCCGTCCCGGTGTTCCCCGAGGTCGCCTCGATGATCGTCGCGCCGGGCTTGAGGATGCCGCGCGCCTCGGCGTCGGCGATCATGGCGACGGCCGGCCGGTCCTTGACCGAGCCGCCCGGGTTCACGTACTCGACCTTCGCGAGGACGAGGCACTTTGCGCCGTCGATCACGCGATTGAGCTTGACCAGCGGGGTATGACCCACAGCGTCGAGGGCGTTTTGGAAGTACGTCATCCCGGTTTCGGTGGGACGAGGGTCGGTGACGGCCATGACTTGGTCGCGTTCCGCAACCCCGGGAGGCCAGCCTGCGTCGAAGACGGTGCTACGGATCGCAAGGGGACGGGGGAAGGTACAGACGATGGCCACCGATTTTCGTCACGGTGAGTTTCCGCGCCGCGGGCGCGACGCGCTCGACGGCTATCTCTGGCTTGCCCGGGTGTTCGACAAGGCCCGCGCCTCGCGCGACGGCACGATCTACGACTACATCTATCCGTGCCCGATGGACCGCGGCGTCTTCGACCGCTGGGGGATCACCGCGCGGATGTTCGACGCGGCGCTCGACACGTGCCAGACCGACGACGAGATCCTCGCCTGGATCAAGGCGCGCGTCCCGGAGGCGCGGCGCGACGAGGCGAACCGCTGGCTGCTGGACGAGAAGTCGTCGAACCTGGACCGCCAGGACGCGGAAGAGGGCGGCGTCCCGGCTTAGCGGGTTCGGCTCCCGGGCGCCGCGAACGCGCGACGGGTGACGCGTCTTCGCTTGGTCTTGATCGGTGCGGCGCTCGCCGTACTGTCCGCGTGCGGCGGACCGCAGGTCCCGCCTGCGCAGAACTACGGCACGGTCGTCGGGCGCGCGTACGACACGACGACGAACCAGCCGGTCGCGGGCGTCTTGGTCGCGGTCGACACGATCCTGACCGCCACGACCGGCAGCGACGGCACGTACCGAATCGGCAACATCCCGCTCGGCACGTACCGGGTCTCGGTGCAGGCGCCCCAAGGCTATAACGCACCGGACCAGCCGGCGTACAACGGGAGCATCACGGCCGGCCAGACGATCACGGTCGACGTCCCGCTCACGCACTGACGGCCGGGTGTGCGCGTCGTTCTGGCGCCCGACAAATTCAAGGAGAGCCTCAGCGCGGCGGCTGTCGCCGAAGCGCTCGCGCGCGGCGTGCGTGACGTGGTGCCGGACGCCGAGTGCGTCGTGATCCCGATGGCCGACGGCGGCGACGGTACCGTCGAGGCGTTCCTCGCCGGCGGTGCGACCGCGCGGACCGTCACGGTCACCGGCCCGCTCGGCGAGCCGGTCGAGGCGACGTACGCGCGCGACGGCGCGACCGCGATCATCGAGATGGCCGCGGCGTCGGGGCTCGCGCTGCTGCGCGGGCGGCGCGATCCCCGCCGGGCGAGCACGCGCGGGACCGGTGAGCTGCTGCGCGACGCGATCGACGGCGGCGCGCGGGGGATCGTGCTCGGGATCGGCGGCAGCGCGACGACCGACGGCGGCGCCGGCGCGCTCGCCGCGCTCGGCGCGCGGTTCTACGACGCCGAGGGCGCCGAACTGGACCCGACGCCGGCCGGGCTAGCGCCGGTCGCGAGCGTCGATCTGTCCGGACTCGATCCGCGCGTGCGGCCCGCAGCCGGGTCGGACGAGTCCGAAGTGCGGATCGCCGTCGCCTGCGACGTGAACAGTCCGCTGTTGGGGCCGCTCGGCGCGGCGGCGGTGTTCGGACCGCAGAAGGGCGCGCTCTCCGTCGACGTGGCGTACCTCGATCGCGTCCTCGCGCGCCTCGCGGACGCGATGAGCGCGGCGACCGGGCGCGATCTGCGACACCGGCCCGGCGCCGGGGCGGCCGGCGGGCTCGGGTGGGCGCTCGCGAGCGCCTGCGGCGCGCGGCTCGAACGCGGCGTCCCGCTCGTCGCGGCGGTGCGCGGACTCCCGCAGGCTCTGCAGGGCGCGGACTGGTGCTTCACCGGGGAAGGCCGCATCGACGAGCAGACCCTCCGCGGGAAAGTCGTCGACGGCGTCGCCGCGCTCGCGCGCGAGGCCGGCGTCGGAGTCGTCGTCGCGTTCGGCGGCAGCGTCGACCTCGCCGCGGAGACGGCGCTCCGCGCGCGCGGCGTGCGCTGCATGCCGATCGCGCCCGGGCCGCTCTCGCTCGAAGAAGCGATGCGCAGCGCCGCCGAGAACCTGCGCGCGTCGGCCGCACGGGCGGCGGCCCTGCTCACCGCGACGTCCCACACCGAGGGAGACCGCCCACGATGATGCTCGCCGTTCTCATGGCCGCGCTGCTCGGCGCCGCAACGTTCGCGCCGTCTTCGCACCGCGCACGCGTCGCTGCTGCGCCGCTCGACGCGCCGCATGCCGCCGTGCTGAGCGTCATCTCGACCGGCGACGACGCCGCGGGATGCGACGCCGCGCAGAAGCGCGCGCTGGCGGCGAGCGCTTCGATCCGCAAGCTGGGCCGCATCGGCGGCGCCGACGTCGTGCTCGCCGAGGTGTACGGCTCGTGCATCTGCGGCGCGCAGAACTGCCCGTACTACGCGATCCGCCTCACCGCGCGAAAACCGCGCGTGCTGCTGTCGACGTTCGGCATCAACGTGCGCATCGCCGGCCGCGCGACGCCGCTGCCGGAGATCGTCGTCCTCGCGCACGACAGCGCGATGGTCGCCGACGAGATGACGTACGCCTACCGCGACGGCGTCTATACCGGGATCGCGAACGCGCGCGTGCGCGCGAGCGACCGCGCGCGCAAGACCGACATCCCGGTCCGCTTCCCCGCCGGCGCGTCGTCGGCGGCGCTGCACGGCACCGTCTCGACGGGCTGGTACGACCTCTACACGTTCGACGCCGCGAAAGGCCAGCGGCTCGCGATCGACGGCATCCGTTCGAGAGCGAAGCTCACGCTGACGCTGTTCGGCCCGGAAAGCACCGAGCCGGTCACCGTGCGCCCCGGCGTTGCGATGCTGCTGCCGCGCAGCGGGACGTACCGGCTCCAGATCGACGACGACAGCGAGAACGGCGTCCCGTACGCGATGACGCTCGCGATCCGATGAGTCGGCCGGCGCCCCCGCGAGGCGGCGCGGTGAGCGGGCGCGGGTCGGTTCGGCGCCCGCTGCTCACCGGCGCCGAGGCGTCGCGGGCGCTGGACGCGGCCGAGCGTATCCTCGAACGCGGTCTGGCCTTCGTCGAGCGGAAGCGCGATGTGCACCCCGGCTCGATGGACGGTTACTGCGGCGGCGTGCTGCTCGCCGATGCGCTGGTCCACGCGGGGCGCGCGACGGACGACACCGTGCGCGACGTCCTGCGTCGTGCGCTGGTGTACACCGCGGAACGCCCGGGGCTCCACAACGGTGCCGCCGGGCTGCTCGTCACCATCGACGCCGTCGACCCCGAGCGGCGTTCGCTCGCGGCGGCGCGCGCCCGTCTGCGCGATTTGCTCCTCGCGGCGATTCGCGAGGCGCCGGCGCCGGTCGTCGACCTATTCATCGCGTACGACTTGATCAGCGGCGTGGCGGGGTGCGCGATCGCGCTGCGCGACGACGAACCCGAAGCTGCGGAGGCGCTCGCGGCGTACGCGGAACGTCTCGCGGGCGCGCTGGAGCGCCGGCGCAACGGGACGGAGTCCGGCGCGGAGCCCGTCAATCTCGGCGTGGCCCACGGGATTCCGGGGATCCTCGCCGCGCTGAATGCGGCGTTTCCCGGCCCGCACCCGCTCGCGCGCCGGTACGTCGAGCTGCTGCTCGCGATGTCGCAGGCGGTCGACGGCGCGCACCGCTGGCATTCGGGTTGGCCGGTGGACGGCGTTCCGCCCGCGCGCCGCGCATGGTGCTATCACACCGCCGGCGTCGCGGCGGTGCTCTACGACCGCGCGCGGCTCGACCGCGACGACGGGTTGCGCGAGCTGGCCGTAGCGTCGCTGGACGCTGTCGTGCACGACGATCGCGACGACGATCCCGTCATGCTCGCCGCGCTCTGCCACGGGCGGGCCGGCGTCGCGGCGATCGCCTGGCATGCCGCGGAAGAAGGAGAGCGTTTCGAGCGCACCGCTCGGGCGCTGATGACGAGCGTGCTGGATGAATTCGACGAATCGCTTCCGCTCGGCTACCAGGGGTTCGACACTGGCGATCGTGACGGCCGCAACCGACCGGGATTCCTCGACGGTTCGTTCGGGATCGCGCTCTCGCTCGTCGACGCGGTGACCGCCGCCGAACGCCGCTGGCTGCCGCTCCTCGGGCTGCTGCCGGACTGATGTCTGATTCCGTGCATTCCATGATCCCCGGCCGGCGGGCTTTCCGCCGCAAGCCGCGAAAAGAGCTGCGCCGGGCTCGACCCGGTCCATCGTCTTATCGCACGGGGAGCGAATCAACATGACGAACGAAACACGTTTCGACGACCTGGATCTGCGCGAAGAGCCGCTCGTCACGAGGAACACGCCGGTACCGGGCCAGACGCTCGGCCAGAACACGTGTCAAAGCATGAACTGCGGATCGGATTACTGCTGTTCCATCGCAACCGGCTGCTGAAGTAGCCGGGTCACGAGGCGGTCGCGGTGCCGGGGTTCGGGCCAGGGTTCGGGCGCAGCACGTAGCTCGCGCGCTGAGCGACCGCTTCGTCGATGATCCCGACCACGACCGCCGCGAGGCGGTCGCTGTCGTGGCGCACGGTCTGCGTCTCGCTGATCACGTTCGCGCGCACGACGCGCACGCCGAGCGCGCGCAGCTTGTCTTCGTCGACCTGCACCGGGAGCTGGCCTTCCTCGGCGTACGCCTCGCGCAGCTTGCGCGGCAGCTCGTCGTTGACCACGGTGATCTCGCAAACGTTCGCGTGAGCGCCGCGCAGCAGCGCGCCGACGTGGTCCGAAGCGGTGTAGCCGTCGGTCTCGCCGGGCTGCGTCATCACGTTGCAGACGTAGATCTTCACCGCGCTCGACGCTTCGATCTCGCGACCGATCCGGTCGACCAGCAGGTTCGGCATGATCGAGGTGTAGAGCGAACCCGGACCGAGCACGATCGCGTCGGCCTCGCGCAGCGCCGTGATCACCTCGTCGAGGGGCGCAGCGAACGGCGGGTCGAGGAAGACGCTCTCGATCGTCCCGCGCGCCTCGGGGATGTTCGACTCGCCCTCGATCACGCGCCCGTCGGTCAGCTTCGCGCACAGCCGCGCGATCGCGAGCGTCGAGGGCAGCACGCGGCCTTTCACGTTGAGCACGCGGCTCGACACCTTGATCGCCTCGTCGAAGTTCCCGGTGATCCCGGTCATCGCGGCGAGGAACAGGTTCCCGAACGAATGCCCGCTGAGCCCTTCGCCCTCGGCGAAGCGGTAGCGGAACAGCTCGGTGACCAGCGCTTCGTCGTCGGCGAGCGCGACCAGACAGTTGCGGATGTCGCCCGGCGGCAACACGCCGAGCTCTTTCTGCAGGCGTCCCGACGAGCCGCCGTCGTCGCTGACCGTCACGACGGCGGTGAGGTTGGTGGTGATCTTCTTGAGCCCGCGCAGCATCGTCGAGAGCCCGGTCCCGCCGCCGACGACGACGATCTTGTAGCCGCGCTCGAGCCGCCGCTCGCGGATCGCCTGCAGCACGTTCCCGCTGCCGTGCCGCGCGACCGCGGTGACGATCGCGTTCAGCCACAGCCAGATCCCGATCGCGACGAAGAGCGCGCCCACGATCATGAACGCGTACGACAGATACGCCGGAGGGAAGAAGTCCGCGACCAGCCCGTCGACCAGCTCGTTGACGCGCAGCGTCGTCCCCTCGTCGGTGAGGTAGCGCGAGACGCCGTTGACGAACAGCGTCGCGCCGACCGCCGCGAGCAGCAGCCAGCGCTTCACGCCCAGGCCGGGCTGCAGCCAGCGCGCGAGGTTCAGCGACGATCTCATCCGGGTGCTCATCGGTTCACGTCTCTCGCGTCGAACGTGGCGAGCGCATTCGTCGTCTCGCCGACGTGTCGCTGCAAGCGGCGCCCGAGATAGACGCTGCGGTGCCGCCCGCCGGTGCAGCCGATCGCGATCGTGACCTGCGACTTCCCCTCGCGCTCGTAGCGCGGGATGAGGAAGTCGATCAGTGCGAAGAGCCGCTCGAGGAACGCCTCGGTGTCGGGGATCGCCTCCAGGTACGCGGCGACCGGGGCGTCGGCGCCGGTCAGCTCGCGGAGCCCTTCGACGTAGTTCGGGTTCGGGAGGAAGCGCACGTCGAAGACCATGTCGGCGTCGAGCGGGACCCCGTACTTGAACCCGAACGCGACGATCCCGACGCGCAGCCGCCGGGCCTCCGAGCCGGCGAACGTCGTCCCGATGCGGTCCTTGAGCTCGCCGAGGGTGAGGCGCGTGGTGTCCCAGACGACGTCCGCGCGGTCGCGCAGCGCGGCCAGCGAGGCGCGCTCGGCGGCGATCGCCTCGGCGAGGCCGACGCCGTCGTGGCCGAAGGGGTGGCGTCGGCGGGTCTCGCTGTAGCGCCGGATCAGCGTCTCGTCCTCGGCGTCGAGGAAGAGCACCTCGGCGCACACGCCCGCGGTGTCGAGCTCGTCGAGCGCCGCGACGGCGTCGCCGAACGGGCCGAGGGTCCGGACGTCCGGGGCGAGCGCGGCGTTCGCGTAGCCGGCCTCTTTCGAGAGCATGACAAAACGTTGCGTCAGGACGGGCGGAGCATTGTCGAGGCACGCGAAACCGAAGTCCTCGAACGATTTCATCGCCTGGCTCTTGCCCGCACCTGAGAGCCCCGTTACGATGACCACACGGCGCATGATATGAAGCTCTTTTCGGCTGAGAAAGCGAACGCCCTCATCCCCGTGCTGGAGCCCCTCCTCGAGGAGCTCTGGGCGAAGCGACGCGACCTCGCGATCCGGCTGCTCGAGACGGACCCGGCGCTCCGCGCCGGCCGGCCCGACATCACGCGCGACCGGCGCCGCTCGCGCGCGTTCACCGAGCTCAAGGCGGAGATCGTCCGGCTGATCAACCGGATCGAGGCGCACGGCTGCGTCGTCAAGGACATCGACCTCGGGCTGCTCGACTTCCCGTCGATGCGCGACGGCCGCCCCGTCTATCTCTGCTGGAAGGCCGGCGAGATCGAGCTCGCCCACTGGCACGGCACCGACGAGAGCTTCGCCGACCGCAAGCCGCTCTAGGCGGTTCTACGCCGGGACGGCGGCGGGGTCGACCTTGACGAAGTCCTCGGCCAGCCCTTGGAGCCGGACCTCGCCGAAGACGACCGTGTAGGCGCCGGCCGCGAGATCGGTCACCTTGCCGAACTCCGGGACGTTCGCGAGCTGCGGGATCTTGGAGCGGATCTCGTCGGGGAGGCGGACGGTGTCGCCGACGTCGAGCGCGGGCTGCTCGAAGAGCTTCTCGAGGTCGTTCATCAGGAGGTTCAGCGGGATGCCGTAGCCTTCGCTGACTTGCTCGATCGTCTCCGTCTCGCTGATCGAACAGTGCGAGCAGCCGCCGAGATGGAAGCGCGCGAAGACGCGCTTCGCGCCGGCATGCGTCTTGAACGCTTGCTCGACGGTCATGTCCTTGGTGAAATGCGCCACGGTCGACATCATTCGATACGACCGGACGCCGGGCCCGCGAGTTGCGAAGCGCGGAGAGACGCCTGTACGCCGGATTCTGTCCAAGCCTCTTGCGAGGCCGTGGCCGTCATCTCTCTGGGACCGTTCTCACGAACGGCCTCGGTGCGACGTTGCTCGATCCGCCGGGCCGGCGGTCCGACAACCTCAGTCATCCTGAGTCTCCTCAGTCATGCTGAGCCTGTCGAAGTACGAGCTGTCTTGCTCCAGGTGGGGTTTACCCGCGCCCGCGTCACCGCGGATGCGCCGTGCGCTCTTACCGCACGATTTCACCCTTACCCCAGGTCCCTTGCGGGAGCTGAGGCGGTATGTTTCTGTGGCACTTTCCTTCGAGTCGCCCCGACAGGACGTTATCCTGCACCCTGCCCGATGGAGCCCGGACGTTCCTCGACGCTTGCGCGCCGCGACGGCCCGGCGTCCTCCGCGAAGGCTGTCTTACGCCAACGGCTCGCGGCGCTCCCGCGACCACCAGGACGCGAGGCGGAACTCGGGGCGGCGCGCGCGGCGGCGCGACTTGACTTCGGGCTTGGGGCCGGTGCGCGGCCAGATCGAGAACGAGCGCAGCGGCGCGCCGCAGAGAAAGCCGATCATATCGGCGCGCAGGTCGGCGATGGCGGCCGGCGAGAGCTGCATCGTCGCGTTCAGCACGCGGGTCCCGTCGAAGCGCATGATGATCGAGCAGGTCGACCACGACAGGCGCTGCACGCTGATGTCGGACCGGCCGCGCGAGACGGTCAGCCCCGCTGCTTCATGCACGAGCCGCACACCCGGCAGCAACATCGGGATGAGAACTTCGAGATCATCCACGAAATGGTCGAAATCGACCCGGTCTTGAACGGGCGCTTCCATTGCCAACTACGTCTCCCTCGTCACACACCTCGGGCCTGACCGTACCGCAAGCGAGGGAGCGGGAGCAAGGTGCTTTTCCGCAAGTTAGCACTGCCCTTGCCATTCCAATAAAAAAGCGCGGGTACTCAGGACGCGCGCTTTGCGACGTGGTGGAGGATAGGAGACTCGAACTCCTGACCCCCTGCATGCCATGCAGGTGCTCTACCAACTGAGCTAATCCCCCGAGAACGACCGACCACCATTCACGCCGCCGAAGCGGCGGTCCTGGCCGGGCCCGTGTTCAATGCTTGCGCGTACTGCGCAGCGCACCGGCAGGACACGGCGCCGGCGTGCCGTTGCCGCCCGTGATGACGCATGTCGGTCCGGTCGGGACGGGGCTCGGGGTCGGGCTCGGCGTTGCCGTCGGACACGGGCCCGGGCTGCCGTTCGCGCCCGCGACGATACATGACGGTCCCGTCGGAACCTGGCTTGGCGTGGGGTTCGGCGTCGGCGTCGGGCACGGCGCGGTACCGGAAGGGCCACCGACGACGCAGGACGGTCCGGTCGGGACGGCGCTCGGCGTCGGGGAGGCCGTCGGCGTCGGGCACGGTCCAGTCCCGCTCGGCGTTCCCACGCGGCACGACGATCCGCTCGGAACCGGGCTCGGCGTCGGGGTCGGCGTCGCGGTCGGACACGGGACGGGCGCGCCGTTGCCGCCGACGAGACATCCGCCGGGGGGCCCGCCGGGTGAGGGTGACGCGGTCGGTGTCGGACACGGCGCAGTGCCGGTCGACCCGCTGACGAGGCAGCCGCTCGGGGTCGGGCCGGGCGACGGTGAGGCGGTCGGGGTCGGACACGGAGTCGTAGCGCCCCCGGTGCCGACGACGCACGTCGGCGTCGGCGACGTGCTCGGCGAGGACGAAGGTGCGACGGCGGCCGCGCCCGCCTGCGCGGAGACGCCGCCCGGGATCGTAGACGTGCCGCCGCCACCGCCGCCGCACGCGACCGCAAGGATGAGAATGGCAAACAGTAGCCCGAGTCTATGCACCGCGGCCCCCTCGGCGGAGCGTCATGCTGCCCCGCGCAGCACTCTATTGCTGGCGACCGACAGAAGATCATCCCGGGCGGTGGCGGCTAGGGACCAATTTCTTACTTCACGGCATTCGTGCTACGGCACTTTTCGCCAGTACACGCCGGTCCAGTCGATCTCGTCGATCGGCTCGCGGACGTCATGCCGCTCGCGAAAGTCGTGCACCGCCGCGCGACACGCCGGGATGCACCCGTAGTCGTCCACGACCAGGAACCCGCCGGGACTGAGCTTGGGGTATAGCGCCTCGAGCGCGTCGGTCGTCGACTCGTAGAGGTCGCCGTCGAGCCGGATCACCGCGAACGCTTCAGCCTCGAGGTCCGGGAGCGTCTCGGCGAACCAGCCTTCGACGAACCGCACCCGATCGTCGAGCAGATCGAATGCGCGAAAGTTCTCGCGCACGGTCTCGGCGGAAACCGCGAGGACCGGGATGCCGCTCAGATCCAGGCCTTCGTCTTGCGGATAGCGCTCGGGGTTCGGCGGCGGAAGCCCGCGGAACGAGTCGGCCAGCCAGAGCCGCCGCTCCTCGTCGCCGTACGCCTCGAGCACGGCGCGCATCATGATCCCCGCTCCGCCGCGCCACACCCCGGCCTCGAGGAGATCCCCGGGAACGCCCTCGCGCAACACGGTCTCGACGCACGTCCGCAGATGGTGCAGCCGAATCTCGCCGACCATCGTGAACGCGCGCGTCGGCCAGACTCGCCCTTCGCCGCGCGAAACCGGATCGTACGGGAGCTCACGTCCGTTCATCAACACGCTCGGGTCGCGATAGACGGAGTTCACCAAGATGCGCTCCATCGTATCGAGGTACAACCCGCGCAACCGCTCCGCGTCGTCAGCCATGCCGCGTGCCACGTTTGGCCGTGACGCCCCGGAGTCCGCTCGCCGGCGAAGCACGAGTCGCAGCGCCCGGGCGCGAAGCGGACCGGCGTGAGCGACGGAGATCGGGCGTTCGCGCCGCTGCCCCTGCTGCTGTACGGCGACACCGACTGCCCCGTGTGCGGGCTCGGCGCTGCATTCGTGCAGCCGAAACACTACGACGTCTGCCGGCGCTGCGGATGGGGCGACGACCCCGACGCTTACGCACGCCCGGACGAGCAGTCGGAGACCAACGAAACGTCGTTGAACGAGGCGATCGCGCGCTGGCCGCGAGTGCTCGCCGAATCGTTGTCGACGGCCCCGCTCTCGGCATTCGAGATCGCGGTTCGCGACGACGAGATCGGCGGCTACGACTACATCGTCGACGGCAAGCCGGTTCGCGAACTGTACGGGACCGGAACGCTGCGCGCATCGATCGGTCCGTGGCCGGCTCCGGGAGACTGGTCCGCGAATCTTGTCAGCGGCGGCAGATCCGAAACACCGACGGGACGTACGCGTCTCTACGTCTGCCACCTCTGCGGCGGCGACGACTACGAGCCGGCCCTCACCGCCGCCGTGCGCGTCGGCGACGAACGCGTCATCTGGTCACGCATCGGCCTCGAGGAATACGAGTACAGTTCCGAAGGCTGGCAAGTGAACCTGCGCAACGGACCCGCGGGCTTCGCGTTCGACGCTCGCGACTATCGCGCGGCGTTCTCGCGCGTCAGTCCGCGAGCATGACTTGGTGGAGACGAGGGGACTCGAACCCCTGACATCCTGCTTGCAAAGCAGGCGCTCTACCAGCTGAGCTACGTCCCCGTCCGGGCGGGATCGTTCGCCGAAGAGGTGCCCGGCGGCCTTTGGGCAGCATTATGGCAGGATGGCTCCGGCTGCCACGATGCCCCTGCCGTACCCCGACGCTCCGCGGGTGGATCAGATCGACGAGTACTTCGGGACACGGGTCGCCGACCCGTACCGCTGGCTCGAAGACGTCGACTCCCCCGAGACGCAGCGCTGGATCGCGGCCCAGAACGAGCTCACCGAATCCGTCCTCGCGACCGTTCCGCGGCGCCAAGCGATCTGCGCGCGGCTCACCGAGGTCTGGGACTACGAGCGCCGCTCGGTCCCCGAGCGGACCGGCGCGCTGTACGCGTACTTCCGGAACACCGGCCTCCAGAACCAGGCCGTCCTGTACGTCACGCGCGACCTCGCCGAGCCCGGGCGGGTGCTGCTCGATCCGAACACGCTCTCGCCCGACGGGACCGTCGCGCTTTCTGGCTCGGCGTTCAGCGATGACGGCGCGCGGCTCGCATATAGCATCTCCTCGTCGGGGTCCGATTGGCAGGAGTGGCACGTCCGGGACGTCGCGACCGGGAGCGATCTCGCGGACGTCGTGAAGTGGTCGAAGTTCTCCGGCGCGTCGTGGAACCGCGACGGCAGCGGGTTCTACTACAGCCGCTACGACGAGCCGCCGTCCGAGAACAAGTTCAAGGAGACGAACTTCTTCCACAAGGTGTTCTTCCACCGGCTCGGGACGCCGCAGTCCACCGACGTGCTCGTCTACGAGCGGCCGGACCACAAGGACTGGAACTTCGCCGCGATCACCACCGAGGACGGGCGCTATCTCGTCCTCGACGTCAGCCGCGGAACGGCTCCGGAGAACGCAGTCTTCGTCAAGGATCTCGGGTCGGACGGCGCGGTGATCGAGCTGCTCCCGCACGAGGACGCGCGCTACGCGTATCTCGCCAACGACGGCGAGACGTTCTACTTCCTCACGACGAAGGATGCGCCGCGCGGGCGAATCGTCGCGATCGGCCTCCACGACGGGACGCTGCGGGAGATCGTCGCGCAGCGCGACGACCCGCTCGACGGCGCCTCGTTCTTCGGCGACCGGATCGTCGCGTCGTATCTGCACGACGCGCTTGCGCGCGTCATCGTGTGCGGGCTCGACGGTCAGGCGGTCTCGGAGGTCGCGCTGCCCGGGCTCGGCAGCGTCGCGGGCTTCACCGGGAAGCGCAGCGATCGCGAGACGTTCTACAGCTACACCAGCTACACCGAGCCGACCTCGATCTACCGCTACGACTTCGCGACCGGGCTCTCCACGCGCGTCTTCGCGCCGCAGGTGCGCTTCGACACGACCGAGTTCGACAGCGAGCAGGTGTTCTACACCTCGAAGGACGGGACGCGCGTCCCGATGATCGTGACGTGGAAGAAGGGGACGGCGCGCGATGGTTCGGCGCCCGCGATCCTGTACGGCTACGGCGGCTTCGACATCTCGCTCACGCCGGCGTTCTCGTCGGCGGTCCTCGTGTGGCTGGAGATGGGCGGGATCTACGCGGTCGCGAACCTGCGCGGCGGCGGCGAGTACGGCGAGCACTGGCACCAGGACGGCGCCAAGCACAACAAGCAGAACACGTTCGACGACTTCGTCGCGGCGGCCGAGTTCCTGATCGCCGAGAAGTGGACGTCGACGCCGAAGCTCTCGATCCACGGCGGCTCGAACGGCGGATTGCTCGTCGGCGCGTGCATGACGCAGCGACCGGAGCTGTTCGGCGCGGCGCTGCCGTCCGTCGGCGTGCTCGACATGCTGCGCTTTCAGCGCTTCACGATCGGCTGGGCGTGGACGTCGGACTACGGTTCCGCCGACGATCCCGACGACGTGCGCACGCTGTTAGCCTACTCGCCCTATCACAACGTGCGCGAAGGCGTGTGTTATCCCGCGACGCTGATCATGACGGGCGATCACGACGACCGCGTCTATCCGGCGCACTCGTTCAAGTTCGCCGCGGCGCTCCAGCACGCGCAATCGTGCGCGAACCCAATCCTCTTGCGCGTCGAGACGAAGACCGGCCACGGCGCCGGCAAACCGACCACGAAGCTGATCGACGAAGTCGCGGACCGCTACGCCTTCCTCGTCAACGTCCTCGGGGTGGCGTAGCGCTTTGGGGCCTTCCCTGCGATGCGGCGGTCCGATATGATGAGAGCATGCGGCCAACTGTGACGGAGGCGTCAGGATCGCCGGAAGGCGGGCTGCTCGATCGTACGCTGGCGGCCCTCCGGCGTCGCTCCGCGGAACTGCGGGCGCGCGGCTTCATCCACATCGCCGTTTTCGGCTCAGTTGCGCGGCGTGAGGACGGCCCGGACAGCGATATCGACTTGCTCGCAGATATTGCACCGGGCGTCGACTCAATGGACGCGCTGAAGGCGGAGAGATTGCTCGCCGCGGATTTGGGGCGTGACGTCCAGATCATTTCACGGCGGGGGCTTAATTCAGTTCGTCACGCGGAAATCTTCCGCGACAGCATCCCCGTGTTCTGAGGTGGCAAAGCATCCAGCCCGTCAGCGCATCGCAGATATCTATACGAATATCGAGGCAGCGCGCCGGTACGTGCACGGCGTGAGCCGCGAACGATTCGAAGCCGACGACGAGAAGCAGCAAGCGGTGCTACATCGCCTACAAAGCGCTTCCGAGGCCACGA
This sequence comes from Candidatus Elarobacter sp., assembly GCA_036264835.1. Classification (GTDB taxonomy): domain Bacteria; phylum Vulcanimicrobiota; class Vulcanimicrobiia; order Vulcanimicrobiales; family Vulcanimicrobiaceae; genus Vulcanimicrobium. The sequence continues at coordinate 42,221 of DATAQE010000032.1, forward strand.
CGCGGCTCAAGGCCGACTGGCCCCAGAATACGGAGCGTCTGGAACGCGATCACCCTGAAGTCGAGTGGCAGATGTTCCGAGACCTTGGCAACGCTATCGTCACGGATACGACCAAATCACTTGGATCTCGTGTGGAACGATCTTCACGGCTACACGGTCGGAATTCTAGCTGCCCTCGCATCCGATCTTGCGATGCTGAACTTCCGCTTCGGCCACGACCAAAACGACAAAGAGAAGAAGAACTAGGGTGGTGTAGTGGGCGGCGGCGCGGTGTCGTGCCGCTCGAAGACGTCCGGCGTCGCGGCGGGATGTGCGCCGGCCCGATGCAGCGGGCGGCGGAAGGCGTGCGGACGCGGCGTCGGGCGGTGCGTCGAGTGCGGGCGCGGTGAGGGCGAGGCGAGATACTGCCGCGGATCGATGATGATCACCGGACGCGGATGCCACGGTACCGTCGTCGCCGCGGGCGCGGGCGGCGCGGTCTGGGCGGAGGCGCTCGCCGCGAGGGCGGCGAGGAGCGCGGCTGCGGCAAGCGAGGCGGAGAGCGGTCTCACATCCTTATCGTACCGCACCGGATGAAATGCCCCGCGGTGCTATCATGGCGGGCCAGCGAGGTGCAAGGGAGGTTGCCGGAACGTATGTTCGATATGGCCCCGCCCGCCCCAAAAAGTTGAACCGCTCAGTTTGCCCACGTCGTACTGTGCGTATCATGCTGGCGTGAATAGCCCATTCAGCCGCGTCGCTATAGACATCAACATGGGGTCGCGATGGCGACGATCTGCCGAACCGCGACGCGGATGGTGATGAAGGAGCTTGAGCGAGAATGATGTTTCTGGTTCGACATGCTGCTTACGCCGCGGCGCTATCGGTGACGTTAGCGTCGAGCGTTTGCGACCCCGTATCAGCTCACCCGACAATGACGCTTCCCGATTGTCTTGGAAAGCCGAAAGTACGACCCGCGCAAATCATCTTCGCATGCGGGGACGGCAACTTCTCCGTGCAGCATTTGAAATGGACCGGGTGGGGCGAATCGTTCGCCGCGGCTCTCGGAGACGCGCAGCTTAATGACTGCACGCCTAACTGCGCCAGCGGGCATTTCCACACATACCGTATGATGCTGGTCGTAACGGGCCGCCAGACCTGTCCCGATGGAGGTGCCGCCTACCAAGCAGTAACGTACGCGTGGATTGGACGGTCCCCGTTCCCTGGGGATGCGCCCGGCACCGTCGATCCGATCATGCGCTTCACATGCGCGGCCAAGCGATAAGCGCGATACTCCACAGGCGGTAATGCTTTGGGCGCAAGCAACTGTAACGCGAAGCCTAACGAACGTCAAGGCTCGCGTTACAGTGATTTCAGCCCTCGCGATCGTCGAAGCACCGGGGGATGTCCCGCAGTCGCGACGGGCTCGGAGTCCCGCCGACGCGCACCACTACGTCCCCTCACACATTCCTGAAAGGGTTGGCATGGGGGGTACCCTCTGAATCGGCAAAAACGGCTTAACGACGCGGATCTTCGCGCAGAAATATTTGGGAAAATCGGGTCGCCGCGCTCGGGAGTACGCTTCACGCGAACCCTTCGACGAACCCTCGGCCGAGGGTTGGGGCGGATTAGCCCGCGGGCTCCCCGTCCCAGCGATCGGCGGACGGCTTATAGGTCGTCATCCTGTCGAAATCCGAGTCGCGGTTTGCGCGACTCCCCATTCGGCGAATCCAACAGGACAAGTTCGTTTGCCGGTCCCGTCGCATAATGGTCGATACGACACAGCTCCGGGTCCTCGCCGAAAGACCACCGAGCTTTCGCCGTGCCGTCATTTCCGATCGGTACAAAACAGTCCCATTCCGTTGGCAGGACGCCGACGCGTGGAGCGTAGACGTGGCCGTCGTTCGGTCTTACATCGACGAGACGGCGGCGGAGCCGAAAATGCAATGTTCCGTCACCGGAGCGTCCGGTATAGCGTACTTGATAATGTGCTTCTCTGTGATCTCCTAACGACTCAGTTGCCGTGTAAACGACTTCGTTTAGGCCGTAGGGTGCCCCGTTTATTTCAGCGGACACGATAACGCACTAACTCCCTTCGCATGTGCAAAGTACCGTAGGGCTATTCGAGCGGGTAGTCTTCACCGCCGTCGTTCCCCAGAATGCGCGCTACTGCGTTTCCGAGTTGCGCCCGAATGTCACGTATGTGTTCGTGGGCGTCTGCGTCGGGATAGTGAAGCACCACGTCAAAGAATGGCCCTCTGGGCTGAACGTATACGTCGAATCCGCTGACGCCGCGCTCCCGGAATAGAAGCACGTCGGGATTCTTAGGGATGACGATTTGGTCGAGAGCCTGTTGCAGGGTCTCTCTTGTAAAGCCGTTCCGACGAGCAGTGCGCTCCCACGACGGGACCGCCTCAATCGCTTCGCTGCTCCGTTCGTAGAGGTAGTCTCCGTCGGTGCTGCACGCCAGCGCCTCATTTCGACTCGGGTGGTCGTGCATGCACAGTTCATAGCTCACCTGCACGGTGCCGATACCGGGTGCTTCGACCTTGCCGACGTCCCGTGCGACGTTGAATTGCCTCGCTTGTTGCATTGAAATGCCTGCCTTTCAGCGGCACCCTAGCATCGGAGTGTGCCAGGCGCCCGGCACGGAAGGCGGACCGGCGCAATCTTTTACAAAGCGCCGATCTAGACGGCTTCCGAGGTGGTATGCTCTTAGGTAGACGGGTCGAACGTACGTGCGACCCAGCCCCTCAACGGAGCACCAATGGTATGTCACAACCGGGATGGGTCCTTGGGCAGTCAGCCCTTGGGATCGACACTGTTCTAACGGCGACGCCGCCGAACGTCCAGCGTATCGAGGCGGTGCGCGAAGCACGTAAGCGAATCGACGCCGCCTTCGACGCGATGCTCGCGGCAGATATGCAACCCGGCTCTTCCGAGCCGCCGGACTCGGTGAGAGCCGAGTATGAAGCGGCGGTAGCCGCAATGAACGCGCTGACGGTATTTTATCGCGGAGAACCGACCTAGCATGGAGACGTCCAAACACAGCCACGAGGGACCATGCGCCGCGTGCGACGAGGCCGCGAAAACGATCGCAGACCTAACCAAGCGCATAAGGGTGCTCGAAGCACGGGCAGCATCGGCACCCTCGGCCGCCGGGAAACAACCCGCGTGGGGCGACCCGAAGCGGTACCCCCGCACCTAAGCAAAAGGCCCGGGCGCTGCGGCTAATTGGGCGGACGGCGGCCGTCGGAGCCGTACACCACGTTTTACACCATCCGCGGTGTACTGAGCCGACTTTCGGCGACCTAGCGCGACCTCGCCGGGTCTAGCGACCAGCCCCCGTGGCAACCGAAAAGCCCTGTGTTTACAGGGCTTTTCGCGCTTCGACGTGGTGGGCCATCATGGATTCGAACCATGGACCTCATGCTTATCAAGCATGCGCTCTAACCAACTGAGCTAATGGCCCCGGAGCGTCGGCGCTTAGTGTAGGGCTAGCGCCGCGCCCTTGTCAACGACGCTTCAAATCAGCTTGACCCAGTCGCCGACGACCTGATCGTCCCGCTTGACCTGCTGCATCGCCAAGTCGCGCAGCACGTTCCATTCACGCTGTTGCTCCGCTTGCGCCGCGGCGACCGCGTCGAACGCGCTCTGCCGCGCGAGCGCCTCGACGTCGCCCGGCGTCGCGGGCGCGGCCCGCGCCGGCCGCTTCGCGGTGGAAGCGGCGGCGGCGCGAGACGCGGGGCGGGGAACGGGCGGGGGCTGCGGGCGGATCGCGGGGACGTCCATCAGCCGATCGACCGGATGAACTCTTTGACGATCGTGTTGTCCGCTTTGCGCTGCTGCATCGCGACGTCGCGCAGCGTGTTGGTCTCGCGGAGCAGCTCCGAGCGCTCCGAGGTCATCTCGTCGAACTGCTGCGCCTGGCCCTGGAGCTGCAGCTGGAAGACCATCTGCTGCGCGTTCAGCGCCTCGGTCGCGGCCAGGTAGCCGCCGTTCACCATGTTCTGCGCGCTGTTGCTGAAGCCGCCGACCGTCGAGGCGGCGCTGGAGCCGGTGAAGCCGCCGGTCAGCGCGCCCGCGCCGATCGCGACCGGGTTGCCGCCCATGGCGGCGCCCTGCGCGGCCCCGGCGACCGCGCCCAAGAGGTTGAATCCCATCGCTCGAGTCCTTTCTCAGTCGGTGGTGGAGTCGTTGTCGCCCGAGCCGATCGCTGGCGCGAGGTCGCGGTCGCGGCCGTCCGTCTGCGGGAGCGGCCGGTACGCGGGCAGATTGAGCGGCATCGCCATCGCCGCCGGGCACGCGCCGAGGTCCCCGGCCGCCCCGCGCAGCGCGTCGACCGATGCGAGAGCGTCCGGCGGTTCGGCGACCGCCGACCCGGCCGTGCCGGCGGCGGCCCCGCCGCCCGCGAACCCGCCGCCGAGCCGCGCGTAGTGGCGAAGCACCGAGTCCGCATAACCGACCGGCCTCCCGTCGCCCCAGTCGGTCGTCGTCCCGGTCGCGTTCGGCGAACCGGCGTTGTAGGCGGAGAGCGCCGCGCGGACGTCGCCGCCGTAGCGCCCGAGGTTCGTCTCGAGCAGGCCGGCGGCGTAGTCGGCGTTCCGGCCGGGGTCCATCGCCGCGGGGCTGCGCGCGAAGGCGTGCCAGCGGTCGTCGATCTGGAAGACCCCGCGCCCGTGGCCGCCGTCGCCGACGACGTTGCGGCCGGAGTCGGCGCCCGGGCCGCCCGTCTCCTGGGCGGCGACGGCGGCGAGCAGACGGGGGTCGAGGTGGTGGCGGGCCGCCGCGGCCGCGATCTGGGGGCCGAAGGCGACGTTCAGTTGCGTATCCATTGCACCCGCCCGTTCACGCCGACCGCGCTCGTTGACAAGCCCCCCGGCCTGGTCTACCATGAGTCGGTTGCATGGGGTTCTCCTCGCGGGGAACCTCGTTCTATGGTATGGGTTCTTCACTGGTCATCGACGTCGGATCCGTCCTGTTCGCAGGGCGCCCGATGTCCCTCGACGAGCGCGTCGAGGTTCCGCCGTTCAGCACGGTCACGTTCCCGCAGCCGGCGCACGCTCGCCTGGACCTGCGCCGCGTCGACCGGGGACTGGACATCAGCGGCACCATCGAGGCGACCGCCGAGGGCCCGTGCGACCGGTGTCTGGAGGACGTCGTCGTCCCGATGACGGTCGAGGTCGAGGAACGTTTCGATCCGCCGAGCGGAACGAGCGATCCCTTCGGCGAGAACAACGTACTGAGCGGCACGTCCCTGGACGTGGGCGACCTGGTCAGACAGCTCGTGACCAGCGCGCTCCCGTACACGATCACGTGCCGCGAG
>DATAQE010000066.1:0-20815 GCA_036264835.1 Candidatus Elarobacter sp.
CCTGCTGGTCGGCGCGGCGATCACGCAGCGGCCCGACCTGTTCGGCGCGGCGATCCCCGAGGTCGGCGTGCTCGACATGCTGCGCTTCCAGAAGTTCACCGTCGGCAAGGCCTGGATCACGGACTACGGCTCGTCGGAAGCGTCGGCCGACCAGTTCAAGTATCTGTACGCATACTCGCCGTACCACAACGTCAGGGACGTCGCCTACCCGCCGACGATGGTGATGACCTCGGATCACGACGACCGCGTCTACCCGGCGCACTCGTTCAAGTTCGCGGCCGCGCTGCAGCACGCGCAGAAGGGCGACGCGCCGATCCTGCTGCGCGTCGAGTCGAAGGCGGGCCACGGCGGCGGGCGCCCGACCGAGAAGATCATCGACGACGTCGCCGACCGCTATGCGTTCCTGGTGAAGAACCTCAACTTCACGCCGGCCTTGTAGACGATGCGGCGCCTGTTCGCCGTGCTCGCCGGAACCGTGGCCCTCGCCGCTGCGCCGGCGCTCGCGGCGAACGGGACGCGGCTCGTCTATCCCGAGCCGCCGCGCGGGGACGCGGTCGACACGTACTGGAGCACGCCGGTCCCCGATCCGTACCGGCCGCTGGAGAACGCGGACTCACCGCGGACGCGCGACTGGCTGCGCGCCGAGACCGCGGTGACGCGCACGTATCTCGACGCGCTGCCGTACCGCGATCGCATCGCCGCGGCGTGGCGCGCGATGGCGCCGGTCGCGCCGTCCGAGAGCCCGCTGGAGCGGCACGGCCAGTTCTGGAGCCGCAGCGGCCGCGAGCCCGGGAAGCGCAGCGTGCTGTTCGTGCGCGACGCGGCGCTGCAGCCGGATCGCGTGCTGCTCGACGAGAACGCGCTGCCGCCGAACGTGACCGTCACGTACACGGCGTGGAGCCCGAGCGGCGCGCTCTTCGCCTACGCGACGCAGACGAACGGTTCGGACTGGCTCACCTGGCATCTGCGTGACGTCCTGACGGCGAGCGATCTCCCCGACGTGCTGCGCTGGTCGAAGTACGGCACCGCGTACTTCAACGGTGAGGAGGGGCTGTATTATTCCGGGTACGACGCGCCCGCGCCGGGACACGAGAACGATGCGACGCCGCCCGGGCCGTACAAGGCGTTCTACCACCGGCTCGGGACGCCGCAGTCGGCGGACCTGCTGCTGGCGAGCGCGCGCGAGCCGGGCGAGTATCCGTGGAACGGCGTAACGGAGGACGGTACGTACGCGATCACGCTCACCGGCCCGATCGACGACAACGGGATCGCGGTGTTTCCGGCCGCGACGCCGGCGGCGCCGCGGGAGACGCTCATCGCGCCGGGACCCGGGCGCGTCCGGTATCTCGGGAACGTCGGACCGCGGTTCTTCTTCCACTCCTTCCGCGGCGCGCCGAACGGGCGAATCGTCGAGGTCGACGCCGGCGATCCGCGGCACGCGGCGCGCACGATCGTCCCCGAACGCGCGGACGCGCTCGCCGATGCGTCGTTCGCGTCCGGACGGCTCTTCCTCGACTATCTGCACGACGTCCACAACGTCCTCGCGGTCGCCGACACCGCGGGCCGCGATCTCGGGACGATCGCGCTTCCCGGGCTTGGGTCGGTCACCGCGCCCGTGTCGGACGGTGACGACGGGTTCGTGTACTACACGTACCAGTCGTTCACCGAACCGCCCGCGACGTTCCGGTACGACGTGAAGACCGGGCGCAGCACCCTCGCCGCGCGCAGCCCGGTGCGGTTCGATCCCTCACCGTTCGTCACCGAACAGCTCTTCGCGGTGTCGAAGGACGGCACGCGCGTCCCGGTGTTCGTCACGCACCGCCGCGACCTGCGGCACGACGGTACGACGCCGACGATCCTCTCCGCATACGGCGCGTACGGCGACTTGTCGACCGTCACGCCGTCGTTCGGCCAGCAAAATGCGCTCTGGCTCGAGATGGGCGGCGCGTACGCGGTCGTGAACGCGCGCGGCGGCGGCGAGTACGGCGAGGCGTGGCACCGCGCGGGGATGCTCGCGCAGAAACAGCACGGGATCGACGACGTGATCGCCGCGGCGGAGCTGCTAAGCGCGCGCAAGATCACCTCGCCCTCGAAGCTCGCGCTGACCGGCGCCTCGGCGGGCGGGCTGATGGTCGGCGCGGTCGTCACGCAGCGCTCGGATCTGTTCGGCGCGGCGGTGCCGAGCGCGGCGCTGCTCGACATGCTGCGCTATCAGAAGCTGAACGAAGCGGGGACGAACGCGCTGGAGTTCGGCTCCAGCGAGCAGTCGGAGGCGGCGTTCCGCACGCTGTACGCGTACTCGCCGCTGCAGAACGTGCGCGCGGGGACGCGCTATCCGGCGATGCTGATCATGGCCGCGGACCACGACGACCGCGTCCCGCCGGCGCACAGCTACAAGTTCGCCGCCGCGCTGCAGCACGCGCAGGCCGGCGACGCGCCGATCCTCTTGCGCGTCGCGGTGAACGGCGGCCACGACTACGGCGTCGCCGGCAGCGTCACCGCGACCGTCACCGACCGCTACGCGTTCTTGGCGAAAGCCCTCGGCTTCACGCCGGCGCTCCCGTAACTGCCACCGCGACGCGGACTTCGACGGGGACGCCGTTGAGGGCGGCGTTGCCGGTGAGGTCGTCGAGGCGGTCGGGGTCGGTGAGGTCGTTGAGGCTTGCGCCGGGTTTGGAGGCGGCGAGGGATTGGCCGACGCCGGGGCGCGCGTGGCCGAAGCCGTGCGGGAGGCTCACGACGCCGGGCATCAGCGCGTCGGTGATCTCGGCGGGGACGGTGACGGCTCCGACGGCGGAGCGGACTTCGACGGGTTCGCCGGTCGCGATGCCGCGTTTGCGCGCGTCGTCGGGATGAAGCATCAGCGTGCAGCGGTCGGGGCCGCGCATCAGGCGCGGCGCGTTGTGCATCCAGGAGTTGTTGCTGCGGAGCTGCCGGCGACCGATCAGCACCAGCTCGGGGACCGGTGCGGCGAGCTCCGATTCGAGGCGCGCGAGGTCGGCGAGGAACGCCGGCGGGGCGAGGCGGATGCGGCCGTCCGCGGTGAGCAGGCGTTCCGGCAGGCACGCCTGCAGCGGGCCGAAGTCGATCCCGTGCGGGTTCGCGCGCAGCTCGTCGAGGCTCGTGCGGTAGGGGCCGTTGCGCAAGCCGAGGTCGAGGCGTTCGCGCGGGCTCTTCCCGCTGCTGCCGGTCATTCGCTCGCGAAGCGCCTCGAAGATCTGCCAGTCGTAGCGCTGCTCGGGTTCGATCTCGAAGAGCGGTTCGCTGTAGCGCGCGGTGTTGCGCACGGCGAAGTGGTGGAAGATCACGTCGTAGTGCTCGACCTCGAGGCCGGTCGCCGGCGGCAGGATCACGTCGGCGTGGCGAGTGGTCTCGTTCATGTACGGGTCGATGCAAACCATGAAGTCGAGTCCGGCGAGCGCGGTGTCGAGCTTCGCGCCGTTCGGCGTCGACAGAACGGGGTTGCCGGCGGACGTGACGAGCGCGCGCACTTGTCCGCGGCCGGGCATCAGCATCTCGTCGGCCATCGTCGCGACCGGGAGCTCGCCGTCGAACTCGGGCAGATTGCGAACCCGCGAGCGCCAGCGGCCCGCGTGCGTCTCGCCGGCCTTGGCCTGCTGGAGCAGATCGAATGCCGGACGCGGCCACATCATCCCGCCGGGTTCGTCGAGATTTCCGGTGATCGCGTTGAGCGCGTTCACCAGCCACTGACATAACCCGCCGAACGGCTGCGTCGAAAGCCCGATGCGCCCGTACGCGACCGCGTGCTGCGCCGAGGCGAACTCGCGCGCGATGCGGCGGATCGTCTCCGCCGGGATGCCGACGCGCTCCGCCACGCGCTCGGGCGGGAACGCGCGCGCGGCGTCCGCGAGCTCGTCGAAACCGTCGGTGAATTCCGCGAGACGTCCCAGCCGTGCCGCGCCGTCCGCGACGATCGTCTGCACGATCGCGAGCAGGAACAGCGCGTCCGCGCCCGGGCGAATGAAATGGTGCTCGTCGGCGATGGCGGCCGTCTCGGTGCGGCGCGGGTCGATCAGGACCACACGGCCACCGCGCGCCTGAACCGCTTTGATCCGCGAACGCATCCCGGGCGCGGTCATGATGCTGCCGTTCGAGGCGAGCGGGTTCGCACCCATGATCAGAAAGTGATCCGTGCGGTCGACGTCGGGGATCGGGATCAGCATCGGGTGCCCGAACATCTCGACCGCCGCACGATGGTGCGGCAATTGATCGACGCTGGTCGCGCTGAAGCGGTTGCGCGTGCGCAGCGCGCGCAGGAATCCGCCGGAGCTCAGCATCGTTCCGCTGTTGTGCACGTTGGGGTTGCCGAGGTAGATCGCGACCGCGTCGTCGCCGTGCTCGGCGACGACCGCTTTCAAACGCTCCGCGACGAGATCGAACGCGTCGTCCCATGCGATCGGCGTCCACGTCTCGCCGCTCCGGCGAACCGGCGTCTTCAGCCGGTCCGGATCGGCGTGCAGGTCGATCAGCGCGTTGCCCTTCGGACAGACGTGCCCGTGCGAGAGCGGGTCGAGCGGATCGCCGCGCAGGTCGGTGATCGCTCCGTCCGCGACCGTGATCTCGAGCCCGCAGATCGCCTCGCAGAGATTGCAGGCGCGGAAATGCTTGCCGTCCCGGATCGCCATGCGAGCGGGTTCGCGACCGCGCGCGAGTGTCCGCTCAGCGCTCGGCGGCGAGCTGCTGCTCTCGGTAGTGCTCGATGTGCTCGTACACGCCGTCGGGGAAACGCAGGTCCTTGTAGACGTTCCCGAGATCCGGGTCGTCGGGGTTCTCGATGATCGGGTAGTCCTGACGCGACTGGAACTCGAGGATCTTTTCGCGCTTCGGCGGCGAGTAGCCGGCACCGATCACCTCGCGCACCATGACGCGCGCCTTCTCCTCGGGGAAATCGGAGTCGTTCGCGAGCAGCGCGACCAGCTCGTCCTCGTTGAGGAAGTGCCGCGCCACCATTGCGACGACGAGGCGGCCGTAGTGCCCGATGTCGGTCCCCGCCTCCAGGTCGTCGATCAGGCGGGCCATCATGCGGTCCTTGCGGAGTTCGTCCAGCATGCTGTTCATGTTCCCGAACTGGTGTTCGATCAATCATGGGAACGTGCACGGACGACGGTATGACGATCATCGTGCTGCTCGCGCTGACTGGCGCAGCGTACGCGTGGGGGCTGGCGCGCATGCGCGGGTCGGACCGAGCGTTTCCGGCGCTCGCCGCGGTCTGGTTCGCCATCGGGCTGGTGGTGATCGCCGGCTCGTTGCTGGGGCCGCTCGACGGTCTGGCCGACGCGTCCCTCGCCTGGCACATGGTGCAGCATCTCGCGCTGGTCTTGGTCGCCGCGCCGCTGCTGCTGCTCGGCGCACCGCTGCGGCTCGCGCTCGGCGCGCTCCCGCCGCGTGCCGGATCGGCGTTCGCGCGCGTGCTGAACTCGCGGCCCGTCCGCGTGCTGACGAATCCGGGCGTGGCGTGGGTGCAGTTCGTGCTCGTCATGTACGGGACGCACTTCTCGCCGCTCTACGAAGCCGCGCTGGAAAACGACGCGGTCCACGCGTGCGAGCACGCGCTGTATCTCACGTCGGCGCTGATCTTCTGGACGCCGGTGCTCGCGGTCGCGCCAGCGCCGCACGCTCCGCCGCATCCGGTGCGGATTCTGATGCTGTTCCTGGCGCTGCCGGCGAGCGCGTTCCTCGGGTTCGCGTTCTACGTCAGCAAGCACGTCATGTACGCGCATTACGCGGCACGCCCGGGCGCGCTCGACGATCAGATCGCCGGCGGCGCCGTCATGTGGATCGCGGGCGGGACGCCGATGCTGCTGGCGCTCTTGTGGTGCATCGCGGACTGGGGCGCGCGCGAGCAGCGGCTCTCGGCGGTCTCCGACGAAGCATGAGCTGACGATGGATCACGACCACGGCAAACATGCTCACGCTCCGCATGCGCACGGCCCGCACGGCGACCGACACGGCGCGCGGCAGCCCGAACGCTTCGATCCCGCGCGCGCGGCGATCCTCGACGATCCGGCGCGGTTCGACTACGTTCCGCCGGAGCGGCTGCTCGACGAGCTCGCGCTCGCGCCGTCCGCTACGCTCGTCGATTTCGGCTCGGGGACGGGCCTGTACGCGATCGCGCTCGCGCAGCGGCGCGCGGACGTCCACGTCTTCGCGCTCGACGAGCAGCCCGCGATGCTCGACCACGTGCGCGCCGCGATCGCGCGAGCGGGCGCCGCGAACGTCCGGGCGATCGATCCCGGGGCGCTCGCGGAATTGCGCGGGCGCGCCGGCGGCGTGCTCGCACTGAACGTCTTGCACGAGGTCGGCGATGCCGCGCTCGCCGATCTGCAGTCGCTCCTCGCGCCCGGGGCGCCGGCGCTGTTCGTCGACTGGAGCGCGGACGTCGAGCGTCCCGTCGGTCCGCCGCGCGATCACGTCTACTCGCAGGACGAAGCGGTGCGGCGGCTCGAGGCCGCGGGATTGAGGGTCGAAGCGCGCGAGCCGCTCCCGTATCATTTCGTGCTCCGCGCTCGGCGGACGGCTTGACATCGTGGCCAAGCACGACGCGACGATGATCGACCGGTATCGTGCGTCGCACGGAGCCTTGGAGGATCGAGGATGGCGCTGATACGGTTTTCTGCCGCGCTCGTGCTCGGGCTCGTGTGCATCTCGGCGCCGGCGATGGTGCGGGCGCAGCCGCGCGATCCGCTTCCCCGGCATGCGGTGCTCGGTGCGGCGGCGGCCCCCGATCCGGGCGGGGTCGTGGTCAGCGCGGTGGTGCCCGGGAGCGCCGCCGCGGCGGCGGGCATGCAGCGCGGCGACGTCATCACGTCCATCGACGGCGCCGCGGTTGGCGGGGTTTCGCAGTTCGTGGACGCCATCCGCCGGCGGCCCGGCGGTTCGCCGGTCGCCTTCGGGATTCTGCGCAACGGCGCGCCGCAGACGCTGAACGCCGTTCTGGGGACGGCGGCGAACGAGCGCGATCAAGGGTTCGAGGTGCTCTACGAATCGATCACCGTCGACGGCACGCTGCGGCGGACGCTGCTCGGCGTCCCGACCGGTGCGCGGGGGCGGCGCCCCGCGGTGATGCTCGTCGGCGGCATCGGGTGCTTTTCCGTCGACGTCGCGAACAGTCCCGAGGACGGCTACCGGCGCGCGATCGACGACATCACGAAAGCCGGGTTCGTCACGCTGCGGCTCGAGAAGAGCGGTGTCGGCGACAGCCAGGGACCGCCCTGTCACGACGTCGATTTCGATACCGAGTCGCACAGCTACGAGGTTGCCCTGGAGGCGCTGCGGCGCGACCCCCACGTCGATCCGGCCCATATCTACATCTTGGGCCATAGCATCGGAACCGCGATCGCGCCGCGCCTCGCGGTCGCGCATCCCGTCGCGGGCGTCATCGCAAGCGAGGCGGTCGGGCGCGACTGGTTCGAGTACGAGCTCGAGAACCTACGCCGCCAGCTCGTGCTCGGCGGCGATCCGCCGGACCTCGTCGACGCAAAACTCCAGTCGAAAGAGCGCTGCATGCACCAGCTGCTGATCGAGCGGCGGCCGGAGGCCGAGATCGAGCGCGCCGAGCCGGACTGCAAGGAGCGGAACGCCATCTATCCCGTCATCGACCGCTACGTGCAGCAGGTCGCCGCGCTGAACATCATCGAGCCGTGGACGCGGCTAAGCGTGCCGGTCGAGGTGATCTACGGGACCTCCGATTACGTCGTCGCGCGCGACGACCACGTTCGCATCGCCGACGTGGTGAACCACGCCCACCCCGGGAACGCGACGTTCGAGGTGGTCGACCGCATGGACCACGCGTTGCACGTCGCCGCGACGCCGGCCGCAGCAGCGGAAAACTTCGCCAAAGGAACCTCCGGCCCGTACAACACGGCCTTCAGCGCCGCAGTGATCGGGTGGCTCTGCAAGCACGAACGCTGCTCCTGAGCGCGGCGTTCGCATGGTCTTCCGCATCGCTCACCGTCGCAGGGCTCGCGCGCACGGTCCGGTGATCTCGATGTCGCCGAATCCGCAGCTTTCAAGCAGCGCCCGCAACTCGTCGTCGTCGAAGCCGGTGAGCCACGGTTCTCCGGCGGCGGCGGCGGCTTCCGCCATGACGGGCGAGCGTCCGAGGCGCGTGAACGTGAACGCGATCTCCGTGCCGCTCGCGAAGCCTGCGACCGTCGCGAGCGTCTGCTCGACCGCGGCGCGCGTGAGATACATCGTCACGCCCAGCCAGGAAAAGAACACGGGCGCGCCGAGGTCGAGGCCGGCGGCGGCGAGCGCGTCGCGGAGCGAGGTTCGCTCGAAGTCCACGGCGGCGAAGCCGAGGTTCGGCGGGATCGTCACGCCGCCGAGCGCGAGCGCTTCGCGTTTCTCGCGCTGCGTCGCGGGCTGGTCGACCTCGACGATGTGCAGCCCGCTCGCCCATTCCGGCTGGCGATAGGCGAACGTGTCGTATCCGGCACCGAGGACCACGTACTGCGCGACGCCGCGCTCGAGAACCGCGCGGTGCAGCCGTTCTTCGGCGAAGACCGTGCGGCGAACGACGTGCTCGCGCAAGGTCTTCGACGTCTCACCGGCGACCGCAAAGCGTTCCGCCGCGCGCGCCAGCGCGACGCCGGCGAAGAGGCGCACCGCGACCGCGTCCTCGTACGCCTGCTCGGCGTCGACCGTCTGGTGCAGCGCGCGCTGCGCCAGCGTCGCGATCGCCGTCCTGCTCGGTTCGCTCACGTCGCGTCTGCCGCTTCAGCGGTGCTCGGCGATGTACTCTTCCGGGTCTTTGTCGACCGGCTTCACGCCGGTGACGTGGCGCGCCTCGAACGTCGTGAACTTCACGCCCAGATCGTTGCGCAGCTCGAGTGAGGCGTGGCGCCGGAAGTCGGTCAGGCCTTCACGCTCTTCTTCCGCCATGTGGTCGCCGTTCGCTTTGTTCGTCGCGGCGACGCCCTTGAACCAGTCGTCGCTGCCGACGGGATGGCGTTCGGCCTCGGCGATCGCATCGCGGATCTCGTTGTGGTCCTTGATCGCGTCCTCGGTCTCGTCTTCCGCGTCGGACTTGCCGCCGGTGCCCTTCCCGACGTGCAGCAGCTCCGGATAGAAGAGCTCTTCCTCCGCCGCCGCGTGGACTTCGAGAAGCGCCGAGAGCCGGCCCCACACCGCGGTGAGCGACGCGACGTCGGCGCGGTCGATCTGTTCGAGGATCGCGAAGAGCCGGCGCTGCTCGTGATGATCGTCGAGGATCAGCTGCGTGATGTCCATGCGGGCCGGTTCGCCGTACCGCGGCGTCCGGCCCGCACGCGCGTTCGAGCTACGGCAGCGCGGCGACCGCTGTTCGCGCGGCGGCGCGCGCTTCGCGCATGAGGTCCGCTACGATCTCGCCCGCGGGCTTCGCTTTCGCGAGCCGCGCCGCTTGGCCGGCCCACAGCGAGAGGAACTCCGCGCGTCCCCGTTCGCCGGCGGCGGTTCGGATGTCGCGCGTCATCGCGTTCTGGAACGGATAGGGCGCGATGTCGCCGGGGTCGGCGAACTCCTCGATCACGCGGTTCGAGATGCCGCGCGCGGTGCGCCCGGAGAATGCGCGCGTGAGCACCGTGCGCGCGGCCGCCTCCGACGCGAGCACCGCGCGATATGCCGGCGCGATCCCCGACTCGGCGGCGAGCAGGAACGACGTGCCGAGCGCGGCCGCCGTCGCGCCGAGCGCGAGCACCGCCGCGACGCCGCGGCCGTCGCCGATCCCGCCCGCGGCGAAGACCGGCAGACCGGTCGCGTCGACGACTTGCGGGACGAGCGCGAGCGTTCCGACCAGCGAGTCCTCGACCGGCGCGAGGAACGTGCCGCGGTGCGCGCCGGCCTCCGAGCCCTGCGCGAACACGCCGTCGACGCCCGCGTCTTTCAGCGCGAGCGCTTCGGCGACCGTCGTCGCCGTGCCGATCGTGAAGATGCCCGCGTCGCGAAAGCGCCGCAGCGTCTGCGCGTCCGGGATGCCGAACGTGAACGTGAAGACCGCGGGCTTCGCGCGCAGGATCGCTTCGATCTGGGCGTGATAGCGGTCGGGCGGCGCGGCGGGCCGCTCGGGATGCGGGATGCCGAGCTCGTCGCGATACGCGCGCAACCGCTCGTGCACGCGCGCGAGGACCGCGTCGTCCGCTTCGTACGGCGGGTGCTCGACGAACAGGTTCACGCCGAACGGGCGCGAGGTCGCTTCGCGCAGGGCCTGCGTTTGCGCGGCGATCTGCTCCGCGGTGAGATACGCGCACGGCAGGATCCCGAAACCGCCGGCGTTGCTCACCGCCGCGACGAGCTCGACGGTCGCGGAGCCGCCCATCGGCGCGAGCACGATCGGCAGGTCGAGGAATGGCAGCGACATGCCCCCACGCTACGCCGTAGCCGGCGCATTGTCTGCTACTCCGGTCGCCCCCGCGGTATACGCGCCGGTGTACGTGCGCGGTGCGCGCGTTTCGTCCACAGGCCCGGATACGTGGCAAGCATAATCCGCGCGGCATGGCGCGCTCGGTGGTGCTCTGGTCCGTGGTCGCGATCACCGTCGACATCGGGCTCGCGCGGCTCGGGTACGGGCTGGTGCTGCCCGCGATCCGGAACGACATCGCGGGCTCGTTCTCCGCGTTCGGGCTCGTCGCGACGCTGCACTTCGCGGGGTACCTCAGCGGCTCGCTCGCGGTGCCGTTCGTGCTGCGCCGCGACGTGACGGCGCGGTACACCGCGACGTTCGCGCATGCGCTCGTCGGCGTGACGCTGATCGCATCGGCGCTGTCGCGCACGCTCGCCGAGCTCACGATCGCGCGTGCGATCATGGGGCTCGGGTGCGGGCTCGGGGTCGCGGCGGTGATCACCGGCGCGCTCGAGCGCGTCGGCGCCGCACAGCGCGCCGGCGTGAGCGGCCGCGCGTGGAGCGGGATCGCGGTCGGGCTGTTCCTGTCGGCGCCCGCGACGCCGTGGCTGCTCGGCGGCGCCGACCGCTGGCGCGCCGGAACGCTGATCACGGGCGCGATCGGTCTGGTCGCGGCGATCGGTCTGTGGTTCGCGTTCGCGCAGCGGCCGCTCACGACGGCTGCCGCGCAGTCGCTCGAAACGCCGTTCCGGCTGCTCGACGTGCTGAAGCCGCGGCGGTATCTGTTTCTCGCGATCGGGTATTTCGGCTTCGGCGCCGCATACACGGCGTACTCGACGTTCATCGTCGCGGCGCTGCGCAGCTACGGCCTCGGGACGGCGGCGATCGCCGCGGTGTGGCTCGCGTTCGGCGTGACGGCGCTGATCGGTGCGCTCAGCGTCGGGCGCATCGCCGGCGGACGGCTGCGGCTCGCGGCCTTCGCGCTCTCGCTCGGGATCGCGGCGGTCGGGGCGTTGTTCGGGCTCCTGCCGTCGGTCGCGGCGGCGGTGATCGGCGCGCTCTGCGTTGGGCTCGGTCTCGCGTCGTCGCCGGCGATCGCGTCCGCGATGGCGCGCGCGCGCAGCTCCGCGGCGACCGGCGCGGCGGCGTTCGTCGCCGTGACGACGATCATGTCCGTCGGTCAAGTGCTCGGGCCCATCGTGGCGGGCGCGGCCGCCGACCGGTTCGGCCCGGCGATCGTCCCGCTCGTCGCGTTCGTCATCTATGCCGGCGGCTCGCTCGCCGCTGCCGTCGACGGAATCTTTCAGCGCGTCCCCGACCGCGCGACGCTTGCGGAGGCGGGATAGCGCGACGTGCCGCTGCAAAATCGCGTCACACCGTTCGGCGAGCTCGTCGCCGCCGATGGCCGCGGTCTGCTGATGGGGAATCGCGGCGTGCTGCACGACGAGTCGCGGCACATCGTGCGCGGCTGGCAAGTGCGGCGCTGGATCGCGTGCCGGCTGGAGTTCCGCGGACGCCACCGGGAGGTGATGCAGCCGCGGCGCTACACGGAGCTGTTCTTTCTCGACGAAGCGACGGCGTTCGCCGCCGGCCATCGTCCGTGCCGCGAATGCCGCTATGCGGATTACCAACTGTTCCGCTCGCTATGGGAGACCGTGCACGGCGGTCCGGCGAACGCGGACGCGATCGATCGCGTGCTCCATGTGGAACGCCTCGACGCCCGCCGGAAACGAACCTATCGCGCACCCCTACGAACCCTCCCGGACGGAACCTACGTCGCGCACGAAGGAACGGCATGGCTCATCTGGCACGGCGAGCTCCTAGCGTGGAGCGACACCGGCTACACCGAACGCCGCCCCATACCGAACGCGGAACACATCGACGCCTTGACGTCGCCTTCGATCGTCGCCGTACTCGCCGCAGGCTACCCGGTCGCCGTCCATCCGAGCGCGCGAGCATGATCCAAGACGGAGTCTAAGATCGCTCGGTTTTCGGGCAGGCTCCTTCGAGGCAGCGCTGGGCGGTTTTCGGGTCGATGCCGTGTTTCTCGAGCCAGGCTTGGATGGCGCGGTCGGAGAGCAGGCAGCGGAGGAGGCCGCACCAGTCGCCGGTCGGGGGTGCGTGCGGGAGCGGGTCGTTTCCGCCGCGCCAGGCCATCGCGGTGCGCGTCTGCTCGCGGGTGAACGGGAAGCCGCGCAGCGTCGTGCCGTTCGCGCGGAAGCGAATCGGGTAGATGCCGTTGAGCGCCGCCGGCGTCGAGGCCTCGAACACACCCGCGTCGGTTTCCGCGAGGTTGACGACGGCGCTCGTGCCGTCGGGGCGGCGGACCTCCGCGCGCACGTGCGCGCGGCCTTCGAGCGGGAGCCCGATCTCGGTGAGCACGGCGCGGAGGTGGAGCGTCGTCGGCGCGACGTAGCTCGGCTGCGTCACGTACGCGGCCATCGTCAGCGCGCTGCGCGCGTGCACGACGACGCTGTACGGGATCGCGCGCCCGCCGGCTGAGGCGAAGGCGCTGATCCCGGGCGTCTCTTTCCCCTCGCCGAGCACGACGTGCCAGCGACCGCGCGCCGCCGAGGCGCCGCCCGCGAGGACCGGCAAGCTCAAGCGGTAGAACGCCATGTTCACGCCGGTCGCGTAGTGAACGCCGACCGTGCCGCCGAGCGCGGCGTGGTCGATCCGCACGCCGCCCGGCGTCTCGACTTGGAAGCGCATCGCACCCGGAGCCGGTGAGAGCACGATCGCGTCGGCGCCGTAGTCCGCCTCGTTCAGGTCGAACGGGATGCGCACGTCGGGGCCGGGGACGAGCACGCCTTGCGGGTCGACGACGATCTCGGCGTTCGTCACGCCGGCCAGGATCTGCACGAAATACTTCGCGAGGCGGAACTGGTCGTTCGGACCGAGCTGGTCGGTGAGCAGCAGATAGCCGCCGGTCTTGTTCACCAGCGCGTTGAGCGCGACGGGGTTCACCTCGTCGGCGGTGCCGAGCCCGATCGCGAAGACGCGGTCGTCGATGTCCGCGATCACGTCCGAGATGTACTTGTACGTGTTCTCCTCGCCGTCGGTGAAGACGACGATCGCCTTGCTGTCATAGCCGCCGACCGGCGCGAGGGTGGTGTGCGCGAGCTCGACGCCGTCACCGATCGAGGTCGTCCCGGCGGGGTTCGTCGCGTGCGCGGCGATCGCGTTCGTCGCGTTCGTGCGGCCGGTCCCGGATCCCATCGCACCCGCCACGGTGACCGGCATGACCGGATGCGCGTCCTGGTCGAAGCTGTCGATCCCGATCCCGTCGGCGTCCGAGAGCAGCGCGACGAATCCCGGTGCGGACGCGTGCAGCACGTCGATGCGCTTCTGGCCGGGGACGCCGGACGGATCGTCCATGCTCCCCGAGCGATCGAGCACCATCATCGCGGCGACCTTGGGCTGCGCGATCGTGTGCGCGCTGATCGGTATGACGAAGTCGTCGCCGGTCTGCGGGCAGTGCACCGTCATCGTACCGGTCGTCATGTCGCCGGCGTTCGTCCCGGTGAACGAGACCCAGATCCGCACGTCGCGCTCGCCCGCGTTCGGCGCGGCGGACAGCGACGCGTTGCCGAGCGGGAGCCCGAAGGATCCCGGCCCGGTGAGGACCACCGGGCCCGACGTGACGTTCAGATCGACCGCCGCGCAGCTCTGCACCGAGAACACCGCGGCGCGCGTCGTCTGCACGCCGGCGGGGACCGCCTCGAAGACGAGCGACGGCGTCTCGAGCCACAGCGCCGGGACGCCGCCCGCGCACGGCGCGGCGAGGCAGAATGCGATCAGCCCGGCGTCGACGTCCTTGACGATGTTCGCCATCTCCGCCCACGGCGGGTGGAACTCCGTGCCCCACTCGATCGTGTACGCGTAGATCTTCCCTTTGCTCGGATCGACGATGTGCCGCGCGTACGCGTAGTCGTCGCTCGCGCCCGCGGTCGGGTAGAGCTGGAACGACGATTTGACCGTGTAGTCCTTGGCCCGCACCGCCTGCAGCGCGTCGTGGAACGTGTTCGCCAGGGTGACCGCGACCGCTTTGTCGTCGCCGTGGATGAACTCGTTGTACGCCGCGTCGCTCGGAAGGCCGCGCTGGCCGTCGTAGGCGTGGTTCTGGAAGTTCATCGCCGGGTTGGTCGACTGGTCGTCGTCGTCGCCCCAGCTGTAGAGAATGTCCTCGGAGTAGCTGTGGACGTCGAGGAACCAGCGCGTGCGCGGGTTCGTGTCGAACAGCCACTTCACGTTGCTCGACTCCGGCTCGGAGAACGGCGCCGGACCGTGGTAGACCTGGTTCGTGTTGCACGGATCGGCGGAGGTATACGTCGATGCGAGCGACATCGGCGAAAACGCCGTGGCGAAGTCGAACAGGAAGTCGTAGTTGCGGTTGACGTCGACGCCGATGCAGTCCGCCTGCCCGCCGGAGTTCGTGGTGTTGCGGTTACGGCGCCAGCCGCCGTTCACCGTGGGGTCGTCGTTCACTTGGCTGTAGTGCCGCCCGTCCGGGTTCGCGAGCGGGAAGACGATCAGGTGCAGCGTGTCGAGCAGCGTCTTGATCTCGGCCGCCGTGAACGACTTGCCGCCGTAGCCGAGGCCGGTGGAGGTCGTGTACGCCTCGAGCAAGTCGGCGGCGAAACCGAGCAGGATCTCCGGGCTTCCCCACTCGCGCGCGTGGATGCCGCCCAAAACCAGCACGCAGTCGCGCGAGCCCGCGGCGCCGCCGCCGAGGCGCAGCGCGTGCGTCGTGCGCATCTCGAACGTCTTGTTCGGCAGTGTGATCAGCGTGCAGAGCGCGGGATACGTCGTCGCGAGGTTCTTAACCGCGGTGTCGACCTCGTCGACGTTAAGATACATCGCGCGTCTCTTTGATCTTCGCGCCGAGTCCGCGCGGGACCGGATCCCCGGTCTCGAAGCGGTTTCCGGTGCCGACTTCCTTCTGCCGCTCGCGCGTCGCGGCGGACTGGTCGCCGACGATCTGCACGCTGACGCCGTCGCGCTTCAGCGCCTCGACGCGGTCCTCCGGGACGTAGACGTCGATGCGCACCGCGCCGTCGGGAGAGACCTTCGGCGTTCCGCCGATGTCGGGGCGCTGGTCGCGCAGGAGCGCGAGCATCGTCGCGCGGTCCTTCGCGGTGACGAGCACGCGGAGAACCGCCTTGCGTGGGGGCATGGGTGCCACCCCTCCTGTCCGAGACAGCCGAGCTTTAGACTGCTATCGTACTCGATCCCGCCGGCTTTGGGAAGGGCGAGGGTTTTCGCGCCGCGAGCGCAAGGGCGCGGCGTGCGAGTCCTTCGGCGGCCGTCGTCTCTTTGGATCGGCACGCTGGTCGCATTCGTTCTGCTCGCGCTCGCCGCGGCGGTGCGCGCGGCGGACTGGAGCTACGGCGCGGACACGGGGACGTTCGTGCAGATCATCCTCGGCGCGTTCGGCGGCATGTACGACGGCGTCGAAGGGACGACGCACTACCGCTTCCACTGGTCGCCCTCGCTGGTGCTGCTCTGGCCGTTCCTCGCGGCGACGCGCAGCCTGTGGGTGCTGCAGACGATCCTCGCCGCCGCGAGCGTCGCGTGCGCGCCGCTGCTCGCCGCGATCGCGCGCGCACGTGGAACGCCGCGCGGGATCGCCGACCGCATCGGCGCGGTCGCGCTCGTCTATCCGCCGCTCGTCGCCGTCGGCTTCGCGGAGTTTCGCGACCTGGGGTTGCTGCCGCCGCTCGCGCTCGGCTGGTGGCTCGCGGTGCAGCGCCGTGCGTGGGCGTGGGTCGCGGTGCTCGCGCTACTGCTCGCCGGACTGCGCGAGGACGTCTGCATCGAGCTCGCGATCGTCGGCGTGGTCGTCGCGATCGGCGGCGCGCTGCAACGCGACGACGCGGGACGCCCCGATCGCGCGCTGATCGTCGCCGGGCTCGGCTCCGCGGCGCTCGGCATCGCCTCGGACGCCGTCTACGCGCTCGTCGTGCTGCCGCGCGTCGGGCCGTGGCCGCCCTCGCACTTCTACGACTATCCGTTCGCGCACGGCCCGGGCGCGCTGCTGCTCGCGCCGGTGCTGCACCCGCTCGCGTTCTTCGCCGCGATCCTCACCGTCGGCCGGCTCACGTACGTGCTCGAAGCTCTTGTACCGCTCGCGTTCGTCCCGCTGCGCTCGCGGCTCGTGTGGCTGGCGCTGCCGGGTTTCGCGATCGTGCTGCTCGCGAACAGCGGCTTGGTGTGGCGGATGGGGATGCACTACGCCGCGCTGTGGATCCCGTGGCTGCTGATCGCGTTCGCGGGCGGGATCATGACGCTGCGCGCGCCGCGGCGCTGGACGACGACGGCGTTCGTGCTCTCGGCGATCGTGCTGATCGCGTTCAGCCCGCTGCACCCGCTGCACTATCTCAAACCGTCGTACCACGATCTGCGCGACGCGCGCGCGGCGCTGAGCGCGATCCCCGCCGGCGCCTCGCTCGCGACGCACGACGAATGGTACACCGCGACCGCCGCACGCCACCCGCGCGCGATGGTCCTCGGCACCGGCCCGTCCCCGTACGACGCGGACTACGTCGTCTTCGCCGAGGACTATCCGAACGACGACTTCCAGCGCCGCGTGCTGCCTCAGCTGCGCGAACGCCTCGCCTCCGGCCGGTACACGCCGATACGCCGCTTCGGCAGCGTCATGGTCTGGCGGGCGGCGCCCGGCGGCGCGCGATGGAGCCCGCTTGGTTCCGCAAGCCCGTCGGGCGCGGGCGTGCAACGCCGGGTATCCTTCACGGGTCGATATCTGACGCTGCCCCTCGTTTACCAGGAGAGATCGCTTGATCGCATGGCTCGGCACCGGCTTGCTCGGCGCCAACTTCACTCGCAAGCTGCTGGAGCGCGGTGAGACCGTGCACGTGTGGAACCGCACGCCGGAGAAGGCGCGCGCGCTCGAGGCGGACGGCGCCAAGGCCTTCGCGACCGCCGAAGAAGCCGTGCGCGGCGCCTCGGAGATCCACGTCACGCTGAGCGACGACGCCGCGGTCGACTCGGTCCTCGACCCGCTCGCGGACGTGATCCTGCCGACCGCGTTCATCTTCGACCACACGACGACCGCACCGACGCCGACCGGCGAGCGCATCGATCGGTGGAAATCGCGCGGCCGGACGTTCGTCCACGCGCCGGTGTTCATGGGCCCGAAGAACGCGCGCGACGCGACCGGCTTGATGCTGCTCTCCGGCGACCCCGCGATCCGCGAGCGCGTGAAGCCGCGGCTCGCGCCGATGACCGGCAAGATCGTCGAGCTCGGCGACGACCCGACGCGCGCCGCGGCGTTCAAACTGTTCGGCAACATGATGCTGCTGATCATCACCGGCGGCCTCGCGGACGTCTACAAGTTCGGCCGCTCGCTCGGGATCGATCCGAAGGACGCGTTCCAGCTCTTCAGCGAGTTCAACCCCGGCAACGCGATCCAGGGTCGCGGCAAGCTGATGGCCGAAGGCGACTTCACGCCGAGCTTCGAGCTCACGATGGCGCGCAAAGACCTGCGCCTGATGATCGACGAAGCCGCGCGCCACGGCGAGAAGCTGGACGTCGTCCCGTGCGTCGCCTCGCTGATGGACCGCTACATCGCCGCCGGCTTCGGCAGCGACGACGCCGCGGTCGTCGGCTCCGGCCGCGCGTGAGCGCGGGGACCCGCGACCGGTGAACCCGCTCTACCTCACCGAAGGCGACGTCGCGGCGACCTTCACGATGCACGACGCGCTGAACGTCGTCGAAGACGCCGCCCGCGCGCTCGCCGAAGGCCGCGCCGAGAACAAGCCGCGCCAGCGCGCGTACACGAAGTCCGCGGTGATCCAAGTCCTCGCCGCTTCGTACGAAGGCCGCCTCGGCCACAAGACGTACACCGTCGCCCCGAAAGCCCGCGGCGCGCGCTTCTGGGTGCTGCTGTTCGACGAAGCCGGCCAGATGCTCGCCATGATCGAGGCCGACCGCCTCGGCCAAATGCGCACCGGCGCAGCCTCCGGCATCGCAACCCGCTACCTCGCCCGCGAAGACGCCAAGACGCTCGCCGTGATCGGCACCGGCTGGCAAGCCCAGACCCAGCTCGAAGCCTGCGTCCACGCCCGCCCGATCACGCGAGTCCTCGTCTACGGCCGCGACGCGCAGCGCCGCACGGCGTTCTGCGAGCTGATGAGCGAACGCATCGACGTCCCGATCCAGCCGGCCGAAACCGCACGCGACGCCGTCGCCGAAGCCGACGTGATCTGCACGATGACCAGCTCCAACACGCCGGTCCTCGAAGGCGCGTGGCTCAAACCCGGTGCCCATGTGAACGCCGCCGGCTCGAACCGCGCAAACGCGCAGGAGATCGACATCGAGGCGGTCACCCGCGCCAGTGTCGTCGCGGTTGAAGACATCGCGCAAGCGAAGATCGAGTCCGGCGACCTGCGCGCCGCGAACGAGACGGCGCACTGGTCCTGGGAGCACGCGACGCGCCTGAGCGACATCGTCGCCGGCCACGCGCTGGGTCGCACGTCAGACGACCAGATCACGCTCTTCGAGTCGCTCGGCATCGGCCTCTGGGACGTCGCCGCCGCCAGCTTCGTCTTCGACAAGTGTGTCGTGGAAGGCCGCGGCACACCGTTACCGATCCCGAGCTGACGCCGGCGGGATAGATAGACATCGGCCCCGGACGGAAGTCCGGGGCCGCGTCGTCTTACTTCTTGGTCGCCTTCTTCTTCCCGGCGACGGTCCGTTTCGGACCCTTTCGGGTGCGCGCGTTCGTCTTCGTGCGCTGGCCGCGGACCGGGAGGCCGCGGCGGTGACGGATCCCGCGGTAGCAGCCGATGTCGGTCAGGCGCTTGATGTTCGACGCGATCTCACGGCGCAGGTCGCCCTCGACCTTCATCGTCTCGACCACTTCGCGCAGGCGCTGCTCGTCCTCGCTGGAGAGATCCTTGACGCGCACGTCGGGGCTGACCCCCGTCTGCGAGAGGATCTTCTTCGCGGTCGGCAAGCCGATCCCGAAGATCGCGGTGAGGCCGATCTCGATGCGCTTGTCGCGCGGGAGATCGATGCCGGAGATTCGAGCCATTATCCTTGAACCTGCTTGTGCTTGGGATTGACGGCGCAGATCACGCGGACTTTCCCTTCACGCCGAATGATCTTGCACGCCTCGCAAATGCGCTTGACGCTGGGTCGTACTTTCATGATGCTGCTCTTACGATTTCTTCGGTTGGACGATAGCGAGCTACGTCCGGGTGCTCGGCCACGTCCCGCAACGTCAGGATCTTCGGACCTTGGTCCGTGATCGCGATCGTGTGCTCGAAGTGCGCCGCTAGTTTACCATCCTCGGTTACGACCGTCCAGCCGTCCGGGAGGGTTTCGACCTCCCAGGTCCCTTCCGTGATCATCGGCTCGATCGCCAGAACGAGCCCCTTGCGCAGGAGCGGGCCCGTGCCGGGCTCGCCGTAGTTGGGGACCTGCGGGTCCTCGTGCATCTTGCGCCCGACACCGTGGCCGACGAGCGCCCGCACGACGCCGTAGCCGTTCGCCTCGGCGTGCTGCTGCACGGCGTGCCCGATGTCGCCCAAGTGGTTCCCGGGCTGCATCTGCTCGATCCCGAGCATCAGGCACTCCTGGGTCACCCGCATCAAACGCTTCGCGGCCTCGCCGGCGTTCCCGACCGCGACGGTGACCGCCGAGTCGGAGACGTAGCCCTCGAACGTCGTCCCGACGTCGATCGAGAGCAGATCGCCGTCGCGCAGCACGCGCTCGCCCGGGATCCCGTGCACGACCTCGTCGTTCACCGACGCGCAGATCGCCGCCGGATAGCCGTGGTAGCCGATGAACGTCGGCACCCCGCCCATCGAGCGGATCGAGTCGTCGGCGAGCTTGTTCAGCTGCCCGGTGGTGATCCCGGGGCGCGCCGCGGCGATCAGCTTGGAGAGCGTGCTCGAGGTGATCTTCCCGCCGCGCCGCATGATGTCGATCTCGCGCGCGGACTTGATGCTGATCATGCCGCCGAGTCCCCCTTCTGGCGCACGATCCCCGCGAGCTGCTCGCTCACGACGCCGATCGGCGCCAGCGCGTCGACGCGCAGCAGCGGCGTGCTCTGGCTCTTCTCGTAGTAGCCGATCAGCGGCGCGGTCTTCTGGTCGTACTCCGAGAGCCGCGTGCGGATCGTCTCTTCCTCGTCGTCGGGCCGGCGAACGAGCGGCTCGCCGGTGACGTCGTCGAGCCCGGCGACCTGCGGCGGGTTGTGCACCACGTGATACGTCCGGCCCGACGGCGTGTGCGTCCAGCGCCCGGTGAGGCGCTCGGTGAGCACGTCGGGATCGACCTCGAACGAGATCGCGACCGCGCGCCGGCCCAGCCGCGCGAGCAGCTCGTCGAGCGCCTTCGCCTGCGGCACCGTGCGCGGGAACCCGTCGAGGATCACCTCGGCGGGATCGCCCTCGAGCTCGCGCTCGACCATGCGGATGATCAGCTCGTCGGGGACGAGCGCGCCGC
>DATAQE010000059.1:0-10739 GCA_036264835.1 Candidatus Elarobacter sp.
TACTTTTTCTTGACGGTCTCGCCGCCTTTTTGGCCGGCTTCGCGGACGGACATGCCGCTACCGGTCTTGCGCTCTGGGGTTGACATGTGTGGGGGTGAACCTCGTGGGATGAAAATCGACCTGTCTCAGTAACGTAAGCGAACCCATGAATGTCATCGGCCGAAGGCCGACCCATCTCCAGGCCCGGGCGGTCATTGCCTGTGCGGCGGTCGCTGCCGCAGGCATCCTTGCACCTGTTTCCGCTGCCCAAGACGAGCAAACCGGCTACCGGCGACTGGTGGAGCTCGAGAGCACCCGGACGTTTTCCGTCGAGCTGACCGCTGCGCTGGCGTCACCTGACGCGAGGTTGGCGGGGCGGGCGGCGCTGGCGCTCGGAAGAACCGAAGATCCTCGCGCGGCCGGGCCCTTAAGGAACGCTACCGCGGCTTCAGATGTTCCGGTTCGTGCTCTAGCTGTGTACGGGTATGGACTCCTGGCTGCTAAGACCCCTCTCGAAAGCAAGTTGGTTGCCGAAAAGCTCCGCGATTCGGCCGGACCGGTTCGGGTCGCCGCCATCGACGCCGCTTGGCGAGCCAAGTCGGCGAAGAACCCCGGCTCGGCGGCCCTCGCCCGCGATCTTCTTACCCTGCTTGGTCGTGATTCCGACCCGATCGTTCGTTCGCGCGCCGCGACTGCGCTCTCCGCGTGGAACGACGGGCCGGCGGCCAAAGTCTTCGCTGGGCAGATCGAGCGTTCCCTTGCCCGCGAGCGTGATCCGGCGGTGCGCTGGCACGAGGCCTGGACGCTCCGGCGCGGCTTCGCGGCGCTCACCTCGCCGGCCACGCTGCGGGCCGGGCTCGCCGACCGCGACGAGCTCGTGCGGATCCAGTTCGCCGACCTGGCCGGCCGCCGGAAGCAGATCTCCGCGCTCGCGCCGCTGCAGCGGCTGCTGAAAGACCCGTCCTGGCGGGTGCGCGAGCAGGCCTACGAGTCGATCAAGGTACTCGCCGGGCTGCAGCGCACCGATCACCTCGGCGCGATCCCGGCCGAGATCGCCACGCCGGCGCCGGAGCCCGCGAACACCGAGGCGCCGCTGCCGCGTCCGACCGGCCTCGGGACGCCGCGCAAGCCGGTCGCCGCCGACGCGCGGCTCGACCTGCCGCTGCTGCCGGCGACCAGCGCGCTGATGGACGGGCCGATGCCGGGGCCGCACCCGCGCGTGCGGATCGGGACCACCAAAGGGACGCTCGTGGTGCGGCTCTATCCCGAGTGGGCGCCGCTGACCGTCGCGAACTTCCTGAACCTGGTCGACCGCGGCTACTACGACAACCTGCGCTGGTTCCGGATCGTGCCCGACTTCGTCGTGCAGACCGGCGACCCGCACGACGACGGCGAGGGCGACGCGGGCTACATGATCCCGGCCGAGGAGAACCCGCTCGAGCAGCGCTCCGGCGTGATCTCGATGGGGCTGAACTACACCGATCCGCCGGACGCGCACGCGATCCGCGACTCGGCGGGGACGCAGTTCTACATCACGCTCTCGCCGCAGCTGCACCTCGACCGCGACTTCACCGTGTTCGGCGAGGTCGAGAGCGGCTTCTCGACGCTCGGGCGGCTGGTCGAGCTCGACCGGATGACGCGGGTGGAGCGGCTCCCCGACCGGTGACGCTAGCGCTGCAGCACCGAGCGCAGCGCGAACACGAGGTTCTCCTTGCGCTCGGTGATGCGGCGGTAGAAGTAGCCCGCCCAGTGCGTCCCGTACGGGACGTACACGCGGACGCGGTAGCCCTCGGAGACCAGCCGCCGCTGCAGATCCGGGCGCACGCCGTAGAGCAGCTGGAACTCGAACGCGTCGCGCGCGATGTTCCGCTCGCGCACGAACCGCTCGACCGCCGCGATGATCCGCTCGTCGTGCGTCGCGATCCCCGGGTAGTTGCCGCGCTCGAGCAGCGCCTCGGCCGAGCGCAGGTAGTGCGTGCGGATCGCGGGCATGTCCCTGTACGCGATCTCGGGCGGCTCGTTGTACGCGCCCTTGCACAAGCGCACCCGCGCGTGCAGGCCGATCATCCGCTCGACGTCCGACGGCGTGCGCTTCAAGTACGCCTGCAAGACCGGGCCGACGTGCTTCGTCTCCGCGTACGCGCGCTCGAAGACGCGCAGCGTCGCGTCGGTGACCGCCGAGCCTTCCATGTCGATGCGCACGAACGGATCGCGGTTGTGCGAGGCCGCGTCGAGGACCGCGCACAGGTTCGCGAACGCGTACTCCTCGTCGATGAGCAGCCCCATCGCGGTCAGCTTCACCGAGACGTTCGTCTCGAGGTTGCGCTCGCGGATCGCCGCGAGCAGCTCGGCGTAGGCGTCGCGGGTGCGCTCGGCCTCCGGCTTCGCGACGACGTCCTCACCGAGGAAGTCGAGCGTGGCGGTCATCCCTTCGGCGTTCAGGGCGGCGACGGCGTCCATCGCCTGGGCGACGGTCTCTCCGGCGATGAAGCGCTTGGCGAGGAAGAAGAAGCGCTGCTGGAAAGCCGGGGTCTGGATCACGTCGAGGACTGCCACGAATCGGCGGGCTTCGGCATGATCCACCGCCGCCCTCGGGGTACACTCCCGGCCGAGGCCCCCGGCGCCTTAGCACGCTCTTTTCACTCGCCCTGTAGGCGAGGGGTCGGAAAGCTGGAAAACGAGACTTATGTCCTGGCGCGTCCTGGTCGCAGACGACGACCCGGAGATCTGCACGCTGATCAAGACGATCCTCGCGAAGGGACCGTACGAGGTCACCTTGTGCAACGACGCCGAGAGCGCGCTGGTCCACATCGAGCGCGACGAGCCGTACGACATCCTGATCAGCGACTTCATGCTGCCGGGGATCTCGGGGATCGAGCTGATCACGCAGGTGCGCCAGAACGGCGCGACCTCGCGGATGCCGATCGTGATGATCAGCGGGCACAACAACTACGCGATGGACGCGCGCGCGAAGGCGGCCGGCGCCAACGCGTTCCTGAACAAGCCGTTCACGCTCTCGCAGCTGCGCACGACCGTGCACCAGCTGCTGACCGACCCGCTGCAGTCCGTCCTCGGCGCGTAACGCGCTCCGCCGCGCGCGGGGGGACCGCACGCTCGTGACCGTCGCGGCGTTTCTGAAGGTCGTCTTCGTCGCGCTCTCGCTCGGGCTCGACGTGTTCGCGGTCTCGGTCGGCGTCGGGATGAAGGGGACGGACCGCGCGGTCAAGATCCGCATCGGCGCGGCGTTCGCCCTCGCCGAGGTCACGATGACCGTGCTCGGCGTGCTGATCGGGCAGGCGGCGGGGAAGCTGCTCGGCGACGCGGCCGGATACTTGGGGTTCGCGGCGCTCGCCGGCGTCGGCGGCTACATGATCTACGAAGCGCTCCACGGAACCGAGGAGGGTGGCGGCTTCGACCTCTCGCGCGGCTGGGGGCTCACGCTCGGCGCGCTCTCGATCAGTCTCGACTCGCTCGGGATCGGGTTCTCGATCCTGTACATCGGCGTGCCGCTGGTGTTCAGCCTGGTCTGCATCGGCGTGGCGTCGGTCATCTCGACGACGCTCGGGCTCGCGCTCGGGCGGCGGCTCGGCGTCGTCGCCGAAGAACGCGCGGCGCTATGGGCGGGGATCGTCCTCGTCCTCACGGGACTAGCGTTTGCCGCGCTCAAGTACTTCCACGTCGGCGCCTGAGGCGCTCTACGAGCTCGCGCTCGCGGCCTCGCGCAGCGTGATCGTCATCGGCACCGCGAAGAACGCGGGGAAGACGACCACGTTCAACGCGCTGCGCGCGGTCGCGCGCCGGCGCGGCGTCGCGGTCGCGGTGACGTCGATCGGGCGCGACGGCGAGCCGTCCGACGCGCTCGACTCCGAGCCGAAGCCGCGCGTGCGGCTCGCAGCGGGGACGCTGGTCGCGCTGCCGTCGGGATTGGTGCCGCGCAGTCCCGCGCTGGCGATTCTCGGTGCCGGCGACGGGAGCGGGGACCGTTCGGCGGCGCTCGAGAGCGCGCTCGGGACGATCGTGTTCGCGCGCGCGGTGCTGCCGACGGCGTGCGAGATCGCCGGGCCGCCGAGCGCGCGCGCGATGCGGGCGACGATCGAGCGGCTGCGCGCGATGCACGACGGTCCGGTGTTCGTCGACGGCGCGATCGACCGTGTCGCGGCGCTCGCCGGCGGCGACGACGCGGTGATCGTGGCGACCGGCGCCGCGAGCGGCGCGACGGTCGCGCGCGTCGCCGCGGTCGCCGCGGACACCGTCGCGCGGCTCTCGCTGCCCGGGCGCGATCCCGCGCGCGAGCGCGCGCGCGTCCTGCGCATCGAAGGCGCGCTCGACGTGCGCGACGCCGAGGAGCTGCTTGCCGATGCGCGCGGCGCGACGGTGGTGGTGGACGATCCCACGCGCGTCGCGGTGCGGGGCGCGCTGTTCGCGAAGCTGCGCGACACGGTCGACCTGCGCTGCGAACGGCCGCTGCGCTTCGTCGCCTGCACGACCTCGCCGGTCGGCCGCGACGCGACGCTCTCGCCGCGCGAGCTGGTCGAAGCGGTCGCGCGCGCGACCGGGCTGCCGGCGTTCGACGTCGTCGCCGACCTCGCCGCGTGAGTCCGTGCAGACCGACGCGCTGACAGCGGAGCGGATCGGCCTGACGTGGCTGCGCGCGGCGCTCGCACCGGTCGGCGCGTTCGGCCGGCGTCATGACCAGAGCGTTCGCCCCTACGGTCCGGGCGATGAAGTCCGTGCGCGGGACGAGATCGCCGACGTCGTCAGCGTCGCCGAACGCCTCGATCGTGACGATGTCGGGCGCTTGCGTGCCGCATTGCGCGCAGTCCCCGAGCCGTCCGCGATCGTCGCGCGCGCGCGCGCCGGCGATCCGCTCGGCGATGTCGACTTCTACGAGCTGGGACGTTTCGTCGACGCTGCGACGGTGCTCGCTCGGGTCTGGGATGCCGCGGGCGGCGAGCCGGACCGGCGGCCGCCGGTGCTCGAACCGGTGCGGGCCCTGCTCGCACCCGGCCGCAGCGGCGGAGAGTTCTACCTCGCGGACGCCTTTGCGCCCGGCTTGCGCGAAGCGCGCGCAGCGCTCGCCGCCGCCGAAGCGCGGTACGACGCGATGCGCGCGACGATCGCGGCGCGCGTTCGCGACGCGCTCGGGATCGATCCCGTCGGTGAGGAGTTCGTCGTGCTGCGCGACGACTACGACGGCGCGCTCCCCGGTTGCGTCACCGTGGTGCGCGAGACGCCGACCTACCGCGCTGCGCGCCTCCGCGTGACGATCCCCGAGCGCGATGATGCGTTCGCGCGCCTCGCCACCGCAGAGGAAGGGGCACGCAGGGATCTGGCCGAGCAAATCGCACGGCTCGCGGGCGAGTTCGCCGCCGCGTCGCTCGCGCTCGGCGCGCTGGACCGCCTGCTCGCGCGCGTCGCGTTCACGCAGCGCTGGGGCGGTTGCGTGCCGTACCTGGCGGACGAAATCGCGGTGGAGCACGGAGTATTCCCCCCGCTCGCCGAGGCGCTCCAGGCGCGTGCGCGCCGGTACACCGAGCTGACGATCTCGCTGCGCGGCGTGGCGGTGCTGACCGGGCCGAACATGGGCGGCAAGACCGCGGCGCTCTCCGCGGTCGGCTTCTGGTGCGGCTGTGCCGTGCTCGGCGTCCCGCCGCCGGCGCGCCGCGCGACGCTCCCGCTGCACGAGCAGATTGCGTGGATCGGCGGCCAGGGGCCGGCGGACCGCGCAAGGCTGCTCTCGTCGTACGCGGCAGAGGTCGTGCGCGCGCGCGACGTGCTCGCCGACGCTTCACCGCGCACCCTCGTGCTCGTCGACGAGTTCGCGCGGACGACCGGACCGCGCGAAGGGCGCGCGCTGCTCGTGGCGTTCGCCGCCGCGCTCCGCGAGCGCGGCGCGCACGCGCTCGTCGCGACGCACTTCGATGCGGTCGCCGAAGCGGCGGACGTCCCGCATTTGCGCGTCGCGGGCCTGCGAACGGACGCGTTCCGGCACGCAACGGCAGCGGATCTCGACGAAGCGCTGGCCGTGATCGATGCCGCGATCGATCACCGCATCGTGCCGGCCGCCGGCGCGGAGGCCGAATCCCACGCGCTCTCGCTCGCACGCTTGCTCGGCCTCGAACCGAGCGTGATCGCGCACGCCGAAGCGCTCTACCGGGGCTGAAGTAAGCACTCGTTTCGGCGCGGCTCGCGCGACGGACCGCATCACCAATCTTTACGAGCAAGGCAAGGGGCGCCGGCGTCGAGCTCGAAGAGGGTTGACCCCCTTCTCGGCCGGTAGCCGAGACCGGCGACGACGACGCGTGAAACGCGTCCGGAGGTTGTGCCGTGACGACTGGGCAGACGCAAACCGAACCGCAGCAAGAACGCGGGCAGTCGCGTGATTTCAAGATCGTGGTGGCCGGTGACGTGATCGCCGAGGCGCGGCTCGCGAAGAGCAAAGTGCGCCCGCCCGCCCATCACGTCACGCTGTTCGAGACGGCCGCCTACTTGGAGCCGTACTGGCAACACGTCGGCGCCACGACGATCGCGGAGATCATCAAACGCGCGCTGGCCGGGATCCCTTCGCTCTCGCAGCGCGACGAGCGGCCGTACGTCATCTCGCCGACCGGATGGGGCCTCAAAGTCGCGAAAAACAACGAGGACGATATTCGCACCGATCCGCGCTTTTGGGGGTCCTACCTCGTGTGCGCGCAGTTCCCGAAAGAGTCAGGGGGTGACCGGGGCGTGGCGTGGCGCATCGAGCAGACCATTGGCTACGAGCGCAGTAGCCCGACGGCCGAGCTCGACAACTTAAGCCCGGACGACAGCGGTGACGCCGACCTCGTGGTCGTGAACCAATCGCTCGGCGACGAAGAGAAACGGCGCGGCTTCATGGCCCACGAGGGCGCGTGGCCCGCATCGCTCTGCAAACCGACGTCGTCGCCGTGGCTGGTCATCGAATGGAGCCGCCCGCGGGTCGATTCCAAGAACACGAAGTTTTGGGAGATGCTCGTCACGCGCTTCTCCCGGCGAATCATCGTCGTCGTCACCGCGGAGGATCTCAGGGCGGCAGGCGTGCGGATCAGCCGCGGCCTCTCGTGGGAGCGCACCCTGACCCATCTTTTCGAGAAGATTCACGAGCTCTGGGAATGCGAGCCGGGCCAGCGCCCCGGCCCGCTCTGCGGCTGCGCGCAGCTCGTGGTCTCGCTCGGGACGTCCGGCGCCGCGGTGTTCACGGGTCCGACCGGGAAGATGCGAGCGCAGTTGATCTACGATCCGCGCTTCCTCGAAGACGGCTGGGACGAGCGGTTCGAGGGTGCGATGAACGGGGTGACGTCCTGTCTGACGGCCGGGATCGCGCTCGAGGTCGTCCGCGCGGGCAAGTCATTCACCGGGTTGGACGGTTCCGGCGCACGAGCCGGCGTGATCGCCGCGCGCTGCGCGGTGCGGACCGGGTTCTGGCCCGTCGGTCACATGCAGAGCTCGGATACCGAGCTTCCGGGGGATCTGCGGTTCCCGTCGTCGTTCGCGGCGCGCGCACTGCGAAGCGTCCTCGCGAAGCGCTCCGTGATCGGCGTCATCGACGCCGCGGCCTCACGGCTGCGCACCGAGCTCTCCCGGCCGGGTGCGTCCGACACGAAGGAACGATTGACGCAGCTCGTGGGCGAGTATCTCGCCGAGCTGGAGGGCACTGCTCGGTTTGACCGCGCGGCCGTCCTCGAAGAGATCGAGCGAATCTACGACGACTGGACGGAATGCGACCCGGCGGGTACCGACCGCGAGCATCTCCTCGCGTCGTTGCCGCCTGCGAACGGTTCGCCGGCCTCCGAACGGTCGACACTCAAGGTCATCGCCGAGCATGCGAAGCTCGCAGCCCAGCACAAAGGGCGGCTCATCGAGCGGATCATGCTCTTCCTCGCTCCGGACGATGCCGCAATCTCCGAAGCGGAATCACTCCAGGACGTCGAAATCGTCGAGACCGAGGACTGGAGGTCGCGCCTTCCGGGATGGTCCATCTTGGAGGAGAAGCTGCCGCGAGGTCGCGACGATACCGCTCCGGCCGCGAAGATCGTGCAGCAATGCCGAACGCTGGTCGAGTCGGGCGACGGAACCAGTCTGCCGTTCCCGACGATGCGCATCGGACGGCTGCTGCTCACCAGCCGCGACGAACTCGAGAGTCTCACCATCGTTCGCGAGCTCATGGAAGACTACATACGTGGCGTGGAGCAGGCGCCGCTCTCGATCGCGGTCTTCGGTCCGCCGGGCGCCGGCAAATCGTTCGCGATCAAGCAGCTCGCGAAGAACATACCGCCGTGCCGGTATACCAACGTCGAGACGCTGACGTTCAATCTCTCGCAGTTCAGCACCCCGGAAGCGCTGGCGGTCGCGCTTCAGCAAGTTCGCGATCTCGGTCTGTCCGGGATGATGCCGCTGGTGTTCTGGGACGAGTTCGACACCCGCTTCGAGGGCATGATCGGCTGGCCGCGCTATTTTCTCGCGCCGATGCAGGACGGGAAGTACCAGGACGGTTCGGCCATCTACTACATCGGACGAGCGATCTTCGTGTTCGCGGGCGGCACGTCGGGGACGTTCGGTGATTTCATCACGAAGCAACAAGAGGCGAACGGCGAATGGAAAGCTACGGCGATCGAGCAGAAGCTGCCTGATTTCGTGAGCCGCCTCAAGGGCTTCATGGACGTCGCGCCGATCGAGTACCAGGCGGCGGATGGCGGACACGTCGTGATCGACGCCGCCACGGCGCTGCGGCGTGCCAAGCTTCTGCGCGCGATCCTCGAGGAGTCGGGCGCCGACCTCGACGAGACGATCCCGGCGGAGCCCGGCGCCCGGCGCACGGAGTTGCGCAAGCGGTTCAACGTCGATCCGGGCGTCATGGCAGCCTTTCTGCGCGTGCCGTCGTTCAAATACGGCGTGCGCTCGATGGAGGCGATCGTGAAGATGAGCGGTCTTACCGGAAAAAACCGCTACGATCGTTCGAGTCTGCCGCCCGAGAAGCAGCTCGACATGCACGTCGACGCCAAGGCGTTCCTCGAGATCGCGAACGGCGACTGGGCCGACTGCGCGCTGTCAGAGCCCGAGCGCTAACGAGTCGGCGCGCGGGTCGCTGCCGCCGGCGAGCGTTCCGCGCGCGTGGTCGATCACGATCGCGTGCGCGTGGCCCATCGCGTTCTCGTAGGGCCCGAGCGCTTCGACCTGGTGACCGCGGCCCTCGAGGCCCGCGACGATCTCGTCCGGCATCCGCGACTCGACGATGACCATTTCGCCGGTCGGCAGATCGGGGCGCTCGGTGAGCGTGTGGCGGCCGTAGATCCAGCGCGGATGATCGAGCGCGCGCTGCACGTCGAGGCCGCGGTCGACGACCTGGTGCAGGAACTGCAGCTGGATCTGCGGCTGCCCGTCGCCGCCCATCGTGCCGAAGACGATCTCCGGGACGCCGTTGCGCAGGAACATCGGCGGAGAGAGCGTGTGCACCGGACGCTTTCCGCCCTCGTAGACGTTCGGATGACCGGGCTGCGTCGAGAAGTAGGCGCCGCGGTTCTGCAGCACGACGCCGGTGCCTTCGGCGACGATCCCCGAGCCGAAGTTCATGTACAGGCTCTCGATCAGCGAGACCGCCATCCCGTCCTCGTCGACGACGCACAGCGAGATCGTCCCGCCGCGGTCCGGGAGATGCTCCATCGGGCTGACCGCGTTCGGATCGACCGACGCGCGCAGCGCGCGCAGCGCCTCGGGCGTGAGCGCGTTCTCGATCCCGCTCGGCCCGAACGCGGGATCGCGGAAGGTCGCGTCGCGCAGCGCGATCGCGCGCTTCATCGTCTCGACCGCGAGGTGGTGCCAGAGCGGCTCGTCTGCGTCGCGGTCGCCTTCGAGCGCGCCGGCGCCGAGCAGCAGCAGCGAACCTTGCGAGTTCGGCGGATGCGCGAGCAGCTCGCCGCCGTTCCACGGGATCTGCAGCGGCGCGCTCTCCTCGGTGCGGTGCGAGGTGAGGTCCTCGAGCGTCATCGCGTTCCCGCCGCGGTTCAGCGTCCGCACGATGCGCTCGCCGACCGCGCCGCCGTAGAACGCGTCGGCGCCGCCTTGGCGGATCGCCGCGAGCGTCTCACCGAGATCCCGGTTGCACAGGATGTCGCCCGCGCGCGGCACGCCGTCGGGGATGAAGATCGCCGCGGCTTCGCGGTTCTCGCGCAAGAGCGACGCATTGAGCGCGACGTACTTCGCGACGACGTCGGTGAACGCGACGCCGTTGCGCGCGTAGTACTCCGCCGGCGCGAGCAGCTCGTCGAGCCCGCGCGTCCCGTGCGCGAGCGCGACCTGTTCCCACGAGCGGACCGCGCCGGGCACGGTGACGCTCAGCGCGCCGCGCTGCGGAAGGACGCCGCCCGGCAGACGGTCGAGCGAGGCGGCGCGCGGCGTCCGCCCGCTGCCGTTGTACGCGACCGTGCGCGCCGCGTTCGCGTCGCGCACGACGCGGCTCGGATCGTGCACGATCCAGAACGCGTCCCCGCCGATCCCGCAGCTCGCCGGATACGCGACCGCGAGCACCCCGTTCGCCGCGATCGCCGCGTCGACGGCGTTCCCGCCGCGCCGCAGCACGTCGACGCCCGCCGCCGTCGCGAGGGCATGCGGAGACGCGACCATCGCGCGCGTGGAGCGCGCGACGGCGCGGGTGGGCCAGGATGAAGTCGTCGCCGGAGCGATCACGTCGAACGGTTCCTCGTGCAGGTCGGGAAAGACGGAGCGTTCTCGGCCGAGCCCAAAGG
>DATAQE010000103.1:0-14024 GCA_036264835.1 Candidatus Elarobacter sp.
CCCCAACGTCCCGGTGACGGACACATGCACGCGGCGCCCCCCGCCACCATCCGCCTACGGTGCGAGACCCGCTCTAGGCCACTTTCACGAGCACGGCATCGCCCTGCCCACCGCCAGAGCAGATCGCGGCAATGCCGTAGCCGCCGCCACGCCGCCGCAGCTGCTGCACGACCGCCCCGACGATGCGAGCCCCGGAGGCCCCGATCGGATGCCCCAGCGCGACCGCCCCGCCCTGAACGTTCACGACCCGCGGATCGAGCCCGAGCTTGGTCGCCGCCGTCAGCGCGACCGCCGCGAACGCTTCGTTGATCTCCCAGACGTGGATGTCGGAGGCCTTGAGCCCCTGCTGATCGAGCAGCTTCTGCGCCGCCATCGCCGGCACGAGCGCGAGATACGGCGGATCCCACGCCACCGCCGCATGATCGACGATCTCCGCAAGCGGCTCGGCCCCGACCGACCGCGCATACTCGGGCGACGACAGCACGAGCGCCGCCGCCCCGTCGTTCACCCCCGGCGCGTTCCCCGCCGTGATGCTGCCGCCCGCGTCGATTGGCTTCAGCTTCGCCATCGCCTCGAGCGAGGCGTCCGCCCGAACCGGCTCGTCACGATCGACCACCACGTGCGGCACGTCGCGCGTGACGTACGGCGAGAACTGCGCCGGATCGGCGACCATGCTCTCCGGCGGAACGTGATCCCACACCGACCCGCCCGCCCCCGGCGCCCCGGCAAACGCCGGCACACGCGGCCGCGCCGCCTGCGGCACCGCATCGACGACGATCTTCCCCTTCGCCTTGGTCGCCACCGCGATCGGCGCGATCTCCTCGGCGAACCGCCCCGCCTCATGCGCCGCATGCGCCCGCTGATGACTCTGATACGCGAACTCGTCCTGCACCGCGCGCGTGACACCGAGCTCCGCGGCGACCCGCGCGCCCTGCGCCGCCATCGCCTCGTCGAAGTAGTAATCCCACAACCCGTCATGGATCATCGCATCGACCAGCGTCGCGTTCCCGTAGCGATAGCCGTTCCGCGCCCCCGGCAACAGATACGGCGCGTTCGACATCGACTCCATCCCGCCGGCGACGACCACGCGGTTGTCCCCGTCGTTGATCGCCCGAGCCGCATGGACGACCGCGATCATTCCCGAGGCGCAGACTTTGTTGACCGTCTCCGCCGTCGTCGTCTTCGCCAGCCCCGCCTTGAACGCGGCCTGCCGCGCCGGCGCCTGCCCCGCGCCGGCCTGAATGACCTGCCCCATGACGACGTGCTCCACGTCGGCCGGATCGATCCCGGCCCGCGCGATCGCATTGCGGATCGCATCGCCGCCGAGCGAGGTCGCCGCGAGCGAGGAGAGTGCGCCGCCGAGACGCCCGAAAGGCGTCCGCGCGGTCGAGAGGACGACGGCTGTGGACTTCATATCCCTCAGAACTTCGCGAGACCGCCGACGGATTCCCGAGGGCTCTGCGTGCAGACGATGGTGGTGTCCGGGTCGCAGCTCTCGCACTCGAACTGCACGGTGACGTGGGCGATCTGGAAGTCGTCGCGCATCGCCGCGCCGATCGAGCGCAGGATCGAGCTCGCCTCGCTGAGCTTCCGGTCGTCGAGGACGACGTGGGCCGAGAGCGCGTGCGACCCGGAGCCGATCGTCCAGACGTGGAGGTCGTGGACGCCGACGACCCCGCCGACCCGCCCGATCCGGTCGCGCACCGCCGGGACCGCCGCGTGCCCGGGCGCGCTTTCGAGCAGCACGTGGGTCGCCTCGCGGACGACGCTCGCGATCCCGGCGACGATGATCCCCGCGACCAGCAGCGAGAGCAGCGGATCGATCCAAGCCGCGCCGGTCAGCAGGATCAGCGCCCCGCCGACGACCACCGCCGCCGCCCCGAGCACGTCCCCGCCGACGTGCAGCAGCGCGGCCCGCAGGTTCAGATCGCCGTGATGCCCCTGCACCAGCATCAGCCCGACGCCGGCGTTCACGACCAGCCCGACCGCCGCGACCGCCGCCATCAGCCCGCCCGCGGGCAGCTCGGGATGGACGAACCGCCGCACCGCCTCGACCGCGATCAGCACGGTGATCGCCGTGAGCAGCCCGCCGTTCGCGAGCGCCGCCAGGATGCCGTAGCGCGCGAACCCGTACGTCTGCCGGTCCGTCGCCGGCCGCTTCGCCGCGACCGCCGCGGCGAGCGCGACCCCGAGCGCGACGACGTCCATCGCGACGTGCGCCGCGTCCGACATGAGCGCCAGGGAGCCCGCGCGCAGCCCGCCGATCAGCTCGAACGCCGCCAGCGCCAGGGTCACGACGAGCGCGACCTTGAGCCGCAGCGTCGAGCCCCCGGCGTGCTCGCTCACGCGCGCAGCGCCTTGAGCGCCAGCACCGCGAGCATCCCGCCGAACGTGAGCCAGGTTCGCGACTCCGCCTTTCCGATCACCGCAGGATCGTACGACCCGTGCTGCGGCTCCGACGGTTCCAGCGCCGGGACGACGCGCGGCACGCGGGCCGCGTAGTCGTCGAACGCCGGCCCGAACGTCTCGCGCAGATACCGCTCCTCGTGCGGAACGATCACGGTATACACACCGGCCATCACCGCGAGCGATCCGGCGACCAGCGCGAAGCGCAGCGGCGGCGAGTTCTTCCCGGTGAACGCGAACGCGAACCCCGCCGCGGTGAGGAAGTTCCCGGCATAGAGCGGGTTGCGCACGTACGCGTACGGCCCCGCCGTGACGAGCGCGGGCGCGGTGACGACGTCGCCGCGCGTCGTCTCGCCGCTGTAGCCGACCGCCCACATGCGGAGCACCTCGCCGGCGAACGCGACCGGCAGTCCGGCTGCGATCGAGAACGCGCTCGGCTTCCCGGCCGCGGCGAGCACGACGGCCGGAAGCGCGAGCAGCGCGCCGCGCTTGCC
Source organism: Candidatus Elarobacter sp. (assembly GCA_036264835.1). Taxonomy (GTDB): domain Bacteria; phylum Vulcanimicrobiota; class Vulcanimicrobiia; order Vulcanimicrobiales; family Vulcanimicrobiaceae; genus Vulcanimicrobium. The sequence continues at coordinate 2,901 of DATAQE010000103.1, forward strand.
GAACACGAAAGAACCGAGATCGTTCACGAAGTCTCCATGCTCAGATCGAGGAGGCCGAGGACGTGCGCGCGACCGCGTCCTCGTAGACGGCGCGCAGCGCGGCGGCGAGCGGGATGCGAGGCGCCCAGCCCGTCGCCTCGCGAAGCTTCGAGGCGTCGCCGACGCTGATCGGGACGTCCGCCGGGCGCATTCGCTCCGGGTCCTCGCGCACCTCGACCGCGGCGTGCGCGATCTCGATCAGCCGGCGCAGCATCTCGCGCATCGTGGTCGCCGTCCCGCTGCAGACGTTGTAGATCTCGCCGGACTCACCGCCGCCTTCGAGCAGCAGCGCGTACGCGTCGCAGACGTCGCGCACGTCGAGGAAGTCGCGGCTCGCCTCGAGGTTGCCGACGCTCACCACGCGGTCCTCGCCGGCCGCGACGCGTGCGATCTGCGCGGCGAACGCCGCGACCGCGAAACGGTCGTCCTGACCGGGGCCGATGTGGTTGAACGCGCGCGTGATCACGGCGTCGACGCCGAACGAGCGCGCGTAGGCCTGCGCGAGCGCCTCCGCGGCGGCTTTGCTCGCCGCGTACGGATTGCGCGGGAGCGGCGGCGCGCTCTCGCGCAGCGGATACCGCTCGCGCGGCTGCACGCCGTAGACGTCGCCGGTGCTCACGACGAGCACGCGCGCGCGCACGCCGTCGTCCGCGAGCGCGCGCGCGGCCTCGAGGACGTGCAGCGTCCCGCGCACGTTGACCGCGAGCGTCCCCGCGGGATCCGCGAGCGAAGCGGGGACCGAGGCTTGCGCGGCGAGATGCGCGACGGCGTCGGGGCGCGCCAGCTCGAACGCGCCGCGCACCTCGAGCGAGTCGGTGACGTCCACCTGGAGCGCATCTTCGTGCGCGCCGCGGTCGGCTTCCACGACGTCGTGCCCGCGGGCGCGGAGCGCCGCGGTCAGATGGCGCCCGACGAAACCGCGGGCGCCGGTGACGAGGACGCGCACGTCACGCCGGGGCGAAGGGGCGCAGCCGCTCGAGATCGGCGCGCACCATCTGCTCGACGAGCTCCTCGAACGTCGTCTCCGGCTCCCAGCCGAGGACGCGCCGCGCCTTCGACGCATCGCCGACCAGCAGATCGACCTCGGCAGGCCGGTAGTACCGCGGATCGATCACGACGTGATCTTCCCAGTTCAGATCCGCCGCCGCGAACGCGAGCCGCACGAAGTCGCGCACCGCGTGCGTCCGCCCCGTCGCGATCACGTAGTCGTCGGGCCGCGGCTGCTGCAGCATCAGCCACATCGCCCGCACGTAGTCGCCCGCGAACCCCCAGTCCCGCTGCGCGTCGAGATTCCCGAGATGCAGCTTCCGCTGCAGCCCGAGCTTGATCCGAGCGACGCCGTCGGAGATCTTCCGCGTGACGAACTCCTTGCCGCGGCGCGGCGACTCGTGATTGAACAGCAGCCCGCTGGTCGCGAAGAGGTCGTACGACTCGCGATAGTTGACGGTGATCCAGTGGCCGTAGACCTTCGCGACGCCGTACGGCGAGCGCGGGTAGAACGGCGTCTCCTCGTCCTGCGGAACCGCGCGCACCTTGCCGAACATCTCCGAGCTCGAGGCTTGGTAGAAGCGGATCGTCGGGTCGACCGCGCGGATCGCTTCGAGGACGCGCGTCACGCCCAGCGCGGTGAACTCGCCGGTGAGGACCGGCTGCGTCCACGAGGTGGGGACGAACGACTGCGCGGCGAGGTTGTAGATCTCGTCGGGGCGCGTCTCCGAGACGATCGAGGTCATCGAGCTCTGGTCGAGCAGGTCGCCGGAGACGATCGTGATGTCGTCGACGATCCCCTGGATGCGCTCGTGCACGTCGGTCGACGACCGGCGCGTCATCCCGACGACGCGATACCCTTGTTCGAGCAAGAACTCGGCGAGGTACGAGCCGTCCTGACCCGTGATGCCGGTGATCAGCGCGGTTTTCTGTGCCACTCCCGGCCTTTCAATTGAGAATCTGGACGTTCTTGCCGGACTCGTCGAAGACGAACCGCGTCTCGAAGAGCTCGTCGCGCTCGCCCCCGACGACCTTCGACTGGATCACCAGGCGGTGCATCAGCTTGTCGTCGTGCCGCACGATCCCCGAGTAGAAATAGTGCACCAGCGGCGTCTGGCGCTCGTCGAGCGGCGCCAAGCGTTTGCGCTCGACCAGCATCGCGAGCAGCCGGGTCTGCAGCTCCTTCGGCAGCAGGCGCGCCGTATCGTCGGGCGTCATGCGGACCGTGGTCAGCTCGTCCTGCGCCTTGTTCGACTCGGCCACCGGGCGGTCGGTGGTGTAGCGGACGATCGCGTCCCAGTCGTCGGCGGAGATGCCGATGAAGCGGGTCCCGTAGCGCCACACCTTGCGCCCTTGGTGCTGCAGGTTGTCGTGCCACACCACCTTGACGCGCATCCGCAGATTGCGCTCGTCGAGGACGATCCGCGCCTCGAAATCGTCGCGCCCGACCGGCTCCTGGGTGAGGATGCAGAGCCCGCCGCCGCTCACGTCGAGCCCGATCGCGGGGCGCATCGACTTGCCGTCGACGCTGTACGCGGCGCGGTAGGGCTTCCGCTTGCGGGGAAACTTGCGCCGGTTCTGTTCCTTCCCGGTGAACCACGCGAGGAGCTCGGGTAGCATCGCTGTGCTCGTACCGTTGGCCGAGCGGTGCGAGAACTCCCCGCTCGCAAGGACCAGCGACCTACCAAGCGGCTCGCGCGATCGCGTCCCACTGCTCGGGGCCGGTCCCGTTCCAGTCGTAGAACGTGACGCCGATCGCACCGGCGCGGCGGCTCGCCTCGATCGCCGCCGTGAGCTCGTCGCCGGGCGGCGCGCCACGCTTCGAGAGGACCGCGGTCTGCGCGCCGACGTCGATCGGGACGTCCCGCGCCGCCAGCCGGCGGACGAGCGCGACCGAGCCGGCGACCGCGGTCTGCACCTTCGGGATCGTGTCCCACGGGCCCATCATCCGCCAGTACGTCATCGGCTGGAGGACGTCGGCGTCGCGCGCGATCTCGCGGTACGGGAACTTCGTCTGGTCGAGGTGCTCCAGATACGGGTCCTCGATCGTCGCGATCAGCAGCACGCGCGGCCCGACCGCGCGGCGCAGCGTCGCGAGGTACGTGCGCAGATCGTCCTTGCCGCGCGGGCCGCCCATGAACTCCTCGCCGCGCTCGAGGTCGACCGCGAGCCCGGTGATCCCGTTCCCCGCGGGCGTCCGGTACGCGGCGATCTCGGCGTTCCGCGCGAGGTCCTCGAACGACGCCGCGCGCGGGACCGTCCAGCCGATCGTCGCGATGCGGTGCGCCGCGAGCCCGTCGATCACCCGGTCGACGGTCGTTTTCGCGTCGGGCGTCAGCTCGTCGAACGCGCCGTACGCGAGCCGCAGCTCGACGGAGCGCAGCCCCGCCTTCACCGCGGTCGCGACGATGCGGTCGGGATCGAGCTTCGCGTACGACTCGTCGTCGAGCGGGTCGCCGGAGAACGCGAGCCACGCCGACTTCCCGCGGATCGCGTTGACCGTGCTCGGCGGCAGCTCCGGCGGCACGTCGGCGTGCACGCTCGTCAGGCCGCGCCCGGGGAGCCGGACGGTGTAGCGCGCGACGCGGTTCGGCAGCACGTACGTGTCGTCCCACGACGACGCGGGCGCGCGCAGCACGGCCGTGTGCCGAGGGCGCGCGCGCGCGTCGACATAATCGATGCGCACGGTGCCGTCGCGCACCCGCGGGAACCAGCCGATGCGCACGAGATGCGGCCCGACCGCGGTCGCGACGACGCGCGGCGTGCGCCACGCGCGCGTATCGAACGACGCGTGCTGCTCGCCGAGCCCCGCCGGGCGGTTCGCGACGACGCGCAGGTTCACCGGACCGTCGTCGCGCACCGCGACGATCGCCGCCGGCCCGCCGTAGCGCAGGCGCGTCTGCCACTGCGCCTCGCCGCGGTCGGTGAAGTAGTCGAAATCCGCGCCGCGCCGCAGCTTCGTGACGTTCCCTTGCGCGTCGCGCAGGATCACGCGCACCAGCGCGCGCGCCTCGCCGTCGGGCGTGACGCCGAGCGGCGAGAGCTCGAGCGCGAACGACGCGGCCGGCGCGCCGTTCCAGAGCACCGTCGGCTGCGGCGCCGGCGCGCCGGTCGGCAGCGGCGTCGGCCACGCGAACGGCAACGGGCTCTCGGCCGTCAGCGCGAGCAGCACGAGCGAGACCACGGCGGCGAACGGCGCGAAGAGACGCATGGATACGAAAAGGACGCCGCCCGGCGGGCGACGTCCTCCTCGTTCGCGTGCGAAGATCGGCTAGAACTTCGTGCGCAGGTAGAGCTGGTACTGCGTCGGCGTCTGGTCCGGCGAGTAGTAGTACAGCGTGCCCGGCACCGAGCCCGGACCGTAGGTGTTGAGGTCCGGATTCTGACCCTTGGGGTACGCGCCGTTCACCACCGGATAGACGTCGGCGAACTGGTTGTTCGTGACGTTGCGGACGTTCATCCCCAGCGTCAGCGTCCGCCCGTTGTGCCGGTAGATGTCGTAGCCCAGATCGATCGCCGCCCACCAGTTCGCGCGCGCGAAGTGGACCTTGCTGTCGTTCAGCGCCGCGGGACACGGATTCGTCGACGAGCCGATCGCGTTGTAGCTTTGGTCCATGCACGTGTTCCCCGTGACGTTGTACGGTGCGCCGACCTGGTAGATGACGAACGGCTGCACGTGGTACGGGCCGCGGTTGTAGTCGCCGGTCCACGAGACGCTCCACGGCGGCTGCGACGGGTTGCGGAACAGCACGCCGGTCGCGAGGAACTGGCGCAGCGCGGCGTTCTGCCCAGAGAACGAGGTCGAGGTGATCCCGCCGTAGGGCGTCCCGCCGGCGAGCGTTCCCGACGTGACCGAGCCCCAGTAGTTCACGTACGTCGCGGAGAGATACGACGAGAGGCCGTCGCCCCGAACGACGTGGTTCCAGCCGAACTCCGCGCCGGTCGCCCGGTTCTGGATCCCCGTCCGGAAGAACGAGGTGCCGGAGAGCGAGACCAGTCCGGTGGCCGGGTCGACGCCGTAGAGCTTGCTGAGCTCGAGCTTCCCGGTCGCGTGCCGGTAGAACGGCGAGAAGCGGAGGGAGTCGAGGCCGTTGCGCAGGGCGTGCGAGAACGAGAGATCGACGTTGTAGTTGCGCTGGTCGTTCAGGTTCTCGCCGGGATAGTACGGCGAGTTGCAGCGGCTGTCGCCGGCGCAGACGCCGTTCGGCGAGTTGTTGAAGACGTACGCGGCCGGGATGAACGACGTCGTGACGCCGTACGAGCCGCGGATCGCGTCGTAGGGACTCGCTGCCCACGTGAACGCGAAGCGCGGGGTGAACGCGTGCGTGTTGTACGGCCCGTAGGCGTAGCTCTTCGTCACCTTGCCGGTCGCCGGATCGGTGACGTCGGGGCGGTTCGGGATGTCGTACGTCTCGCTGTCGTACCGCACCGACGGCTCGACGGTGAGCTTGCCGAACGTCTGCCGCGTTCCGACGTACGCGCTCGGCAGCACGAGCGGATAGTCGACGGCCAGGAACAGGTTCGGGAACGTCCCGTTGTTGTTGAACGCACCGACGCCGCCGCTGACCTCGTCGCAGCCGCAGTTGTCGTAGTAGTGCTCGTTGTCATTGTCGCGCTCGTACGAGAGCCCGCCGTAGTACGTGGCGTGCGAGTTCGCGGTGTACGTGAGGTCGAGGTTCGCGAAGTACATCTGCGAGCGCCTGTCGGACCACTCGTCCTGGTATCCGAATCCCGGGCCGGCCGCCGTCCCGTTGGGCGCGAGGCCGGTGACGTGCACCGGGTACTGCGTCCCGAGCGGCTGGCCGGCAAGGTACGGTGCGCCCGGCGTCGTGACGCCGTTGATCGTCGTCAGGCTGAACGGCTGGTCGAAGATGTACTGGTTGAAGTTCTCGGCGAGGCGGAACTGCATGAACAGCTTGTCGCTCACGACGTGGTTCCACTGAATCTTGCCGAGGTTCGACCAGTGGTACCACACGTTCGCCTGTTGCTGCGTCGTGTGGTAGTACTGGAGCCCGGTGTTCGCGTACCCGGTCACCGTCGGGATCGGCGGGGGCGTCGGTGACGTACCGGGCGGCACCGGCACCGGCACGTTCGTGACGATCGGAATCTGGCACGGCTGCCCGGTCGAGCTGACGCCGGGGTTCGTAATCTTGCCGCCGGAAACGACGACACCCTGGCACGCGGTGATCCCGAGGATCCCCTGCGCGTCGGTGAGACCCTTGTTCCAGGGCAGCTTCTGGTTCCCGCTCTGGAGCAGCAGCTGCACGTCGTCCTTGTCCGTCGGGCGCCAGTGGAAGTTCCCGATCAAGTCGCGCGTGTAGATCGTGGACGGCGTGTTGTCACGCGCCGTCAGCGCCTGCGAGTCGATGAACGGCTGAAAGCCGTTCGCGAACGAGTTGTCCGAGTTGCTGCGGTCGAGCGAGAGGTACCAGCTCAGCCGGTTGTTCGGGGTCGCGCCGCCGTACTCGGCGACGAGGTCGTGCTCCGAGGTCGGGAACTGCGAGGTGTACGTCACGCTCCCGAAGGCCGGGTACGTCCCGCGCTTCACGACGGAGTTGATCACGCCGGCGGCGGCGTTGCCGTACTGCGCGTTGAAGCCGCCGGTGTAGACCTCGAGGTTCTGCGTCCCGACGACCGAGAGGTTCGTCGTGAACAGGCCGGTGAGGCGGTCGTTGATGGGGATCCCGTCGAACTCCCAGGCGACGTCGCTGACGTCGCTCCCGCGGATGCGCGGGCGCCCCGCGACGCCGGTCGAGGTGATGCCCGGCGCGGTCTGGATCACGTCGTAGAGCGTGCGGTGCCCGCCGCCGCCGATCGCGGCGCCGAGCTGCTGCGGCGAGACGTTGTAGACGTCGGCCGTCTGCGTCGGCTGCACGAGATTGCTCGCGTTGCGCGCGGAGACGCGGCCGATCGTGCGCAGCGTCTTCGACAGCGACTGGTTGAGCTGGACGTTCTGGTCCTGCACGACGGTGACGCCCTGCAGGACGACGTCCTCGTAGCCCTTCGCGGTGATCGAGACGGTGTACGTGTCGGGCGCGAGGTTGTAGATGTTGTAGAACCCGTTGGCGTCGGTCGTCGCCGTCCCGCGCCCGCTCGGCGCCGACGCGGTGACGCTCGCGCCGGCCAGGGGCTTCTTGGTGGCGTTGTCGACGACCGTCCCCGAGATGCTCCCCGTCGTCGCCGCCGAGACGGGCCCGATCAGCGAGAGGACGACGAAGAGCGCGGCGAGCGCCGCGCCGAGATACCGGACCACCCGAGTCCCCACGTGATGATGCATGGTTCCTCCCGTCGCCGTGACGCCTGCTCCCAAGCACCGGCGGCCCGTGCGACGACAATAGAAAAGCGAGGGCGTCATCGGACGCTCCGCCGCCCCTAACCTTAGCTTAAGAGTGCCGCGAACCTGCCGCTATCCGACCCACTTCGTCAGGCCGCGCGGCGAGTCGGACTCGACATAGCTCGCCCGGCCGATCGAGAGCGCGAGATACTGGCCCGCGACGAGCCACGCCAGCGTGTTGAACGCTTCGCCGGTCGCCGGCCCCAGCAGCGGGATCTCGCCGCTCCGCGCGCCGATCACGTAGCGCAGCGCCTCGGCCTCGGCGGCTTCGGCGAGCGGGCGGTGGACGACGTCGCGCGACGCTTCGTCGACGATCCCGAGGATCGCGCTCGACGCGTCGAGCATCGCCGAGCTGCCGTGGCGGAACTCGCCGGCCGCGAAGCCCTCGGCGTGGACGTAGCTCGCCTCTTTGATCTTCAGCGCGAGCTCGAAGGCGACCGGGACGCCGTAGCCGGCGGCGACGACCGCGACGCTGCGCCGGCGCGCGATCCGCCGCGCCGCCTCGACGACGTCCTCGACGCCGGGACCGCCGAGCCAGTCCTCGACGTCATCGGCGGTGCGCTCGAGCGTCGCGGCGGTGCGGTTCTTCTTCCCCGCGGTCAGCGCCGCGGCCCAGAGCAAGATCGCGGCCGTCGAGGTGACGCTCTTGCTCGCCGGGACCGCGATCTCGGGGCCCGCGAGCGCGTCGATCGTCTCGTCGGCGCGCTCGGCGAGCGGCGAGCGCACGTCGTTCGTCAGCGCGACGAGCCGCGAGGGGCGGAGCAGCTCGATCGCCGCGAGCAGATCGGTGGAGCGGCCGCTCTGCGAGAGCGCGACGACGCACGCGTCGCGGTAGGCGGCGTTGTCGAATCTCGCCTCGGTCGCGGCGAGCGCGGCGGCGCGGACCGCGCGGCGTCGGAACGCGAGCGCGCCGAGCATCCCGACGAACAGCGAGCTGCCGCTGCCGAGGAAGAGCACGTCGCGCCCCGCGACCGCGGCCGCGAACCGGCGCGCGCCGTCCGACGCCGCGATCCGCCGCCACACCTGCGGCTGCTCGCGGATCTCCGCCTCGAAGTGCGCGCCGAGCACCGTGGGCTACCGCTCGGCGAGCTCGGAGAGGACGCGCGCGCGCAGCGCGCGCAGCGCGGCCGCGTCGCCGACGAAGTCGTCGACCGGGAACGCGAAGATCACCGCGCCGTGCTTCGCGTTCGCGACGTAGCCGGCGAGCGAGCTGACGTGCGAGAGCGAGCCCGTCTTCGCGAAGACACGTTTCTCCGCGGGCGTCCCGGCGAACGACGACTTCAGCGTCCCGCGCACGCCGGCGACCGGCAGATCGTCGAGGACGAGATCGCGGTACGGCCCGTCCCAGTCGTGCTTCAGGATCGTCACGAGCGCGCGCGGCGTGACGCGGTCGTAGGCGGAGAGCCCGCTGCCGTCCTCGAGCGCGAGCGATTCGGTCGCGATCCCCAGCCCGCGCAGCCAGGTCTTCTCGTACGCGATCCCTTGGGCCGAGGTTCCGGTGCGTGCCGGCGGCTGCGCGCCGAGCGCGCGGAGCAGCGTCTCCGCGAGCATGTTGTCGCTGGGCTCCCAGAGGTCGGCGAGCAGATCGGAGAGCGGCTCGGAGTCGTGCGACCAGACGACGCGGCGCCGCGCCTGGTCGTCGCTCCGGCGCAGCTCCACGATGACCCCGCGCCCGCGCACCGGGATCCCGGCGGCGACGAGCGCCCGGCGCGCCGCGGCTGCCGCGAAACGCGGCGGGTTCGGCGCGGCGAGCGAGAGGTGCTCGGGCTTCGCGTCGCTCGCGATGGTACCGGTGATCGTCACGGCAAAGGCGTACGCACCCGTGCCGCGGACCGCGTCGAGCGACGAGCCGGAACCCGGCGCGCCGGTGCGCGCCTGCACCACGATGCAGAACGACAGCTCGCGAGCGTCGCACGAGCCGGCGTCGCCGTACGTCCTCCCCCACGGCTCGACGGCGGTGCGCACGGGATCGCCGGCGCGCGCGCCGGCGGTGACGGTGACCGTCACCCGGTCGTCGGCGAAGCCGAGCGCGCTGACCGGCGCCGCGTAGTACCACGGAAAGTCGTCCCACGACCAGCCGGGCAGGTACTCCGGCTGATCGCTGAAGTCGACGGCGACGTCCTGCTCGATCTCGCGGATCGCGACCGCGCGCAGGGCGCCCGGCAGACCGGCGAGATCGGCGTCGTTCAGCAGCACGTCGCCGCTCCCGCGCAGCATCAGGTAGCCGCGCAGCACGCCGTCGACGACGGTGTTCTCGATCGTGGCCTCGGTGCGGAAGCGGAACCCGGGACCGAGCTTGTCGAGCGCGGCGCTGCCGACGAGCAGCTTGAGCGTCGAGGCGGGCTGGAACGCGTCGTCGGCGTTGCGCTGGTAGAGCACGCGCCCGTCGCGTGCGTCGATCGCGTACAGCGCCGCATGCGCGCCGCGCAGCGCGTCCGCGCCGGCCAGCTGCACATCGAGATTCGCGCCGAGCGCGGCGATCTCGGCGTCGGTCCACGGCGCCCCGGTGACCGCGGGCTTCGGCACGTCCGCGCCGAGGCTGCGGTCGACCGCGCGCGCCGGCGCGACGAACGCGCCGAACGCCGCGACCGCACACACGAGGCCGAAGAGCCTTTTCACGACGCGCGCTCCGCGGCGCGGCGCGCGATGAACGCGGCGACCTCGCTCGGCAGCGTCCCGCGCCCGAACCCCGCGTCGTAGCCGAGCTCGGCGGCGAGCAGGTTCGTCACGCGCGGGCCGCCCGCGATCAGCAGCACGTCCTCGCGCGCGTGCTCGGCTTCGAGCAGCTCGGCGAGCGCGGTGAAGTTCGCCACGTCGCTCCCCTTCTGCGTGACGACCTGCGAGGCGAGGATCGCGTCGGCGCGCCGCTCGCGCGCGAAGCGCACGAGATCCTCGACCGCGATCTGGCTGCCCAGGTTGAACACCTCGAAGCCGCGGTAGCGCTCGAGCCCGTAGTCGCCCTTGTAGCCCTTCATGTTCAAGATGGCGTCGATCCCCACCGTGTGCGCGTCGGTTCCGATGCAGGCGCCGACGACCTTGAGCTTGCGGCCGACGCGCTTCGCGATCAGCTCGTCGACCTGCTCCATCGAGAGCGCCTCGCCGGCCGCCGACGGCGCGCGGACCGCCGAGACGTCGACCGAGACCGGCGTGCGCGCGTAGACGACGAAGAACGAGAAGCCGCTCGCGATCGCGCGCCCTTCGGCGACGGCGACGTCGGTGAACCCCATCTTGCCCACCAGCTGCCGCGCCGCTTCGTCGGCGGCCTCGCTCCACGCGACCGGCAGCGTGAAGGAGAGCTGCACCGCGCCGTCGCCGAGCGTGTCGCCGTACGGCTTCACCTGCGTCACGCGCGGAGCGCCTCCGGCGCGAGCGACTCGGCGATCGGGTTCCAGTACATGGAGTCCTTCGCGAAGACGCCGTCGTAGCCGCGGCCGCCGTGGCGCGGGCGGCGCACGTCGGCGAAGGTCCCGTCCTCGATCGCCGCGGTCAGGCCGCGCTCGGCGACGCGCTCGAGGATGCGCAGCGCGCCCTGCAGCACCTCGTGCGCGCGGCGCTCGATCTTCCCGCCCGGCTTGATCTCGATCTCGTCGCCGAAATGACGGGCCGTGTTCATCACGTAGCGGGCGTTGTCGAGCGCGAGCGCGCGGTCGCCGAGGAACGGCGTGTGGATCGCCTCGGTCGGCATCCCGCACAGGTGGATCGTCTGGTGCGTCATCACCGAGGTCAGGTTGAACATCGCGTCGATCAGGTGGCCCTTGAAGATG
>DATAQE010000151.1:0-12100 GCA_036264835.1 Candidatus Elarobacter sp.
GGTGCGCGCGGCGCCGCGCGCGCCCGACTTCATCGTCGCGGACTACCACCTCGGCACGGGGGAGAGCGGGCTCGACGCGATCCGCGCGATCCGCGCGGCGTGCGGCGGCACGCCGGCCGCGATCGTGGTGACCGGCGACCGTTCCGACGAAGTCCGGCGCGCGGTCGGGGGCGCCGGCGCGCACCTGCTGCACAAACCGCTGCGCACCGCACAGCTCCGCTCGCTCCTCGCGCACCTCGCCGTCTCCTGACCCGCGTACGGGTAGCCGCATGCGATTTGCTACTTTCGCATAGTGGTACGCGGCGGGCTCGGGCCGCAGAATGGAGACGCGTTCGGCGTCTCTTGCAAGCGGCGTCGACGATTCGCGTTCGTGTTCGAGGGGAGCAATGCTCGCATCGCAGGAGAACTTCATCGACGGGGACTTCCGGGCGAGCCTCACGCTCGACCGGATACCGGTCTACAACCCGGCGCGCGACACCGTCATCTCCGAGATCCCCGACAGCGACGAAGAGACCGTCCGCAGCGCGGTCGAGGCGGCCCACGCGGCTCAGAAAGGCTGGGCGAAGCGCCCGCCGATTGAGCGCGCCGGGTACCTGCGCCGGATCTCGGCGAAGATTCGCGAGAACGCCGGCGTCATCGCGCGCACGATCGTCGAGGAACAGGGAAAGATCCCGGCGCTCGCGCGCATCGAGGTCGACTTCGCCGCCGACTACATCGACTACATGGCGGAGTGGGCGCGCCGGATCGAAGGCGAGATCATCCCGAGCGACCGCGCCGGCGAGACGATCTTCCTGTTCCGCCAGCCGATCGGCGTGATCGCCGGGATCCTGCCCTGGAACTTTCCGTTCTTCCTGATCGCGCGCAAGCTCGCGCCGGCGCTGGTGACCGGGAACGCGATCGTGATCAAGCCCAGCGAGGAGACGCCGAACAACGCGCTTCTCTTCGCGCGGCTGCTCGGCGAGACCGATCTCCCGCCCGGCGTCGTCAACATCGTGTTCGGGCGCGGCGCGACGGCGGGTAAGGCGCTCGCCGGGCATCCCGGCGTCGGGATGATCAGCTTCACCGGGAGCGTCGCGACCGGTTCCGCGATCATGGCGAACGCCGCGACGAACATCACCAAGGTCAACCTCGAGCTCGGCGGCAAGGCGCCGGCGATCGTCCTCGCCGACGCCGACCTCCAGCTCGCGGCCGACTCGATCAAGGCCTCCCGCGTGGTGAACAGCGGCCAGGTCTGCAACTGCGCGGAGCGCGTCTACGTCGACAGGCGCGTCGCCGACGAGTTCGTCACGCGGCTCTCGGTCGCGATGTCGTCGACGACCTTCGGCGATCCCGGGCTCGACGAGCCGGTCGAGATGGGGCCGCTCATCAACGCGGCGGGCCTCGACAAGGTGCGCGCGCTCGTCGACGGCGCGGTCGCGGACGGCGCGCAGATCGTTACCGGCGGGCGCGTCGCCGACCTGGAGAGCGGCAACTATTTCGAGCCGACGGTGCTCGTGAACTGTCACCAGGCGATGCGCATCATGCAGGAAGAGATCTTCGGGCCGGTCCTCCCGGTCGGCGTCGTCGACGGGCTCGACGAGGCGATCGCGCTCGCCAACGACTCGCGCTACGGGCTGACCTCGTCGATCTACACGCGGAGCGTCGACTCGGCGCTTCGCGCGTGCAACGAGCTGAGCTTCGGCGAGACGTACGTGAACCGCGAGAACTTCGAGGCGATGCAGGGCTTCCACGCCGGCGTCCGCGGCTCGGGGATCGGCGGCGCGGACGGCAAGCACGGCGTCTACGAATACACCCAGACGCACACCGTCTACGTGCAGACCGCGCCGGCGTAACGCCGGGATCCGGCGCCGGTCAGGCCGTCGCGACGGCGTCGCGGATCGCGGCGAGGACGATGGCGGCGAGCCGCGCTCCCGCGTCCTCGTGGCCCGTCGAGCGATCCGCGAGCCAGCCGGCGCGCCCGAAGCGCGGGCGCATCATCTTCGTCGCCTCGGCGCCGTGCCGCGCGGCATCGGCCGCGTCGGCGAGGACGGTCGCGAGGTCGGTCGACGTCGCCGCGGCGGCGCGCGCCGCGCGCGCGGCGGGGACGAGCGCATCGAGGATCGTCTTGCTCCCGGGCTGGGCGCCGCCGCGCTCGGCGATCGCGGCCGCGGCCGCCTCGAGCAGCTCCGCGGCGGCCGCGCCGTCGAGCGCGCGCAGCTCGGCGGCACGCCGTCCGGCGCGCAGCAGCGCGCTCGCGAGGAGCGTCCCGCCGGTCGACGGCGCGCGCCGCGCGAGCGCGCCGCCGCACGTGACGAGGACGGCGGCGAGCGGCTCGTTCGCGAGCGAGGGGACGAGCGCGTCGACCGCGCTCGCGGCGATGGTCATCGTGACGCCGAGATCGCCGTCGCCGGCGACCGCGTCGAGCCGGTTCAGTTCGTCCGCGGACGCGCGGACGCGCGCCGCGACCGCGGCGACGCCCTCGGCGAGCGCGCTCATCGGCGCGTAAAGAACGGCGAGGCGGCGGGCGCGTCGAGGAGCGCGGCCAGCTCGTCGTCGACGCGCAGCAGCGAGATCGAGGCGCCCGCCATCTCGAGCGAGGTCGCGTACTCGCCGACCCACGCGCGCCGCACCGTCAGGCCGGCGTCGCGAAGCCGCGCGTGCGCCCGGCGGTAGACGACGTACAGCTCCTCCGGCGGGGTCGCGCCGAGCCCGTTCACCAGCACGTCGACACGGTCGCCGGCGGCGTGCGGAAGATCGGCCAGCAGCGCGTCGACGAGCTCGTCGGCGACCGCGTCCGCGCGGCGCAGCAACCCGCGCCGAACGCCGGGCTCGCCGTGAATCCCCATCCCGATCTCCATCTTGCCCCGGGGAAGCTCGAAGGTCGGGCGGCCGGCGGCGGGGACCGTGCACGAGCCGAGCGCGACGCCGATGCTGCGCAGGTTGGCGGCGGCGCGCTCCGTCGTCGCCTTCACGCTCGCGAGCGAGTCGCCGCGCTCGGCGCACGCGCCGGCGATCTTGTACAGGAAGAAGATCCCGGCGATCCCGCGCCGCCGCGGCTCCTCGCCGCGGGGCGCCGAAGCGACGTCGTCCGCCGCCCGGAGCGTCGCGACCTCGATCCCTTCGCCGGCGGCGAGCTCGGCGGCGAGCCCGAAGTTCATCGTGTCGCCGCCGTAGTTTCCGAACAGGTACAGGACGCCGGCGCCGCCGTCGACCGCTTTCGTCACGGCGAGCATCTCGTCGGCGCTCGGCGAGGCGAAGACGTTCCCGACCGCCGCGCCGTCGGCGAGCCCGCGCCCGACGTAGCCGAGGAAGAGCGGCAGATGCCCTGAGCCACCGCCAGTCGCGATCGCGACCTTGCCGCGGACCGGTGCGTCGGCGCGCACGACCGCGCGCGGGTCGGCCGCGACACGCAACGCGTCGCCGTGCGCGAGCAGCACGCCTTCGAGCATCTCCTCGGCGAACGCGCGCGGGTCGTTGATCAGCTTCTGCATCGGCTAGCCGAGTTTGTGGCCGAGCCCCGCTTCGAGCAGCCGCCACGCGGTCGGACCGAACTCGGCGGCCCACGCCTTGTAGTAGGACTGCAGGCGGCGCGTGAACGAGGCGCGGTCCACCGGCCCGATCGTGATCCCGCGCGCCTGGAGGTTCTTGGTCGCCGCGGCGTTGTACGCGTCCATGTCCTTGCGCTCGAGCAGCGCATACTTCGTGTTGTTCCGGTCGACGATCTTCTGCAGGTCGGGCGGGAGCTTGCGCCAGGTTTCGCCGTTCGCGATCAACATCTGGTTGTACCACTGGTGGTTCGTCATACTCGCGAACTTGAGGACCTCGTACCACTTCGAGGACTCGATGATCGCGAGCGACGAGGAGACGCCGTCGACGAGCTTCGTCTGCAAGCCCGGATAGACGTCGGCGAAGTTCAGCGGCGTCGCGCTCGCCCCGAGCTCGCTGAAGAGATCGACCGAGATCTTGTTCGCGGAGACGCGGATCTTGAGACCGCGCAGGTCGTCGGCCTTCGCGACCGGACGCCCGTTGGTCCCGACCTCGCCCATCCCGACCTTCCACATCGAGTGGAACATGTAGAGCCCTTTGCTCGCCGTCTCTTTCGCGACGTACTGCCCGAGCGGTCCCTCGAAGAGCCGGATCCCTTCCTCGCTGTCCTTGTACGCGAAGCCCAGATACGCGATGTTCGCCACAGGGACGAGTGCCGCCAGCGTCCCGGCGGTGAGGTGCTGGAAGTCGAGCGCGCCGAGCCGGAGCTGCGAGAACATCGCGACCTCGCTTCCGAGCGCGCTCGCCGGGAAGAACTGCGTCTTCACGCGGCCCCCCGACTCGCGCTCGATCGCGGCCCACATCTCGGTGAGCCGCAGGCTCGCCTTGTCGTCGGCCGGGAGCTGCGTCCCGCACTTCAGCTCGAAGTCGGCGGCGCGTCCCTTCGCGCGCACGACGGCGATCGTCGCGAAGACCGCCGCACCCCCGGCGACGAACCGCCCGCGCGAAGGATGCAGCGTGGGGCCCGCGCTCTGCTCTGGTTGCTTCATCGTTCTCTCCTCGATCCGCGCTAGGCGAGCGGACCGCTGTACTTCTCGAGCGCGTCCCAGAGCTTCGGCCCCCACGCCTGCTTCCAGCGCGCGTAGAAGCCGCTCGATTTGAGCCGGGCGCGGAAGCTCGCCGCGTCGGCCTTGTTGAACACCATCCCGCGCGCGGTCAGCTTCGCGACCAGCGTCTCGTCGAGCCGCTCGTCGTCACGGCGCTGCAGCATCGCCGCGCCGTTGATGTGCTTCTTCATGACGTCCTGAAACTTGCGCGGGAGGCCGTCCCAGTGCTCGCGGTTGACCAGGACGTAGAACGTCCCCCACATGTGGTTCGAGATGCTGCAGTACTTCTGCACCTCGTAGAACTTCTGGCCGTCGATGAAGACCAGCGGCCCTTCCTGGCCGTCGATCACGTGGGTCTGGAGCGCGGTGTATATCTCGTTGTAGCTGATCGGAGTCGGTGAGGCGCCGAGCGAGCGGAACGCGTCGACGCGGAACTTCGAGGCGGGGACTCGGATCTTCATGCCGCGCAGGTCGTCGACGTTCGCGATCGGCTTCGTGCTGGTGGTGAACTGCCGGAACCCGCTGTCGTAGACCTTGTCGAAGATGTAGAACCCCTCGGCCGAGAGCGCCGAGCGAACGAGGTTGCCGAGCTCGCCGTCGAAGGCGCGCCACGCGGTCTCGTAGTTCGGGAACGCGAACGGCATGTTCTCGACCGCGGCGAGCGGGACGAGACTGTCGAACTGGCCGCCGGCCTGCGCCATCATCTCCAGCGCGCCGAGCCGCAGTTGCGAGATCATCGAGGCGCCGCTCCCGAGCGCGCTCGCCGGGTAGTTCTGGATGTCGAGCTGCCCGTTCGTCTCGGCGCGGATCTTCGCGAACGCCTCCGAGAGCCGGAGGTTCAGCGGGATGTCGGCGGGCGACTCGTTCCCGCACTTCCAGGTGATCGCGGCGGCGCGCGCCGGCGCCCGGACGAAGGCGATCGTCGCGAAGGCGGCGGCGGCGGCGGTGAACGCGCGGCGTGAGACGGCGCGCTCGGAGACGGCTCGCGTGTCCTGCATCGCGTTCATCCTGCGCCAACGCTCGTGCGCGGCCAATTCTACGAAAGTAGTAAATCGTGCGCGTTCGGGGCCGCCGTCGTTGACAGCGCTCGTGCGCTGCGCGTATGGTCACACGCATGGCGCAGCACCCGCATCCCTCGATCGGCGACGAGCAGGTCGCGTTCTACCGCCGGAACGGCTATCTCGTCGTCCCGAACGTCCTCGACGAGGCCGAGATCGCGTCGCTGCGCGCTGCTTCCGACGAGATGGTCGAGCGCTCGCGCCACCTCACCGAGAACGACGAGGACTACGAGTTCGAGCCCGGTCACAGCGCGACGAGCGTGCGCGTGCGCCGGCTCCGCCGGCCGTTCAAGAGCGACCGCCGCTTCCGCGACATCTCGCGCAGCGACAAGATCATGGACATCGTCGCGAAGCTCATCGGCCCCGAGATTCGTTTGAGCCATCCGTCCGGGAAAGTCAATATGAAAGGCGCCGAGGGCGGCGCCGCGGTGGAATGGCACCAGGACTGGACGGGCTACCCGCACACCAACGAGGACCTGCTCACCGTCGGCGTCCCGCTCGACGACGTCGAGATGGAGAACGGCCCGCTGCTGGTGATCCCGGGGAGCCACAAGGGCCCCGTCTACAGCCACCACACCGACGACGGGAAGTACGTCGCGGGGATCAACCCCGAGCGGTGCGACATCGACTTCTCGAAGGCGGTCCCGCTCACCACGAAGTCGGGCGGGATCACGCTGCACCACGTGCGCCTCGTCCACGGCTCGGCGGCGAACACCTCGACCCGGCAGCGCCGGCTGTTCCTGATCCAGTGCGCCGCGGTCGACGCATGGCCGCTGCTCGGCGTCCCCGACATCGATGCGTACAACGCGGCGATCGTGCGCGGCACCCCGACGCTGCGCCCGCGGATGGAGAAGCTTCCCGTCCTCGTCCCCGGCGTCTCGGGGATCCCGGTCCAGGTGCTCTACGACGCGCAGACGCAGATGCAGGGACAGTATTTCGCCGCCGCCGGTGCGGGCGGCGCGAACGCCGGCTGACGGCGCCGGATTGCCCGCGGAGTCCGAGCTCGGCCTGACCGCCCCGCGCTCCGAGCTTTGGCGGCCCTGGACCGTCTGGGCCGACCGCGCGATCGGCTCGGTCGTGGAGCCGGTCGCCGCCGTGCTGATCGCGTTCGAGGTCGTCATCCTCGGCGCTGGCGTGTTCGCGCGCTACGTGCTGAACGACGCGCTTTCGTGGAGCGACGAGCTCGCGACGGTGCTCTTCCTGTGGATCTCGATGCTTGGGGCGGTCGCCGCGATGCGGCGCGGGACGCACCTGCGGCTCGCGTACGTCGTGAACCGCGCGGGTCCGGAGCGCGCGGAGTGGCTCAAGGCGATCTCGTGGGCCGTCACCTGCGTCTTCTGCATCGAGATGATGTTCGCCAGCAAGCAGCAATTCTTGCTCGAGCTGAGTGCGCTCACGCCGGCGCTCGCGATCTCGCGCGCCTGGCTCGTCGCGCCGACGATCGTCGCGATGATCCTGATGTTCGCGCTCGCGGCGCTGCGGCTGATCGACACGCGGGCGCGGATCGCGCTGACCGTCGCCGGCTGCACCGCGGCGCTGGTCGTCGTCGCGTACCTTTCGCGCGGCGTCTTTTCGCAGCTCGGGACCTTCGCGCTGCTGGTGCTGTTCTTCGTCGTCCTGGTCGGCGCGCTGATCGCGATCGGGGTCCCGATCGCGTTCGCGTTCGGAACCGCGACGCTCAGCTTTCTCGCGCTGACGACGACGATCCCGCTCCCGGTCGTGATGAACATGATGACCGACGGGATCTCGAACGTGCTGCTGCTCGCGGTCCCGCTCTTCGTGCTGCTGGGCTTGCTGATGTCGAACGCCGGGATCTCGAGCCGGCTCGTCAACGCGATCGCCAGCCTCGTCGGGCACCTGCGCGGCGGGCTTTCGCTGGTCGTCATCGTCGCGATGTACTTGGTCTCCGGGATCTCGGGCTCGAAGTCGGCCGACATGGCGGCGGTCGCGCCGGTGCTCTTCCCCGAGATGCGGCGGCGCGGGCTGATCCCCGGCGAGATGGTCTCCCTGCTGAACGGATCCGCGGCGATGACCGAGATGATCCCGCCGAGCCTGATTTTGATCATCGTGGGCTCCGCGACGCAGGTCTCGATCACGGCGCTCTTCACGGCCGGGCTGATGCCGGCGGCGCTCGGCGGGCTGCTGCTCGCGGCGGTCGCGCTGTGGCGCGCGCGCGGCGACCGTGCGGAGCTGCCGCCGCGCGCCGCGCCGCGACGGATCGCGAAGCTGTTCTGGATCGCGCTCCCCGGGCTCGTGCTGCCGCTGGTCATCCGCGCGTTCGTCCTCGGCGGTGTCGCGACGGCGACCGAGGTCAGCACGGTCGGGATCGTCTACAGCCTGCTGGTCGGCGCGCTGATCTACCGCGAGCTCAACTGGGCGCGCATCTTCTCGGAGCTGCGCGAGACCGCTGTGCTGAACGGGACGATCATGCTGATCATCGCTTCGGCGACGGCGATGTCGTGGGCGCTCACGCAGTCCGGGTTCGCGCGGCACCTCGCGCAGGCGGTCGAGAACGCGCCGGGCGGTGCGACGACGTTCCTCGTCGTCTCGTGCCTGCTGTTCATCGTGCTCGGCTCGGTGCTCGAAGGCGTGCCGGCGATCGTGCTGTTCGGGCCGCTGCTGTTCCCGATCGCCGCGACGCTGCACATCGACCAGGCGCACTACGCGATCGTCGCGATCCTCGGAATGGGGATCGGCCTGCACGCGCCGCCGCTCGGCGTCGGCTACTACGCCGCCTGCATCATCGGGAAGGCCCCGCCGGACGAGGTGATGCCGCGCAGCTTCCCCTACCTGCTCGCCGCCGTCGTGACGCTGATCTGCGTCGCGGCGTTCCCGTGGCTCTCGGTGGGTCTGCTTCCGAAGGTGCATTGACCGCCTCGGCGGTCCCCGACCGGGGGACGCTGCTCACCATCGTCGCGGGCGTGCTGCTGCTGGTCTTCATGGGCGCGCTCGACCAGTCGATCGTCACGCCCGCGCTTCCCGCGATCGCGCGCGACTTCGGCAGCGTCGCGGGGCTCTCGTGGATCGTCACCGCGTACCTGCTCGTCTCGACGGTCCTCACGCTCGTCTACGGGAAGCTGAGCGACGTCTACGGGCGGCGGCGTCTGATGCTGGTCGCGATCGCGGCGTTCGTCGCGGCCTCGCTGGCGTGCGCGCTCTCGCGCGGCGCCGCGCAGCTCGTCGCGGCGCGCGCCGTGCAGGGCGCCGGCGCGGGCGGGCTGCTCGTCACCTCGCAGGCCGCGCTTGCGGATCTCGTCTCGCCGCGCGAGCGCGCGCGCTATCAGCTCTACATCACCAGCAGCTTCGCGCTCGCGAGCGCGTCGGGGCCGCCGCTCGGCGGTTTCCTCGTCGAGCACCTCTCGTGGCGCTGGGTGTTTTGGGTGAACGTCCCGATCGGCGCCGCGGCGTACGCCGTCTGCCGCCGCATCCCCGCGCTGCGGAGCGCCGCGTCCGGCGAGCCGGTCGACGTCCTCGGGCTCACGCTGCTGGCGCTCGCCGTCACGCTGATCTGCTTCGCCGCGGCGCTCGGGGGAACGGCGCTGCCGTGGCTCTCGCTTCCGATGACGGCGGTGCTCGCCGGCGCGGCGGCGCTGCTGGCCGCGTTCCTCGCGCGCGAGCTGCGCGCGAGCGCGCCGATCTTCCCGCCACGGCTGGCCGCGAACCGGACGCTGCGGCACGGCGACGCGGCGGTCTTCCTGATGGGGACGTTGCAGCTCGGCGCGCTGGTCCTCGTCCTGGTGTTCCTGCAGTGGGTGGGCGGGCTGGGGCCGGGCCGCGCCGGCGCGCTGGTCGTCCCGCTGCTGATCGGGATGGCGTCGGCCTCGGCGCTCTCCTCGCAGATCATGCGGCGCACCGGACGCTACAAGGCGCTGCTGCTGAGCGGGATCGCGGTGACGACCGGCGCGTACGCGCTGCTCGCGTCGATGACCGCCGCAACCGCGCAGCCGTTCGTCCTCGGCGCGCTCTTCGTGCTCGGGCTCGGGATCGGCTCGTTCATGCCCACGATCGGCGTCGCGGTGCAAAACGCCGCGGACCCGCGCGACCTCGGCGTCGCGATCTCGACGGTGGTGTTCGCGCGGTCGCTCGGCGGCGCGTTCGGCGCGGCGATCTTCTGGTCGCTGCTGCTCACGTTCTTCGCGCGGCACGCCGGCGCGCCGGACGTCGCCGCGCGCTTCGCGGCGCTCCTCGAACGCGGCGGGCGAGCCGGAACGCTCCCGCCCGACGCGGTGCGAACCGTGGTCCCCGCGCTCGCGCACGCGTTCCACGACGTGTTCCTCATCGGGAGCGCGGTCGGCGCGCTCGCGTTGCTCGCGATCGTGCGCATCCCCGAAGAACCGCTCAAGACGACGCGCCCGAGCGAGCGCGCCGAAGGAGGATAGATGGACTGGACACCACGACGGCGGCGTTTCCGCGCCGTGCTCGAGGGCGCGGAGTGCGTGCATCCGGGCTCGGTCTTCGACCCGCTCTCGGCCCGGATCGCCGAGGACCTCGGGTTCGAGATCGGGATGTTCTCGGGATCGGTCGCCTCGCTCACGATCCTCGGCGCGCCCGACCTGACCGTGATCACGCTGACCGAGTTCGCGGCGCAGGCGCACCGCATCGCGCGCGCGAGCGGGATCCCGCTGCTGGTCGACGCCGACCACGGCTACGGCAACGCGCTCAGCGTGATCCGTACCGTCGAGGAGCTCGAGAGCGCCGGCGTCGCCGCGCTCACGATCGAGGACACGCTGCTGCCGCGCCCGTTCGGCGAGCCGCGCACGCGGCTGGTCTCGACCGGCGAGGCGGTCGGGAAGATGCGCGCCGCGGTGCGCGCGCGCCAGGATCCGGCGCTCGTCCTGGTGGGCCGCACGCAGGCCGTCGGACTCGAGGGGATCGGCGCGGCGCTTGAGCGCATGCGCGCCTACCAGCGCGCCGGGATCGACGCGCTGTTCTTCGGCGGCGTGACGACGCGCGAGGAGGTCGACGCGATCGCGGCGGTCGCCGAGGTCCCGGTGATGCTCGGGAACGTGAACGCGGCGCTCGCCGACCGCGCATACCTCGCTTCGCGGAACGTGCGCGTCGCGCTGCAAGGACATCAGCCGTTCATGGCGGCGGTGCAAGCGGTGCATGCGACACTGCGCGCGCTGCGCGACGGGACGCCGCCCGACCGGCTCACCGGCATCGCCTCGAACGAGCTCATCGAGCGCGTTACGCGCGCGGCGCGGTACGCCGCAGATACGAAGGAGTTCCTGTGATTGCTACTTTTGCATAATTGAAGCAACCGTCTCGCAGCCCGGACAATGTTCCGAAGGCGCGCACCATGCTGCGCGCGCGAGAAGAGAAGGACAACGTGCACTGGAGTAGAGTAGCTCGCTTCGGCGGAACGGTCGCTTTCACGGCAGCGGTCGTTTCCCTATATCTCTCGCCCGCGCTCGCGCAGACCGCGAGCACCGGCCCCGCCGCCGCGCCGCCCGACGCCGGCGCGGCCGTGAGCCAGGCGCCCGCGCCGAACCCGTTCGCCGACGTCCCGAGGAACAGCTGGGCGTACGACGCCGTGCGCAAGCTGCTCGCCGATAACCTCATCCAGGGCTATCCCGACGGCCAGTTCAAAGGCAGCCGGCCGCTGACGCGCTACGAGATGGCGGTGATCGTCAGCCGGCTGGAGACCGAGATCCAGACGCGGCTCGGCAGCCACACCGACGCCGCGACGGTCACGCCGGAGCAGCTCGCCGCGATGCGCAAGCTGGTCGACGAGTTCGGGCCCGAGCTCGCGCGGCTCACCGCCCTCGAGAAGCGCGTCGACACGCTCGACGGCCAGGTGAAGAAGAACACCTCGGACCTCGCCCGGCAGCAGTTCCACGCAACGTACTTCCTGCGAGGCCCCGGGCTCTTCAACGATCGCGTCACCGCGGTCAACGGCCGCGGGACGCTGACGACCGCGAACGGCGCGGTCGTGAGCGCGGCGAGAAACGCCGTACTGCCGCCCGGGATCCATTTCACGACCGGCGAGATGCCGGGCCTGATCGGGCAGAACGCGCTGACCTCGGGGCTGACCGACCACGGCACCGCGTACCAGGTCGCGCGGATCGCGTGGGGCGGAAACTTCGACAAGTACTTCTCGTACGGGTTCCGCCTCGAGAACCGCGAGTTCTTCGACAACCCGCAGGGCAGCACGTCCACCAGCACGCCGAACTACTGCACCAGCGCGGCGTGCTCGACCGTCTTCGTCGCGGCATCGAGCGCGCCGGTACGGCTGAACTACTCGTGGCTGAAGTACACCTCGCCGGGCGCGTTCAGCGTGCAGGTCGGCTCGTTCTTCGGGAACGAGTCGAAAGGCCTCGGTCTCGCCTACACCAACTACATCGACGGCATTCAGCTCGGCTACAAGCCGAAGCGCCGGCCGCTCGAGATCGAGGGCGGGTACGGCGTCGGCGACGCCTCGGGGAGCAACACGATCCCCGGCTACCGCAACGAGACGCAGCAGCAGATCTT
>DATAQE010000017.1:0-12129 GCA_036264835.1 Candidatus Elarobacter sp.
GCCCTCCAGGATGACGACCCGTACCTCGGGATCGCCCGCCAGGCCGAGGAACGTGTCGCGCAGGCGCGCGATCAGCTCGGCGTTGAAGGCGTTGCGAACCTCGGGGCGGGCCAGCGTGACGCGAGCACGCGCTCCCTCGCGTTCGACGCGCAGGACAGGGTCGGGCACGGCGTCGGTCGTTCCACGGTGCCTCCGGGCGGTCCCCGTGCCGCGAGGTCGCGCGCGGGTGACTCCGGAAGAATCCCGACATATGGCTCGTCCTCACCGCTTCTTTTCCGCTGCGCTCGCGGCCGCGTTTCTGATCTCGCCGCTGGCGCCCGTGGGCGCGCAGGCGCCGCCCGCGCACTCGGTCGACGTCACGCGCGCGACGCTGCCGAACGGCCTGCAGGTCGTGGTCCTGCGCGACACGCTCGCGCCGGTCGTCTCGACCTGGATGAACTATCTGGCGGGAGCGCAGGAAGAGCCGATCACCGGCATCGCGCACGCGCAGGAGCACATGCTGTTCCGCGGCAGCAAGACGATGACCGCGTCGCAGTTCGCGGACACGACGGCGATCACCGGCGGCACGTTCAACGCGGACACCCAGAACCAGCTCACGCAGTACTTCTTCGAGATGCCCTCGCAGTATCTCGACGTCGCGCTGAACCTCGAGCGCTCGCGCGCGACCGGCGTCCTCGACTCGCAGAAGCTGTGGGACCAGGAGCGCGGCGCGATCACGCAAGAGGTCACCTCGGACAACTCGAACGCGACCTTCCGGCTCTTCGAGAAGGCCGTCGAGCACGTCTTCGCCGGCACGCCGTACGCGGACTTCGGCCTCGGCACCGTCCCGAGCTTCAAGCGGATCCAGGCGCCCGACCTCAAGGCGTTCTACGCCAAGTGGTACCACCCGAACAACGCGATCTACGTCATCGCCGGAAACGTCGACCCGCAGCAGACGATCGCGAAGGTCCGCTCGCTCTTCGGCACCATCCCGGCGGCTAAGCTGCCCGCGCGCAAGCCGGTGCACCTGCAGCCGCTCACGCCGCTCACGCTGCACGACAACAGCTCCGACCCGATCACGATCGTGTTCGTCGCGTACCGCGTCCCGGGCTACGAAGACAAGGACTACTACGCCTCGCAGATCCTCAACGACGTGCTGAACAGTCAGCGCGGCGCGCTCTACGAGCTGCAGGCATCGGGAAAGGCGCTCGGGACGTTCGCGCAGTCGGTCACGCATCCGAAGGCCGGGATGACGCTGGTCGGCTCCGCCGTCCCGGTGACGACCACCGGCGAGCAGGCGGTGAGCGACGTCAAAGCGGTGATCGAAGCCTACAAGAAGAGCGGTCTCCCGCCCGAGCTCGTCGAGGTGGCGAAGCAGCGCGAGGTCGCGCAGGCGGAGTTCGCGCGCAACTCGATCTCCGGGCTCGCCTCGGCGTGGAGCGAGTCGCTCGCGGTCGAGCACCGCACGCCCGACGAAGACCTCGCCGGCTTGCAGCGCGTCACCGTCGACGACGTGAACCGCGTGCTGCGCAGGTCGTACGACGAGAACACCGCGACGGTCGCGATCTCGACGCCGAAAGAGGCGGCGGGCTCGGCGTTCGGCAGCCGCGTCGGCGAGGACAACACGGTCATCCCGACCGAGCACACCGGGCTGCCGCCGTTCGCGAAGAACATCCTCGCGAATCTGCACGTCCCCGAGCAGACCGTGAACCCGGTGATGCAGACGCTGCCGAACGGGCTGAAGCTGATCGTCGTGCCGTCGACGATCTCGCACACCGCGGTCGTGCGCGGTGAGATCCTCGGCAACGCCGGGATCCAGGACCCGCCCGGCAAGGAGGGGATCGACGGGATCGTCGACGGCCTCTTCCCGTACGGCACGCAGACGTACGACCGCATCGCGTACCAGACGGAGCTCGACAAGATCGCCGCCAGCGTGAGCGCGGGGCGGTCGTTCGGCCTCGACGTGCTCTCGAAGGATTTCGACCGCGGCGTCGAGCTGCTCGCGGACGACGAGCTGCACCCGCGGCTGCCGGCGGACGCGTTCGAGATCGTCAAACGCCAGACCGTCGGCGCGCTGACCGGGACGGTGAAGAGCCCCGACTACAAGGCGCAGCGCGCGCTCGCCGACGCGCTGTATCCCGCGGGCGATCCCGCGCGCCGCACGGCGACGCCCGAGAGCGCGAACGCGGTGACGCTCGACGACGTGAAGACGTTCTACGCCTCGGCATACCGCCCCGATCTGGCGACGATCGTCGTCGTCGGCGACGTCACGCCCGAGCACGCGCGCGCAACGTTCGAGAAGTACTTCGGCGGCTGGAAGGCCGCCGGCGCGACGCCGAACGTCTTCGCGCCCGCCGTTCCGCCGAACAAGGCGAAGGCGGCGACGGTCCCGGCGACGGGCCGCGTGCAGTCGGAGGTCACGCTCGAAGAGACGGTCCCGCTCACGTTCAAGGACCCGGACTACCCGGTGCTGCGCCTCGCGAACACCGTGCTCAGCGGCGGCTTCTACGCTTCACTGCTGTTCCACGATCTGCGCGAGCTGCACGGCTACGTCTACACGGTGGGGTCGAGCTTCTCGGCCGGGCCGACCCGCGGCACGTTCTCGGTGCGCTACGGCGCCGATCCGCAGAACGTCGCGCGGGCGGCGCGGCTCGTCGTCGACGACCTCACCTCGCTGCAGAAGAAGCCGCTCGCGGCGGACCGTCTGACCCGCGCGAAGGCGCTGGTGCTCGGCGAGCTGCCGGTCGCGAAGGAGTCGTACGAGGGGCTCGCGGGCCAGCTGGTGGCGTACGGCTCGACGGGCAGACCGCTCGACGAGGACCGCGTGGAGGCGGCGGCGGCGCTGGCGGCGACGCCGGAGCGCGTCCGCGCGGCGATGGCCAAGTGGATCCGGCCGAACGACTTCGTCCGGATCGTCGTCGCGCCGCCCGGGAAGTAAGGGCGCTTACGCCGCGCGGCGTCGCCGGCGTGGTAGCATCACGGCATGGACGGACTGGGGACGGCCCTGGAGAGGTTCGCCGCGATGCGCCCGCCCGACACGCCGCCGAGCGGCGGTGACGACGCGAACAAGGTCTGGTATCTGCGGCACAACCGCCTCTTCGTCGAGGCGACCGAGGCGGGTGTGCTGGCCTCCGAGCACCTCTTCACGATGTGCGAGATGCCGCGCGGGACGCGCGTCTTCGACCAGGGCGACACGACGCGGATCGTCTACGTGGTGAAGCGCGGCGCGGTGCGGATCGCGCGCGAGACCGCCGACGGCAAGGACGTCACCGTCGCGCTGCTCGGCGCGGGCGACTTCTTCGGCGAGGAGACGCTCTTCGGCGACCGCCCGCGCACGACGGTCGCGGTCGTCGTCGAGGACGCGCTGCTCTGCACGGTGCGCGCCGACGATCTCTTCGCGCTGCTGGCGGCCGATCCGGCGCTCGCGCTGAACGTCGCGAAGTCGCTCAGCGGGCGGCTCGACGACGCGCGCGCGACGATGGAAGACCTCGCCTACGCGCGGGTCGGCGACCGCATCGTGCATCTGTACCGCAAGCTCGCGGCCGAGCACGGCGCGGCGGTGCGGGACGGGACGCGCGTCGATTTGCGGCTCACGCACGCCGACGTCGCCTCGCTGGTCGGCAGCACCCGCGAGACGGTCAGCGCCGAGATGGCGAAGCTCGTCGAGTCCGGCCGTTTGCGTCTCGAAGGGCGCGCGGTCGTGATCCCGGCCTCGGAGCCGGCGTTGTGATCGCCGCGATCCTGCTCGCCGCCGCGACCTCGCTGGCGCCGGTGCTCGGCGCGACGGCGCCGTGGGCGAACGCGAGCGGTCCGCCGCCGACCGCGGGACGCGTGACCGTCGTCGACGTCTTCACGTTCAGCTGCATCAACTGCAAGCACGTCACGCCCGAATTGCAGCGCCTGCGGGCGAAGTACCGCGCGAGCGACCTCGCGATCGTCGGCGTGCACGCGCCGGAGCTGCCGAACGAGCGCGTCCACGCGAACGTCGTGCAGGCGCTGCGCGAGCAGGACGTCACCTGGCCGGTCGTGTTCGACGACGACTTCAAGGTGTGGAACGCGTACGGCGTGCAGGCGTGGCCGACGCAGCTCGTCTTCGACCGCCACGGGCGATTGCGCGCGACGTACGTCGGCGAAGGCTACGACGCGCAGCTCGAGCAGACCGTCCGCGCGCTGGTCGCCGAGCGCGCGTGACGACCGAGGCGCACGCCGGCCCGATGCCGCGCGCGGCCGCTCGCGAGACGGGGCGGACCGTGTACCGGCACGGCGTCGTCGCGCGCGCGGCGCACTGGACGTGGGCGCTCGCGATCCTCGTGCTCGTGATGAGCGGATTGCAGATCTTCAACGCCGCGCCGTATCTCGACGCGTCGGACAAGAGCAATCCCGCGCGCCGCGTGCTCGCGTTCGACGCGCAGCGCGATGCCGGCGGGAACCCGGTCGGGTACACCGTGATCTTCGGCCACCGCATCACGACGACGCACGTGCTCGGGTACACCGACGACGGGATGGGCGGCGAGAGCGCGCGCGCGTTCCCCGGCTGGCTCACGCTCCCCGGCGAGCAGGATCTCGCCGACGGCCGGCGCTGGCATCTCTTCTTCGCGTGGGCGCTGTTCATCGGCTGGGTCGCGTACCTGATCTCCGCCGCGCTGCGCGGCACGCTGCGCGAGCTGGTGATGCGGCCGGAAGACTTTCGCAAAGTGTTGCCGATGCAGCTGTACTACTTGCGGCTGCGTCGCGAGCCGCCGCCGCACGGCACGTACAACCCGCTGCAGAAGCTCACGTACAACGTCGTGATCTTCCTGTTCTTTCCGCTGCTGATCCTTACCGGGCTGACGCTCTCGCCCGGCGTGGATGCGGCGGCTCCGTGGCTGACCGCGCTCTTCGGCGGGCGGCAGTTCGCGCGGACGTGGCACTTCACGCTGATGGTGCTGCTGGTCGGCTACTTCGCGACGCACCTCGTGCTGGTGCTCTCGACCGGCTTTCTGAACAACATGCGCTCGATGATCACGGGCTGGTACCGGCTCGGCGAGCACGACGGGGTCGGACCGTGAGGCGCACCGTGGACCGCAGGCTCTTCATCGCCTCGTCGCTCTCCGCGCTCGCGCTCGCGGGATGTTCGTCCGTGAAGAACTCGCTGACGAACGGCCCGTTCCGCGGCGCGCTGCTCTCGACCGAGAAGCTCAATCGCGCCGTGATCGGAACGCACGGCCTCGCGCGCGAGTACACCGAGCGCGACATCGACCGGAACTTCCGCGTGAACGGTTTCGACACACCGAGCGACGCGACGTACACGGGCTTGGTGCACGGCGGTTTCCGCGACTACCGGCTCGCGGTCGACGGGCTCGTCGACCGCCCGCAGCGGCTCTCGCTCGCCGAGCTGCGCGCCGCCGGCGTGCGGGCTCAGATCACGCGCCACGACTGCGTCGAGGGCTGGAGCGCGATCGGCAAGTGGAACGGCGTCCCGCTCGCGACGGTGCTCGCGATGGCGCAGCCGAAGCCGAACGCGCGCTACTGCGTCTTCCACTGCTTCGACGTCGACCAGTCGGGACAGCCGTACTACGAGTCACTGGACCTGCACCAAGCCGCGCACCCGCAAACGATCCTCGCCCTCGACCTCAACGACAAGCCGCTCGACCCCGACCACGGCGCCCCGGTCCGCCTGAAGATCCCGACCCAGCTCGGCTACAAGAGCGCGAAGTGGGTGAGCCGCGTCGAGCTCGTCGCCGACCTCAAGCCATTCTTCGGCGGCACGGGCGGCTACTGGGAAGACCAGGGCTACGAATGGTACGCCGGGATCTAGTCGCGGTCGCGGGAAACGGTCAAGGGACGACCTTCAGCGTAACGAGGATTTGCGCGAGCAGCGTGGCGAGGGTCGCCACCAGCGTCGCGGCGACCGCGTAATCCAAGTACGCGGCCTTTTGGTCAAAGGCTCTTGCGTTTGCTTCGTTTGCCATGCGCATCGCAGCGATCGCCTCGACGATCGTCGACACGGGATATGTCGGGAACGACCTCTCCATCGAGTGGATAGTGGGAGCGACGTCCCGGAGCTTTGCCGTGTAGGCGGATGCGATGAGGGCGAGGGGTGCGAGGTAGAGCAGCGCGGTAATCGCGTTGACGAAGCTTGCGTTCAGCCGGAATGAAAACCCGGTCGCCGCGACGACACCGGTCAAGAGTGCGGCGAGCTTTGCGTCGAGGGCTTTTCCGCGCTCCTCGTTGCGCACATAGCGATCGTGGACGAGGTCGTAAAGATAGCGATAGTCGATCGGCCAGTCTTCGGGGATCGGCTCATCGAGGTGCGTATATGCTTTGGGATCTAGTGCCGCAGCCAGCGAAGCGGGTCGAAGCGCCGCTCCGGTTCGATCATGTCCTGCCACCTCGGCGGGGGAGGAATCGGTCGCGGTTCCTTGGCTGTCCGATCCAGCGCCGGTGCTTTGGTCTGGGGTTTCTTTTCGTCCATCTTCGTCTCCACTATACACGTGACGATCATGGAGCAGAGCTCGGCACCGGCTCGTTTCCGAATTTTGGCCGTTTTGGGGTTTCTATACGTCGAGCGCTGCGTGTAGGTCTCGGATGAGATCGGCGGGGTCTTCGAGGCCGACGGCGAGGCGTAGCAGGTCCGGCGGGGTCGCGCTGTCCGGGCCCTCGACCGACGCACGGTGTTCTACCAAGCTGTCGGGTCCGCCGAAGCTCGTCGCGCGGCGGAAGAGTTTCAGCCGAGCCGCGACGCCGAGCGCCGTGTCCGCATCACCGTTCACGCGGAACGAGAACAGACCGCCGGTGCCCGACATCTGACGTGATGCGACTTCATGTCCCGTGTGTGACACAAGCGCCGGGTGCAAGACCTCGGAGACCGCGGAGTGTGCGGCGAGAGATCGTGCGATCTCGAGGGCGGTGTCGTCGTGCCAGCGCATGCGCTGGACCAGCGAGCTGATGCCGCGAAGCGTGAGCCACGAGGCGAACGGCGAGGGAATCGCGCCGCAGAGCTTCTGCTGCAGGCGGATACGCTGCCAGAGGTCGTCGTCCCGCGCGGTGATCACGGCGCCGCCCATCGCGTCGTGGTTGCCGGCGAGGTACTTCGTCGTCGCGTGCATCACCAGGTCCGCGCCGAGCGCGAGCGGGCGCTGGAAGACCGGCGTCGGCAGCGTGTTGTCGCAGAAAAGGACCGCACCGGCCGCGTGCGCGAGCTCGGCGGCGCCGCGGATGTCGGTGATCCGCATCATCGGGTTCGACGGTGTCTCGATGAAGATCAAGCGCGTCGCCGGGCGGATCGCCGCTTCGAGCGCGTGGAGATCGGAGCAGTCGGCGTACGTCACGGCGAGGCCCCAGCGGACGAAGACCTCGTTCAGCATGTGCCGGATGCTGTAGTACGAGTCGTGCGCGACGACGACGTGGTCGCCGGGACGCAGTGCCTGGAACACCGTCATCGCGGCCGCGCTACCGCTCGCGAACGCAGCCGCGTCGGCGCCGTCTTCGAGCTCGGCGAGCGCGCGCTCCAGCATGCGGCGGTTCGGGTTGTCGTCGCGCGAGTAGTTGTACCCCCCGGAGTAGTCGCCCGCGGCGTCGCGCTCGAACGTCGTGGAGAGATAGATCGGCGGCGCGATCGAACGCTCGTCGCCGTGCAGACCGGATGCGGCCTGCACGGCACGCGTCGCGAATCCTAGAGAATCCGGCGGACGATTAGGGCCGTGGCTCATGCTTCGACAGGCTCAGCATGACATGTGCTCACATCCGGAACACGCCGAACTTCGTCGGCTTCGGAGGCGCGTAGCGGGCGGCGCGCAGGCCGATCGCTAGGACGCGGCGCGTGTCGAGCGGGTCGATGATCCCGTCGTCCCAAATGCGCGCGGTGGAGTAGTACGGGCTCCCCTCGTGCTCGTACTTGTCGAGGATCGGCTGCTTGAACGCGTCCTGCTCCTCGGGCATCAGCGCGGGCTTGTGCTTCTCCGCGTCGGCGTTCATCCGCACGGTGAGCAGCGTCGAGGCGGCCTGCGCGCCGCCCATCACGCTGATCCGCGCGTTCGGCCACATCCACAGCTGCCGCGGCGAGTACGCGCGCCCCGACATCCCGTAGTTCCCCGCGCCGAAGCTCCCGCCGATCACCACCGTGAACTTCGGCACCTCCGCGCACGCGACCGCCGTGACGAGCTTCGCGCCGTCCTTGGCGATCCCGCGGTTCTCGTACTCCTTGCCGATCATGAACCCGGTGATATTCTGCAGGAACACCAGCGGGATGCCGCGCTGGCAGCACAGCTCGATGAAGTGCGCGCCTTTCAGTGCCGACTCGCTGAACAAGATCCCGTTGTTCGCGAGAATCCCGACCGGATGCCCCTCGATGTGCGCGAACCCGCAGACGAGCGTCGTCCCGTAGCGCGTCTTGAACTCCGCGAAGTCCGAGCCGTCGACGATCCGCGCGATCACCTCGTGCACGTCGTACGACTGCCGCGCATCGCTCGGGACGATCCCGTACAGCTCGTGCGGATCGCGCGCCGGCGGGCGCGGCTCACGCACCGGCCACGCGTCGTACGGGCGCCGGTCGAGATGCGCGACCGCCTGCCGCACGATCCCGAGCGCGTGCTCGTCGTCGACCGCGTAGTGGTCGGCGACGCCGCTGATCCGCGTGTGCACGTCCGCGCCGCCGAGCTCTTCGGCGGTGACGATCTCGCCGGTCGCCGCCTGCACCAGCGGCGGCCCGCCGAGGAAGATCGTCCCCTCGTCCTTGACGATGATCGACTCGTCCGCCATCGCGGGGACGTACGCGCCGCCCGCCGTACACGAGCCCATCACCGCAGCGATCTGCGGGATCCCCCGCGCGCTCATCCGCGCCTGGTTGTAGAAGATCCGCCCGAAGTGGTCGCGGTCGGGGAACACCTCGGCCTGCAGCGGCAAGAACGCCCCGCCGCTGTCGACGAGGTAGATGCACGCGAGCCCGTTCTGCTCGGCGATCTCCTGCGCGCGCAGATGCTTCTTCACCGTCATCGGGTAGTACGTGCCGCCCTTGACCGTCGCGTCGTTCGCGACGATCACGCAGTCGGTACCGTTCACGGTGCCGATCCCGGTGACGATCCCGGCGGCCGGCGCGTCGTCATGGTACATCCCGTGCGCGGCGAGCGCGGAGAGCTCGAGGAACGGCGTCCCGGGATCGACGAGCCGGTCGATGCGGTCGCGCGCGGTCAGCTTCCCGCGCTTGCGGTGCCGTTCGACCGCCTGCGCGCCGCCGCCGCCGCGGACCCGCGCCAGCTGCGCGCGCAGCTCGTCGACGAGCGCGGCCATTGCCGCCGCGTTGCGCTCGAAGTCGGGAGAACGCCGGTCGATCCGGCTCGCGAGGAGGCTCACGACCGCACGTTTTTAAGCCCGTGTGAGAATATCCGTCTCGCGCATGGTCCTGGGAAGAGGCTGCGTTATCATGCCATCGTGGCTGCTCAGACGACCGCTCCCGCTTCATCGTATCGTCCGGCCGGGACGCTCGACGCGTCCCGAGCGCTGCTGCCCTACGCCGGCCCCTGGAACCGCCGCCTCGCCGCTCACCTGCTGCGCCGGGCCGGGTTCGGCGGCTCGCCCGCCGACGTCGACCGCTTCGCGGCGATGCGCCCCAGCGACGCCGTCGACGCGCTGATCCGCTTCCCCGACACCCGCTCGCTTCCGGCGAACGCGGGGCTCGAAGACCCGCCGCGGCCGCCGCTCGGCCTGTACCGCGGCGTGCTGCAAGGGATGCAGGCCGACGACGCGACGGTGAACGCCCGCAAGGCGTTCCAGATGGAGAACAACCGGGTCCGCCGCCAGAACCTGATCGCCCTGCAGTCCTGGTGGCTGCAGCGGATGATCGCGACGCCGGCGCCGCTGCAAGAGAAGATGGCGCTCTTCTGGCACGGCCACTTCACGAGCTCGCCGGAGAAGGGCACCAGCGCGCAGGAGCTGTTCATGCAGAACCAGCTCTTCCGCGAGTACGCGCTCGGCAACGTGCGCGATCTGGCGCTGCACGTCTCGCAGGATCCCGCGATGCTGCGGTACCTCGACAACAACGTCAACGTCAAGTCGCACCCGAACGAGAACTATGCGCGCGAGCTGATGGAGCTCTTCACGCTCGGGATCGGAAACTACACTGAGCAGGACATCCGCGAGTCGGCGCGCGCGTTCACCGGCTGGACGTTCCGCCGCAACCTCGACGGGACCGGGACGTTCTTCGACAACCGCAACCAGCACGACGACGGCACGAAGACGTTCCTCGGCCGCACCGGCAACTTCACCGGCACCGACGTCGTGCAGATCATCTTCCAGCAGCCCGCGGCGTCGCGCTGGTTCGCGACGAAGCTGCTCTCGTTCTTCGTCTACATGGACCCCGAGCCGCAGCTGGTCGACCAAGTCGCGGCGCTGATCCGCAAGAACGACTTCGAGATGAAGCCGGTGATGTCGGCGCTGCTGCGCAGCAACCTGTTCTACAGCGACCGCGCCTACCGCGCGCTGGTGAAGAGCCCGGTCGAGTTCGTCGTCGGGACGCACCAGCTCTTCGGGATCCAGCAGGTCGTGATGCCCGAGCTCGCGGCGCTGCGCGCGATGGGGCAGGTCCTGTTCTACCCGCCGAACGTCAAGGGCTGGGACGGCGGCGCGGCGTGGGTCAACAGCCAGACGATCCTCACCCGCGAGAACTTCGCCAACGCGGTCGCGCAGAACCCGAAGATGACGCAGGCGGCGGACTGGATCGTGCCGGCGATGCGCTCGATGGACCCGCACACCGTCGCGAAAACGCTCACCGACACGATGCTGATCGGGGACGTCTCGCCCGCCTCGGTGCAGCAGCTCGTCACCTACCTCGGCGGTTCGGGGCAGAGCGAGCTCTCGCAGCTCTCGCCCGAGAACGTCGACGAACGCGTTCGCAGCGCGGCCTATCTCACCATGGCGATGCCCGCCTACCAGCTCGCGTAATCGATCGGGATGACAGGAATGATGAAACGCAACGGATTCTTGCTCGGTGCCCTCTCCGGGCTCGCCGTCGTCGCCAACACGGAGACGATCTTCTCGAAAGCGCTGGCGCAGAGCGCGCTGCCGGGGCTGCCGGCCGCGGCCGACCGCGTCCTGGTCGTGATCAACTTCCAGGGCGGCAACGACGGGCTCAACACCGTCGTCCCGTTCGGGATGCAGGACTACTACCGCTACCGGCCTTCGCTCGGCGTCCCGGAGTCGAACGTGTTGCGAATCGACGACACGATCGGCCTCAACCCGGTGCTCGCGCCGTTCAAGAAGATGTACGACGCCGGGAACGTCGCGATCGTGCACGGCGTCGGCTATCCCGATCCCGACCACTCGCACTTCCGCTCGACGGAGATCTGGCAGACCGCGCAGCCGAAGGGCTACGAGTCGACCGGCTGGATCGGACGCTACCTCGACGCCGCCGCGCTCCCGAAAGACAACCTCTTCAACGCGGTCGCGATCAGCAACGTGCTCCCCGAGATGATGATCTCGAAGACGACCGACGTCCCGGCGATCGACGCGCTGCGCGGCTACGGCCTCGCGAGCGACAAGAAGAGCGCGAACCGCGAGGCGTTCCACGAGTTCGTGCGCGACACGACGGTCCCGTTCCGCTCGCCGTTCCTCGCGCAGGTCGCGGAGATCGAGGACCACGCGCAGCGCGGCGCGGAGGAGCTGCCGAAGCTGGTCGGCGGCTACAAGAGCGAGGCGACGTATCCCGCCACCCCGCTCGGGCGCAGCCTCGCGCTCGCCGCGCAGATCGTCGGCTCGCGGCTGGGCACGAAGGTGCTGTACATCCAGCACGGCTCGTTCGACACGCACGTCACGCAGAAGCAGACGCAGGACCGTCTGCTCGCCGACTTCGGGAACGCGATCGCCGCGTTCTACCAGGACCTGGCCGCGCACGGCAACGACAAGCGCGTCCTGACGATGACGTTCAGCGAGTTCGGCCGCCGCGTCGCGGAGAACGCGAGCCGCGGCACCGACCACGGCGAAGCGGCGCCGGTCTTCCTGATCGGCGGCGGCGTGAAGGGCGGCCTCTACGGGCGGCATCCCGACCTCGCCCAGCTCAACAACGGCAACCTCGGCTTCACGACCGACTTCCGCAGCGTCTACGCGACCGTGCTCGAGCGCTGGCTCGGCCGCCCGTCAGCGCCGATCGTCGGCGCCTTCTCCTCGCTGCCGCTGCTC